>NZ_CP086107.1:334369-668738 GCF_016765655.2 Skermanella mucosa
GCGGGTGACCGACATCCTGCGCGACGAGGAGTTCCTGCCGCTCTACCGCGAGGCGGGCCTCATCCACGTGTCGCTGGGTACGGAGGCGGCGGCGCAGATGAAGCTCGACCGGTTCCACAAGGAGACCAAGGTCGCCGACAACAAGAAGGCGATCCGCCTGCTGCGGGAAGCCGGGATCGTCGTGGAAGCCCAGTTCATCGTCGGCCTCGAGAACGAAACGGCGGAAACGCTCGAAGAAACCTACCGGATGGCCCTGGACTGGAAGCCTGATCTGGCGAACTGGGCGATGTACACCCCCTGGCCCTTCACGGCGCTGTTCCAGGAGCTGCGGGACAAGGTCGAGATCTTCGATTTCGAGAAGTACAATTTCGTGACGCCGATCATCAAGCCGGAGGCGATGGACCGGACGGAACTTCTCGACCGGGTCATGAACAATTACCGGCGCTTCTACATGCGGAAGGCTTTGTTCTCGTACCCGTGGTCGGGCACGGGGCAACGGCGGCGGTACCTGTTCGGCTGCCTCAAGGCGTTCCTCAAGTCCGGGTTCGAGCGCAAGTTCTACGATCTGGGCAAGGTCGGCTACTGGGGGCCGCAGTCGAAGAAGAGCGTGGACTTCCATTTCGACCGAAGCCGCACCAGCCCGCCGATCGAGGCGGCCGAATGGGAATCCAGCGCGGAACGGAGCGCGAAGGCCAGGGCGGCGAAGGGAACGGCGAAAGGGGCGGTGATGGCTTGCGGCGGCGGCACGGAGCAGATGGAGGACATGGATGGGACAGGCGGCGACCATCGGGCCTAACGCGGTCATCCAGCTCGTGCCGGCGCTGACGCGGAAGGGGTTCGACGGGATGGCGCCGCAAGTCTTCGCCGGGGCCGGCGTCACCGGGTGGCTTGCCGACCCGCCGGCGGCGATGGTCGACGAACGCCTGGCGGCGGGCCTGCACCGGGCCTTGCGCGCGGGGCTGCCGCCGGGACAGGCCTCCCTGGTGCTGGCCGAGGCCGGCCGCCTGACGGCGGACTACCTGCTGGCGGCCCGCATTCCCGGACCGGCGCAGGCCATCCTGAAGCTGCTGCCGGCATCGCTTTCCGCATCGCTGCTGGTGGGCGCGATCAGGGCCCATGCCTGGACCTTCGCCGGCTCCGGACGGTTTTCGGCCCGCGGCGGACCGCCGCTGCTGCTGGAGATCAGGAACAACCCGCTCTGCGCGGGCGAGCATGCGCCGGCTCCCGTCTGCTCGTGGCACGCCGCGGTGTTCCGCCGGCTGTTCGAGGTGCTTGTCTCGCACGATGTCCGCGTCGACGAGACGGGCTGCGAGGCCTGCGGCGACCCGGCCTGCCGTTTCTCGATCGACTGGTCCTGAGCCGCCCCTCCTCGCGGAACTTTCCGGGAACGCAGGGGTTTACGTGGCTCACCATCAAGGACCCTGAAGTTGGCGGACGCAAGCGCGGAGACGAACGGCGAACAATTCACCCCGGAGGCGGACATCAGGGAGTTCATCCTGGACCAGGGTTTTCCCTGCGTCGGAGCGAAGTCGGCCGTCCAGAAGGGAAGAATGACGGTCTATACCGCACGGAGCATCGAGAGTTCCTGGGACGACGTCGCGATCCAGGAGAGACTGATGCGCTTCGCCTGGGAGTACACCCAGGATCCCACGCTCTTCACCAGTTTCGCCGTCGTTTTCCAGGGGCCGGCCGGGCTCGCCGAGGAGGATTTCGAGCGCAACCTGTGGGACCGCGTCCAGTCCCTGACCGACAAGGACGCCTGGCAGGGCCAGCGCCACGATCCCCGGGTGAGCGCCGACCCGAACGACCCCCATTTCGCGCTCAGCTTCGGCGGACAGGCCTTCTTCGTCGTCGGACTCCATCCCCGGGCCAGCCGGCCGGCGCGCCGCTTCCGCCATCCGGCCATGATCTTCAACCTGCATGACCAGTTCCAGATGCTGCGCGACCAGGACCGCTATGAGAAGCTGCGCGCGGCCATCCTCGACCGCGACGTGAAGCTCGCGGGCGACGTCAATCCGATGCTTGCCCGGCATGGCGAGAGTTCGGAGGCAAGGCAATACAGCGGCCGGATCATCGAGCCGGACTGGGCCTGCCCCTACAGCCGGAAGCCCGCCCCGGCAGCCCGTCCCCGCCCGCTCGATACCCTGCAATCCTTCCTGGGGAAACAAGATGCCTGAGGCGCGCGGAACCATCGTCGCCATCCCGCCGCGCAGCGGCGTGGCGTTCGAACTGGATGCCGGCGATACGCTGGCGGTGATCGATCCGGAAGGCGGCCAGGTCGCCGACCTTCTCGCCGTTTCCCGGGCGGACACCCGCGAAATGATCTCCTCGGGCAGGACCCTCGATTACGCCGAGCGGATCTACCTGACGACGGGCGACAAGCTCTATTCGAACCGTTCGAACGTGATGCTCGACATCGTCGAGGATACCGTGGGACGCCACGATTTCCTGCTGACCCCGTGCAGCGAAGCGACTTTCCGGCTCTGCTACGAGAACGAGCCGCCGCACCCGGGGTGCCATGGCAACCTCGCCGGGGCCTTGCGTCCCTACGGGATCGGGGAAGACGCCATCCCCGTCGCGTTCAACTGTTTCATGAACGTGCCGGTGGACGGCGAGACCGGCCGGTTCAAGGTGCTGCCGCCCC
This sequence comes from Skermanella mucosa, assembly GCF_016765655.2. Lineage (NCBI taxonomy): Bacteria > Pseudomonadati > Pseudomonadota > Alphaproteobacteria > Rhodospirillales > Azospirillaceae > Skermanella > Skermanella mucosa. Next base: position 337,014 of record NZ_CP086107.1, read on the forward strand.
TGAGCAAGGCGGGGGACCGCATCGTCTTCAGGGCGCGGATGGATCTGGTGATCGGCCTCACGGCCTGTTCGGCGCCGGCGAGCAACGGCGGCAGCTTCAAGCCCATCCATTACTCCGTCCGGAAAGCCGGAGACGCGCCCCCGTGATCCGGCCAAGTGCGGCATTTCCGTTCCGACGCCATCATGGACATCCGGATCTCCCGACGCCCCGCAGCGCGTTGCCGCTCCCGTTACCCGCTCTCGTTCGCGTAAGGTTTCAGGGAAGATCTCCGAGGCGCCGAACATATCTGCTGTGGACGCGACACTCGCACTGACGGCGTGACTCAAGCGAAATGACCTCCGGAGAAGCCGGCGCGGATCAGCATGTTTGGGTAGGAACGGGGCAATTCGTCCCGGTCGACACAGGGTGGTACACCTCGTCTGCGAATAAACTCTCAATGAGCATCTTCCGGAGGTCTGCTCGAAACGCCGCTTCAAGCGTCCCGAGCATGCAGTATAAATTTAAGTAAAGGAACCGAAATAGTAAGCCGTAATCTTGCCGAATCATTTAATTGTAATTTTTGGACAATAACGGTACCGAAGAGATTCATATATCTGCAACACTTCCGCGTTCTGCCTGTTACGCCTCCCCGATCAGGTGCGGCGCACAATGCCATTCAGCCATTCGCAATGGGGAATCCCATGCCAGATCAGATGAACGGGAAGAGTGAGATAGCTCGACGACTTGCCTGTCTGGTCGGGCTCGCAGGGATGCCAGTCAGGGCAAGCGATGAAGCGATCCCGTACGTAACGACGGACGACTGGGGCAAAGTGTTGGTGGCCGACCATGAGGCCATTCAGATCGCCCTGACGGAAGGTACCGTGTTCCGCGATCCGGAAAGCGGCTTCTTGAAGGCTAGACCTCCAACATAGGACCGAGCTGTTTTCAGAGGAGGAACGCCATGTCGGCGTTTGATTTGCCTGTTGCCTTGGAGAACCGAAGCGGGATGGTGCATCCTGTCGCCTTGGAAGCGATGCGGGTCAAAGCTCTGGGAATCTATTGCTGGGACCCGGAGGACGGCCGATGCCCTCAGGCTGGACGGCTTTCGATGGACCTGTTCGGCGATGAAATCCACGCGGGGTCGGCCTATACGGAACGCGAGATCATGATCATCGGGGAGGAGTGCGAGCGCACCCTGGAATGGCTCGTCGGCGATCGCGGCCTCTGCGAGGCGGGTACTGAACGGGGGCGTTCCAACACTCTCTGGTGCCACCTGAAATGGATGCGACGGGAGCGGGACCGCCTGATCGCCAGCAGGATATCCAACTCTCTTGCCGATACCGCAAACGGCGGCAAGGCGTTCGAGGTCGGCTTCGGCTTCCTGCTGAACCATGCGTACTGGAGCGACGACTACGAGTGGCTCCTGCAGCGGATTCGCAACCTGCTCGACCTCGTGAACACCGGCCGGTACTACATGGATTTCGGCACCCTGACGATCTGGTTCGAGAATGAGGTTGATGCAGCGGCTTTTCGAAAGCGTGTGGCGGCGCTCAGAACCTGAACCTCGACCAGCATGCCTGGCCGACCATCCCGGCGCATTGGCCATGGGGCGGCAGCCGGCCAGTCCCTGGTCGCGTGTTTGCACGGTTTCATACCGAACTGCCGCTGCCGCATTCTTTTGCGCATCACCGCGATCGGTTGGCCATCGCGCTGTTGGACTGGCCGCCGTCCTGTGTGACGAGCAGTCCCGGTCCTTTCTTGACTAGCCTGAAGCGTGACACGGATATCTGTCGATCACCCTATCTGGAGCTCATCTGCCCGCTATGCCATTCCCATCTCTCGACCCCGCGTTGCTGGAAGCCCTGTCCGCGCGTGGCTATGCCGAGCCGACGGCGGTGCAGGCCGCCGTGCTGCAGCCGGAGGTCCTTGGGCGCGACCTGCTGGTCTCGGCCCAGACCGGTTCGGGCAAGACAGTCGCCTACGGCCTGGGCGCGGCCCCGGATCTCCTCGAAGCGGACAGGGGCGACGGAAGATCCCGTCCGCCCCGCATGCTGGTGATTGCGCCGACACGGGAATTGGCGTTGCAGGTCGGCGGCGAACTGGAATGGCTGTATGCCCGGCTCGGGTTCCGGATCGTCACCTGCGTCGGAGGCACCGACATGCGCCGGGAACGTCGCGCCCTGGCCGACGGCGCCGACGTGGTGGTCGGAACACCGGGACGGCTGCGCGATCACCTGGAGCGGGACGGCCTGGATGCAACCGCTTTGCGGGTAGTGGTGCTCGACGAGGCCGACGAGATGCTGGACCTCGGCTTCCGCGAGGACCTCGAGGCTATTCTCGACGAGACGCCGCCGGAGCGCCGCACCCTGCTGTTCTCCGCCACCGTCCCGCGGGGCATCGCAGCCCTGGCCAAGCGCTACCAGCGCAACGCGTTGCGGATCGAGGCGACCGCGGGCGGCGAGCCGCACGGTGACATCGAGTACCGTGCCATGCTCGCGGCACCGCTGGAAACCGAGCGCGCCCTGGTCAACGTGCTGCGCTATTTCGAGGCCCGAGGCACGCTGGTGTTCTGCGCTACCCGTGAGGCGGTGGCGCGGCTTCAGGGCAATCTGCTGGAGCGGGGCTTCTCGGCCGTGGCTTTGTCGGGGGAACTCGGCCAGGCGGAACGCACCCGGGCGCTGCAGTCGCTGCGCGATGGCCGGGCGCGGGTCTGCGTGGCGACCGACGTGGCGGCGCGCGGCATCGACCTGCCGGACCTTGGCTTGGTGGTTCACGCCGACCTGCCGCGCGACCCGGCGACGCTGCTGCATCGAAGCGGGCGCACGGGCCGGGCCGGCCGCAAGGGAACCTGCGTCCTGCTCGTGCCGCACACGCGACGCCGGGCCGCCGAACGCCTCCTCAGGGATGCTGGTGTGCAAGCCGCCTGGTCCGCCCCGCCGGCCGCCGAGGAGGTGCTGGCACGCGACCGCGAGCGGCTGGAGCGCGAAGCGATATCCCTCGCCGCCGAGGACGTGTCGGAAGACGATCTCGCCGTGGCCAGGACCCTGTTGGCGGAACGCGATCCCGAGCGCATCGCGGCCGCCCTGGTACGTGCGCTACGCGCGCCGCTGCCCGCCGCCGAGGAGCTCTCGGCGGGCGCTGACGGCGGGGATCGACGCGACCGGTCCGAGCGACCGGAAGAGGGCGGTGGCAATGGCGATTATGCACGGTTCCGGATCAACATCGGCCGGGCAGGCAATGCCGACCCGCGTTGGCTGCTGCCGTTCCTGTGCCGTCGGGGGCACGTGACCCGCAAGGAGATCGGCCGCATCCGCGTGTTTGACCGCGAAACCGAGTTCGAGGTGACCAGCAGCGCGGCCGCCCGTTTCGTCGCGGCGATCCGGCGCAAGCCATCCGGGCCGGACGGGCGGGACGGCGACGACGGCGAGATCCGGATCGAGCCGGTCCGCGATGGAGGTCCGCGCCGCAACGCGAGCGCTCGCCAGCGCGATCGTGGCCCGATACCGCCAAAGCGCCCAAGCCGGGCTCCGGCACCGGCCCGGGATGCGTGACTCCTCGGACCGCGGGTGCCCGGTCTGTTCGTGAGCTGAGTGTCTGTTGAGCAATGAACAGCTGTGCAGCGACGATTTCGAAGTCCGGCCCTATTGCCGCACGAGGATGGCTATCCGCCGGACCCTGTATGAACGCCGAACAGGTCGTGCGCCGAAGCCGGGTCGCCTTGCGGAAGTCCCGCAGCTTCGCGCCGCCCCCGCTATAGTCGTGCCCTGACCTCGGCCGCGACCCGCTCCGGCGTGATGCCGAAATGGTCGTAAAGGTCCGGCACGGAGCCGGAGGCACCGAAGCCGTCCATGCCCACGAACCCGCCATCCTCGCCGACATACCGGTCCCAGCCCTGGCGCACGGCCGCCTCGACGGCCACCCGCACCGTGCCGCGATCGATGACCCGGGTCCGGTAGGCCGCGTCCTGCAGGTCGAACAGCTCCCAGCACGGCATCGAGACCACCGCTGTCGGGATACCCTCGGCCTGGAGCGCCGCGCGGGCCTTCAGGGCGATGGACACCTCCGAGCCGGTCGCCAGGATCGTCGCCCGCCGGGCGCCGCCCTCGGCTTCGGCGAGGACATAGGCGCCCCGGCTCGACCGGTTCTCGTCCGATCCGTCGGTGCGCACCGCTTCGAGCGGCTGGCGCGGGAACATCAGCGAGCAGGGACCCGTGCGATGGTTCATGGCGATCTCCCAGCACTCGACCGCCTCGACGGCGTCCGCGGGGCGCAGCACCAGCATGTTGGGCATCGCGCGGAACGAGGCGAGGAACTCCACCGGCTGGTGGGTCGGCCCGTTGGTGCCGACGCCGATGGAGTCGTGGCTGAAGACATACTTCACCGGCAGGCCCATCAATGCCGACATGCGCATGGGCGCGCGGTTGTAGTCCGAGAAGACCAGGTAGGTCACCCCGACCGGCACCACCCCGCCATGGGACGCCATGCCGTTCAGCATCGAGGCCATCACGTGCTCGCGCACGCCGTAATGGACGTAGCGGCCGCTCCGGTCGTCCGCGGTGAAGGCGGAAAGCCGCCGCTTGTGCAGGGTGGCGCCTTCGAGGTCGGGCGCCCCCGATACCAGTTCGGGAATCGCCTCGGCCAGGAGGTCGACGATGTCGCCCGAGATCTTGTAGCCGTGGTCGACGTGCCGGGTCTCCGCGGCCCGCCGCTTGTAGTCCAGCAAGGCCGTCTCCCAGCCGTCCGGCAGGCGCCCCTCGCGGAGGCGGTCGAAGTCGCGGCGCTTTTGCGGGTCCAGGGCCGCGACGCGGCCCTGCCACGCCTCGTACTCGGGCTCGCTCCGGCGCCCGGCTTCCCGCCAGGCCGACAGTATGGCGTCGGGGATCTCGAACGGCGCATGGGGCCACCCGAGATGCTGCCTTGCGGCATCGGTGTCCTCCTTGAAGACACGGCCACCGTGGGCGGCCCGCTGTCCCTGGACCCGGGGTATTCCCCGCCCGATCGTGGTGGCGCAGGCGATCATCGACGGCCGGGGATCCGCCTTGGCCCGGGCGATCGCGGAGGATACCGCCTCCGGATCATGCCCGTCGACCTCCTGGACATGCCAGTTGCTGGCGCGGAAGCGTGCGGCCATGTCGTCGGAAAGGGCGAGATCGATAGCGCCGTCGTCGGTGATCCGGTTGTCGTCCCACAGGAAAGTCAGCTTGCCGAGCCGCAGGTGCCCGGCCAGCGAGACGACCTCCTGGCCGACGCCCTCGTGGAGGCAGCCGTCGCCGACCAGCGCGTAGGTATGATGGTCCACGATGCCCGGGCCGAACCACCGGTTCAGGATGGCTTCGGCCAGGGCCATGCCGGCGGCGTTGGCGATGCCCTGGCCGAGCAGGCCGGTCGTGACCTCGATGCCCGCGGCCGGGTCGTATTCCGGGTGGCCGGCGCAGTGGGACCCGAGGACGCGGAAACGCTTGATCTCGTCCAGGCCGATCTTCCCGTAGCCGGTCAGGTAGAGCAGCGAATAGAGGAGCATGGAGCCGTGGCCGTTCGACTGCACGAAGCGGTCGCGGTCGAACCAGAGCGGGTCGCGCGCGTTGAACTTGAGGTGGCGCGTGAAGAGTGCCGTGGTGATGTCGGCGGCCCCGAGCGGGGTGCCGGGATGGCCCTCGCCGGCACGCTCGATCGCGTCCATGGACAGAAAGCGGATCGCGTTGGCCATCAGGCGGGGATCGACGCTGGTCATGGCGGCGGGTCCTTCTTGGCTGTTCGGTGACGGATCGCTCACGTGACCAGGTTCCGGGGCTGGCCGGCGACGAAGGCTTCGATGCAGGCGGTGACCTGGTCGGCGACCTCCTGCCGGGCTTCCCGGCTCGCCCAGCCGACATGCGGCGTCAGGATGAAGTCGGGCCGCTTCGCCAGCCGCATGAACGGATGGTCCGGCGGGGGAGGTTCGACCGACACGGCGTCGACGGCGGCGCCGGCGATCTGGCCGCTCTCCAGCGCCTGCACCAGGTCCGCCTCGACGATCAGCCCGCCGCGCGCCGTGTTCACGACGATGGGCCGGCGCCGCATCCGGGAGAACTCGGCCGCGCCCAGCAGATCCCGCGTCTGCGGAGTGAGCGGGCAATGGAGGGTCAGCACGTCGCTTCGCTCCAGGACCTCCTCGAACGGCGTGTAGAGCGGCCCCATGCCGGTGCTGCCCTTGTGCGCCGAGAACAGCACCTGCATGCCGAAGGCCCGGCCGAGTGCGGCGACCGCCTGGCCGATCGCGCCTTCGCCGACGATGCCGAGCGTGGAGCCGTGGAGATCCCGGATCGGATGGTCGAGCAGGGTGAACTGGGCCGCGCGCTGCCACGCTCCGGACGCCACGGACTCGCGATACGCCATCAGGGACCGGCGGAGCGCGAGGATGAGGGAGAAGGTATGCTCCGGGACCGTGTGGACCGCGTAGGCCTGCACGTTGGAGACCGGAATCCCGCGCCGGCGGCAGGCGGCCAGGTCGACATTGTCGGTACCGGTCGCCGCCACCGCGACGAACTTGAGGTTCGGGAGTTGATCCAGCACCGGCTCCCGCAGGGGGACCTTGTTGACGATCAGGATGCTCGCCTCGCGGGCGCGTTCGAGCACCTGGTCGGCAGTGGTCTTGCCGTGGACCTCCCAGCCATGGCTGAAGGAGGGGCGGCGCATCGTCACCTCGGGACCGAGGGTTTCATGATCAAGGAAGACGATAGTCTCGGACATGGTCTGGCCTTTCTGGGCTGCGGCGCGGCCGGCTCATCGGGGCGGATGGGGCCGTGGGGCTCGCGGGGGCGGCGTGCGGCTACCGGGAACCGCCGGTTCCGTTCATCGCATGGTATGTGCGGATCACTTGGCTGTCGTCGGCACCGCCCTCGCCGCGCCCGGACGTGGCGAGGAACAGCTGGTGGGCGACGGCCGCCAGCGGCAGCGCCACCTTGGCGTCGCGGCCCGCCTCCAGAACGATCCCGAGATCCTTGACGAAGATGTCGACGGCGCTCGTGATTTCCGGATCGGCCTCGAGCATGCGCGGACCGCGGTCCTTCAGCATCCAGCTCGATGCCGAGGATCCGCCCATGATCTTCAGCAGGATGTTCAGGTCGACTCCCTTCCGGACGGCCAGCGCGAAGGCTTCCGCGACCACGGCGATGTGGACGCCGCAGAGCAGCTGGTTGACGGTCTTGACCGTCGCCCCCTGCCCCGGCTCCTCGCCGACATGGTGGACCTTGTCGCCGAGCGCCTCGAGGATGGGCCTGGCCTTCTCGAACACCGGCCGGCGCGCCGCCGCCATGATCGTCAGCGTCGCCCCCACGGCGCCGACGACGCCGCCCGAGACGGGGGAGTCGACGAAACTCCGTCCCGTCTCCTCGACGCGCCGGGCAAGGCCGGCCACCTCGCCCGGCGGGCAGGTCGCCATCAGGACGACGATCCCGTCCGGTGCCACACCGTCCAGCGCGCCGTCGGCGAACAGCACCGTCTCGGCCTGAGCCGCGTTCACGACCATCAGGACAAGGGCGTCGGCGCCCCGCGCCGCCTCCGCCGCCGTGCCGGCGCCGGCGCCGCCGGCCCGCTCCAGGGCGGAGACGGACTCCGCCCGAAGGTCGAACCCGCGGACGCGGTGGCCCGCCTTCAGCAGGTTGGTGGCCATGGGCAGGCCCATGGACCCGAGGCCGATGAATCCTATGGTCGTCATGTCGAACCCTCCCGGTTGGTTTCTTGTCAGAGTTTCGGATCCGGCGCCTTCCGGCGTCAGTACAGCGTGAAGGCCGGCACGTAGGACACCAGGCCCAGGACCACGAGGGCCACGAGGTAGAAGGGCCAGAGTTCCCGGACGATGGCGCCGATCGGCTCGCGCGCTATCGCGGCCGAGATGAACAGCGTCGTCCCGATCGGCGGCGTGAACAGGCCGATGCTGAGATTGACCGCCATCATGATGCCGAGCTGGATGACGTCCATGCCGATCGCCGAGCCGACGGCGACGAAGGTCGGCCCCAGCAGCAGGATCGCCGCCGGAAGGTCCAGGAACATGCCGACCACGAGCATGATCACGTTCATGGCCAGGATGATCAGCCACCAATCCTGCAGGACGTTCTGGGCATACTGCGCCACCGCGTTCGGGATGGCCTCCGTGATCAGCACGTAGCCGACCAGGTTGGACGCGGCGATGACCAGCATGACGACGCCCGTGGTGACGACCGTCCCGACCAGGGCGCCGTAAACCCGCCCGATCGTCAGGTCGCGGTAGATCAGCAGGCTGACCAGCAGGGCGTAGGCCACCGCGATCACGCTGACCTCGGTCGGGGTCGCGATGCCGAAGCGCAGCAGGACCAGGATGAACACCGGCATCAGCAGTGCCGGCAGCGCCGTGAAGAAGGCGCCCAGGATGTCCCGGCCGGTGATCCGCTCGGTCAGCAGCGGGAATTTCCGGACGCGTCCGCTGACGTAGCAGACCAGCATCATGCCGAAGGCCAGAAGCAGGCCCGGCAGGATGCCGGCCAGGAACAGCGAGGCGATCGACGCGTTGGAGACCGCGGCGAAGAGGATCAGCGGGATCGAGGGCGGGATCAGTCCCGCGATCACGGCGGAGGACGCGGTCGTGGCGGCGCCGAAGGCGGCCGGATAGCCTTCGCGCTTCTGCCAGGGGATCAGCATGGTTCCCAGCGCCGAGGCCTCGGCGACCGCCGAGCCCGAGACCCCGCCGAAGATGGTGGAGCCGACCACCGTGACCTGCGTCAGGCCGCCGGGGAAACGCCCGACCAGCGTGGCCGCGAAGCGGACCAGCTTCTGGCCGAGCGTCCCGCTCATCATGAGGGCGCCGGACAGGATGAAGAACGGGATGGCGAGCAGCGGGAAGCTCTGGGTCGGCTGGAACAGCTTCACGACGGCGATGACGGTCGGAACGGCGCCGAGCGTCATCACGGCGGCGCCGGAGCTGATGACCAGGGCGTAGCCGACCGGGAACGCCAGCAGCAGCAGGACGGCGAAGACCGCGACCATAACCAGTGTCATAGTTCTTCCTCCGCGATGTGGGCCCGTACCGAGCGCGGGTCCTCGACCAGGAGAAGGCGCCCGAAGGTGGTGACGGCGGTCAAGCCGACGCCGATGAACCCGACGATGAGCGAGAGATAGGCCCAGCGCGCGGAGATCCCCGTGACCGGGTACACCTCGCTCCCGGTGATCTCGATGACGGCGAGGCCGATATAGGCCAGGTAGAAGAAGGTGGCCGCCACGACGACCTGCATTCCCAGCAGCAGCAGGCGGGCTCCCCGGCGCCCCAGCATGTCCAGGATCAGCGTGACGGAGATGTGCGCCCCGCGTTGCGCCGCCAGGACGATCCCGGCCATGACCAGCCATGGAAAAAGGATGTTCGGCATCTCCGACGGCCATCCCAGCCCCTGGGTCGTCAGGTAGCGGACGACGACCTCGGCCATGAGCGACAGGAACAGGGATACCAGTGCCCCGATGGCGATGACGGTGGCGGCGACGGCGATGACCGTGTCCGCCCCCTGGATGATGGAGGCGGGCAATCCCGCCCCCGTCATCTCCCGTTCATGGAGGACTTCCATCACTGCTTCGCCGCGGCGGCTTCTTTCCGGACCAGGGCCACCAGGTCCGGGAACTGCGCCTGCCACTTGTCGTAGACGGGCTTCGTCGCTTCGGCGAAGGCGGCCGGGTCGACTTCGTTGAACGTGACGCCGGCCTTCTCCATCTCGCCGCGCAGTTCACTGTCCGCCTTCCGCGACAGCTCCCGGTTCAGCTTGCCCGCCTCGGCCGCGGCGTCGAGCACCGCCTGCTGGTCGGCCTTGGGCAGGGTGCCGAAGACGACCGCGCTGGCGAACAGCGGCGTCGCCTCGTACTTGTGGGCGGTCAGGGAGATGAACTTCTGGACCTCGTGCAGCTTCGAGGACCAGATGTTCATCAGCGGGTTCTCCTGGCCGTCCACCACGCCCTGCTGGAGCGCTATGTACAGTTCGGAGAAGGCCATCGGCGTCGGGTTGGCGCCGAGCGCCTTGAAGATGTCCACCGTCATGGGATCGGGCGGCGTGCGGACCTTGATGCCGGCCAGGTCCGCGGGCTTCCCGATCGGGCGCACGTTGTTGCTGGTGTGCCGAATGCCGTTGTCCCAGAGGGCGAGCAGGACCAGCCCCTTCGCCTTGGCATCGGCGGCGAGCTGCTCGCCGACCGGCCCGTCCAGCACCTTCCAGGCCTGTGGCAGTTCCTGGAACAGGAAAGGCAGGCCCAGCACCGCGAACTGCGGGACCACGCCGGAGGTCGAGCCCTGGGAGTTGGCGCTGAAGGCCAGGGTTCCCAGGCGCATGTTGGTCAGCGCCTCGACGTCGTCGCCGTACTGGGCGCTGCCGCCGACCTCGATCTTGACGCGGCCCCCGGTCTTCTCGGCCACCAGTTCGGCGAATTTCAGGGACGCTTCCGACTTGGGATTGCCCGGCGCCGCGTTATGGGCGAGACGCAGGACCTGCTGTGCCCAGGCCGGGGCTGCCACGAGGGTGGCGCCGACTGCCAGCGCCGCAAGTAACCGTTTCATCGTTTCCTCCAGTTATTGGTCGTTGGGGTCGCGTTATTGGTCGTGGGGTCGCGCGGGAGATCGGATCGGGGTCTGCCAGGCACTCCGCGCGATGCCTGTTCCGGCACCATGGTGCCGGTCGTCGGAACGGTTTCGCCGGTCGTGCGGCCCGGCCTAGAGCCAGCCCTTGATGCTGGCGGACACGGCTTCGGCCGAGATGCCGTAGCGGTCGTGCAGGGTGGGCAGCGCGCCGGCGAGCAGGAACTCGTCCGGCAGGCCGATGTGCCTGAACTTCGGCGCCACCCCGGAGCGGAGCAGCAGGCCGGCGATTGCCTCGCCCAGGCCGCCGATGACGGAATGGTTCTCGGCGACGACCACCATCCGGCCGGTGCGGGCCGCTTCCCGCAGGATCGTCTCCGCGTCCAGCGGCTTGATCGTCGGGACGTGCAGCACCGCCACGTCCACCTTGTCGGCCTCCAGCGACTTGGCGACTTCCAGGGCGCGCATGGTCATGATGCCGGACGAGATGACGAGCACGTCGGTGCCGTCGCGCAGCATCTTCGCCTTGCCCAGCTCGAACCGGTAGCCGTACTCGTCGAGCACCAGCGGCACGTGTCCGCGCAGCAGGCGCATATAGACGGGACCCTGGTGAGCGACCATGGCGGGCACCATCTGCTCAGTGTCGAGCGCGTCGCAGGGATCGAGCACGGTCATGTTCGGCATGGCGCGGAACAGCGCCAGATCCTCGGCGGCCTGGTGGCTCGGCCCGTAGCCGGAAGTCAGGCCCGGCAGGGCGCAGGCCAGCTTGACGTTGAGGTTTTCCTCGGCGATGGTCTGGTGGATGAAGTCGTAGGCCCGGCGCGAGGCGAACACCGCGTAGGTCGTGGCGAAGGGCACGAAGCCCTCGTGCGCCATGCCGGCCGCGGCACCCATCAGAAGCTGCTCGGCCATGCCCATCTGGTAATAGCGGTCGGGGTGGGCCTTCGCGAAGACGTGCAGGTCGGTGTACTTGCCCAGGTCGGCGGTCATGCCGACGATCTCCGGCCGGCTTTCGGCCAACTCGGCCAGGGCGTGGCCGAACGGCGCCGGCTTGGTGCGCTGGCCCTCGGAGGCGATCGAGGCGATCATCGCCGAGGTCTTCAGGCGCGGCTTGGGGCTTGCGCCTTCCTTGGTGTCGACGTTGGTCGTGCTGGTGCTGGTCATGCCGTCCTCCCGGCCTCGAGGGCTTCGAGGGCCATCTGCCATTCGTGCTCATCCACGCGGATGAAGTGGTTCTTCTCGCGGGCTTCCAGGAACGGGACGCCCCGGCCCATGCGGGTGTCGCAGACGATCATGCGGGGCTTCGGCTCGGCGTGGTCGCGGGCGGCGTCGAACGCCGCCCGGACGGCCTCGATGTCGTTGCCGTCCACCCGCTGGACGAACCATCCGAACGCTTCGAGCTTGTCGACCAGCGGCTCGAAGGCCATGACCTGGGTCGAGGGACCGTCGGCCTGCTGGTTGTTGACGTCGATGATCCCGATCAGGTTGTCGAGCTTCCAGTGGGCCGCCGACATGATCGCCTCCCAGACCGAGCCCTCGTCCAGCTCGCCGTCGGAGAACAGGGTGTAGACGCGGGACGACGAGCCCTTGCGCTTCAGTCCCAGGCACATGCCGACGCCGATCGACAGCCCCAGCCCCAGCGAGCCGCCGGACATCTCCATGCCGGGCGTGTAGGCGGCCATGCCCGACATGGGCAGGCGGCTGCCGTCACTGCCGTAGGTCTCCAGCTCCTCCTCCGGCACGATGCCGGCCTCGATCAGAGCGGCGTAGAGGGCGATGGCGTAGTGTCCGTTCGACAGCAGGAAGCGGTCGCGCCCTTCCCATTCCGGATCTTCCGGGCGATAGCTCATGGCATGGAAGTACGCCGTGGCCAGCACGTCGGCGATGTCGAGCGCCTGGCCGATATAGCCCTGGCCCTGGACCTCGCCCATCAGCAGCGCGTTGCGGCGGATGCGGTAGGCGCGCTCGGCCAGGTCGACATTGTGTCCCAGCGGATTGGTCTGCATGTTTCTCTCCAGCGTCCTCGGTGTCACGGCGCGGTCGGGCGCGTGACGCGTGGGGGGCGGCACTCGGATCGAAGGGCGGCCGTGCGGGGACGGCCGCTCCCGTCAGTGGATCAGCATGCCGCCGTTGACGTCGATGGTGGCGCCGGTGATGTACGAGGACAGGTCCGAGGCCAGGAACAGGCAGGCCCGCGCCACGTCTTCCGCGTCGCCGAGGCGGTTGAGCGGAATGCCCTTGAGGATCTCGGCCTTCAGCTCGCCGGTCAGCTTGCCGCCGGTGATGTCGGTCTGGATCAGGCCGGGCGTCACCGAGTTCACGCGGACATTGTCCGGTCCCAGTTCGCGGGCCATCGCCTTGGCGAGCCCGAGGGCTCCGGCCTTGGCGGCGCTGTAGTGCGGTCCGCCGAAGATGCCGCCGCCGCGCTGGGCCGACACGGACGACATGCAGACGATGGAGCCGGAGCGCTGCCGGCGCATGTGCGGGACCACGGCCTGGCTCATGTAGAGAGTGCCCCGCAGATTGACGTCGAGCACCGCGTCGTAGTTCTCGGGAGCGATGTCCATGAACTTCAGCGGCTGCGTGATGCCGGCGTTGTTGATCAGCACGTCGACCCGGCCGAACTCGCCGACCACGCGCTCGATGGCGGCGGCGCAGGCCTGCTTGTCGGTCACGTCGCAGGCGATGCCCCGGTGGGCTTCGCCCAGCTCCGACGCGGCCGCCGCGGCCTGCTCCTGGTTCAGGTCGAGAATGATCGAGCGTCCGCCGTGCAGGGCGAACAGCTTGGCGGTCGCCCGGCCGATACCCCGCGCCGAAGCAGCACCCGTGACGACGCAAACCTTGTTTGCGAGAAGCATTTCCTCACCTCTTTTGAATTGTTCTACAGGGCAATCAAGTCGAACTGCGATCCGCACCAATCCACGCTATGATCTTGATGCGCCGTCTTCTGTAGTTGCCCAGTATCGCTGTGGTGAGCTGAATCTAACGGGTTGAGGTAATGTGCTCAAATGAATAAAATGAGCTATTGTTGAACTGAGCTCATGTGAATACGGCAATGCAAAACAGGCTGTCGATCAAGTCGATTCAAGCGTTTGAGGCTGCCGCGAGGCTCGGTTCGTTCGCTGCCGCAGCAGATGAATTGGCTGTTACGCCTTCTGCGGTAAGCCATCAGGTCAAGCTCCTGGAAGAGCAGCTCGGGGTCCCGCTGTTCCACCGGATCCATCGCGCGGTGGTCCTGACCGACGCCGGGCAACATCTCGCGACGGAGGTCATCGCCGCGTTTTCCCGCATCGACGCCGCCACGCGCACCGTCGCGGTCGCCGGGACGGGCGCCGTCCTGACCGTCCATTCCACGCCGAGCTTCGCCTCGCAGTGGCTGATGAGAAGACTGGCGCGGTTCGGCGAAACGCATCCCGGCATCGATATCCGCCTGAACGCCTCCATGCTGCCCGTTACCCTGAACCAGGGTACGGTGGACGTCGACATCCGCTACAATCCCGGCACGGCCGCCGCCGGCGCCGTCATGGTCCCCTTTCCGGACGACACGATCGTGCCGCTGTGCTCGCCCTCGCTGGCGAACGGGATCAAGCCGATCCGGCGCCCGGCCGACCTTGCCAACCATACCCTGATCCATTCCGAGATCACGATCCTGAGCTGGCGCGACTGGGGCCGGCGCCATCGCAGGGTGAGGCTCGACATGGAGCGGGGTCCCCGGTTCGACCGCTCCTTCATGGCCATCTCCGCCGCCGTGGACGGGCTCGGAGTCTGCCTGGACAGCCTGCTGCTCGCCGAGCAGGAGATCCGGACCGGGAAACTGATCGTCCCCTTCCCGGGCGACTGCATGAAGGCTCAAGGGCATGGCTTCCTGACGCTGCGCACGAAGACGGACCTGCCGAAGATCCGAAGCTTCAGGGAGTGGCTCTTCGCCGAACTGGGCAGGACCCTGGATTGGGCGGAGCGCTTCGTCGCGAACGGGATGACGAACCCCGCGCCGTGACCATCGCGGGCGGTTCGAGTTCCGTCGTATGCAATCTTTACTTTTGAGTCACGCGACCGTCATCAGTATGTCACTCACAGACGTCAGTATGCATCACACCGGAAAAATTGTCTAGATGAATAGACAATTTGTTCAAAGCCAGCCGTTTCCGAGAGTGATGCATGGGTCAGAGCGGGATATCAGAACGAACCGATGGGCTTGGTTCCGAAGGGCCGGTTCCTGCGGAAACCGTCGGCCGGCAGCGTGCCATCGCCGCGTTCGCGAGCGCTTCGGGAGCCTGGCTGGACGACGCCCTGACGAAGCTCGGCGACGCGATCCCGGAGGCCCTGCCCGTGCGTGGTCCGGAAGTCGGGCTGGTCATGCTGCGCGGGCGCATCGGCGGCGGCGGATCTCCCTTCAACCTTGGCGAGGCCACGGTCACCAGAGCCAGCGTGCGGCTGTCCAGCGGCGAAGTCGGGCACGCGATCGTGCTGGGCCGGGACACGGCCAAGGCCGGCATTGCGGCACACCTGGATGCCCTTTGGCAGCGGGATGACTGGCGCGACCGGATCGAGGCAAACGTCGTGGGACCCGCCATCGCGGCGGAAGCCGCCGCCGACCGGGTGCTCGCGGAAGAGACCGCGGCTACCCGCGTGGACTTCTTCACCATGGCCCGGGGCGAGGACTGATGGCGGGGCGATTTCCCGATGCCCCGTCATCCGGAGCGGCAGACACGGCTGTCCAGGGCGGGTTCCACGATCCCGTGTTCGGTTCCCAGGCGGTCTTCGCCGCCGTCATGAATGCTTTCGCCAATCCCGGCACGATCACCGTCCTCGACTCCCGGATGGGTGCGCCGGCCGCGCTGGCGCCGGCGGCGGCGGCCGTCGTCGCCGCGCTGGCCGATGGGGACACGCCGGTCTACCTGGACGAGCGCCTGCGCGAGGCGCCCGGTCTGGCCGGCTGGATCGCCTTCCATACCGGCGCGCGTCCGACCGGCGACGCGGCGGCCTGCGCTTTCGCGATCCTCGGCGGCGGTCCCTGTCCGGCGCTGCCGGACGGCTTCGCCATCGGCACGGCGGAACATCCCGATCGGTCAGCGACCCTGCTGGTCACGGTTTCGGCATTGGGTGGCGGGCCTCCCCTGGTGCTGTCCGGACCCGGCATCGACGGTGAGCGGCGGATAGCACCCCAGGGGCTGCCCGACGGTTTCGCCGCCGCCTGGGCGCGCAACAACGCGCTTTTCCCGCGCGGCGTCGATGTGCTGCTGGTCTGCGGCGCCACCGCGACGGCACTGCCCCGCACCACCCGCATCCGGAGCACCTGACATGTATGTGGCCGTCAAGGGCGGCGAGGCCGCCATCGGGAAGGCCCATAGGCTCCTGGCCGACCGCCGCCGGGGCGACAGGGACGTGCCGGCACTCGGTCTCGACCAGATCAAGGGCCAGCTGTCGCTGGCCGTGGACCGGGTGATGGCCGAAGGCTCGCTGTACGATCCCGATCTGGCAGCGATGGCCCTCAGGCAGGCACGCGGCGACATGATCGAGGCGATTTTCCTGCTGCGCGCCTACCGCACCACGCTGCCCCGGTTCGCGGCGTCGCTGCCGGCCGATACCTCCGCGATGCGGGTCGAGCGGCGCGTCTCCGCGATATACAAGGACCTGCCGGGCGGCCAGCTTCTGGGGCCGACCTTCGACTACACGCACCGGCTGATCGACCCGGCGATGGCCGGGGACGAACCGGTCGAGCCGCCGGAACGCCGCACCGATCGCCCATCGACCGAGCCATGCCCGAGGGTGAGCGACATCCTCGACGGCGAGGGGCTGATCGAGCGGGACGACAGCGCCCCTGACCGCGCTCCCGGCGGCGAAGCCGAACCGTCCGACCTGACCCGCGACGCCGTCGCCTTCCCGCTGGGCCGGGACCTGCGGCTCCAGGCCCTGGCGCGCGGCGACGAGGGGTTCCTGCTGGCCCTGGCCTATTCGACCCAGCGCGGCTACGGGCGCACCCATCCCTTCGTCGGCGAGGTCCGCATCGGGCTGGCCGACGTCGAGGTCGAGGTGCCGGAGCTGGGATTTCCCGTCCGGATCGGGCGGGTCCGCCTGACCGAATGCCAGATGGTCAACCAGTTCAAGGGCTCGCGCACGGAGCCGCCGCAGTTCACCCGCGGCTACGGCCTCGTCCTCGGCCAGTCGGAGCGCAAGGCCATGGCGATGGCGCTGGTTGACCGGTCGCTGCGCGCCGACGAGTTCGGCGAAGAACGCACGGCCCCGGCCCAGGACGAGGAATTCGTGATAGCCCACTGCGACAACATCCAGGCGACCGGCTTCGTCGAGCACCTGAAGCTGCCCCACTACGTCGATTTCCAGGCGGAACTGGGGCTGGTGCGCCGGATGCGCGCCGAAGCCGAAGTCGGAGAAACCGGGCGGGAGGCGGCGGAATGACCGAGCCAGTGCTTCCCACCTACAACTTCGCCTATCTGGACGAGCAGACCAAGCGGATGATCCGGCGCGCGATCCTGAAGGCCATCGCGATCCCCGGTTATCAGGTCCCGTTCGCCTCGCGCGAGATGCCGATGCCCTATGGCTGGGGCACCGGCGGGGTCCAGGTCACGGCAGCGATCCTGGGACCGGACGATGTCCTGAAGGTGATCGACCAGGGCGCCGACGACACCACCAACGCCGTGTCGATCCGCGCGTTCTTCGCCCGGACCTCCGGCATCCGGACGACCACCCGCACCTCGGAGGCGACGATCATCCAGACCCGCCACCGGGTCCCGGAAACGCCGCTGCGGGCAGGCCAGACCATCGTCTTCCAGGTCCCGATCCCGGAGCCGCTGCGCTTCCTGGAACCGCGCGAGACGGAGACGCGGGTGATGCACGCGCTTGAGGAATACGGGCTGGTCCACGTCAAGCTGTACGAGGACATCGCGACCCACGGCCATATCTCGACCGCCTACGCCTATCCGGTCAAGGTCGAGGGGCGCTACGTGATGGACCCGTCGCCGATCCCCAAGTTCGACAATCCCAAGCTCGACCGGTCGCCGGCGCTCCAGCTCTTCGGGGCCGGGCGGGAACAGCGCATCTACGCGCTGCCACCCCACACCAGCGTCGTCAGCCTGGATTTCGAGGATCACCCGTTCCGGGTCGAAAGCTTCGACAACCCCTGCGCCCTGTGCGGCGGCACCGGCGTCTACCTGGACGAGATCGTGACCGACGACCGGGGCGGACGGATGTTCGTCTGCTCCGACACCGACCACTGCGAAGCCCGCCGGGCCGGCGGACATGCCGGGACCGGACTGCCGGTGACTTCGGCCGGAGAGACGCCGTGATGGAAGGCCCTATCCTCGAAGTTCGGGACTTGACCAAGGACCATGGCGGCGGCCGGGGCTGCCGGGATGTCTCGTTCGACCTGTGGCCCGGCGAGGTGCTGGCGGTGGTCGGCGAGTCCGGGTCCGGCAAGACGACCCTACTGAACTGCGTTTCGGCCCGGCTGGAGCGCTTTTCCGGGTCGGTCCGGTATCGGATGCGCGACGGCGCGTTGCGCGACCTCGCCGAGCTGACCGAGGCCGAGCGCCGCTTCCTGATGCGGACCGACTGGGGCTTCGTCCACCAGAACCCGGCGGACGGCCTGCGCATGCGCGTGTCGGCCGGCGCGAACGTGGGCGAGCGGCTGATGGCGGTCGGCCAGCGGCACTACGGCGCCATCCGCGATACCGCCACCGACTGGCTGGAGCGGGTGGAGATCGAGGCCGGGCGGATCGACGACCGGCCCACCGGCTTCTCCGGCGGCATGCGCCAGCGCCTCCAGATCGCTCGCAACCTGGTGACCCACCCGCGCCTGATGTTCATGGACGAGCCGACCGGCGGCCTCGACGTCTCGGTCCAGGCGCGGGTGCTCGACCTGCTGCGCCGGCTGGTGTCCGACATGGGCCTCGCCGTCGTGATCGTCACCCATGACCTGGCCGTCGCCCGGCTGCTGTCGCAGCGCATGATCGTGATGAAGGACGGACGGGTGATCGAGCACGGCCTGACCGACCGGGTGCTGGACGATCCGCACCACGCCTATACCCAGCTTCTCGTCGCCTCGATCCCGGAGTCCTGACCATGCCGTTCGAATCTTTCGGGGACAGCGGCCGGGCGCGGCCGGTCGTCCTGCGGGTGACAGGTGTCGCCAAGTCGTTCACCATGCATCTGCGCGGCGGCCTCCGCCTTCCCGTGGTCCGGGACGTCTCGTTCGAGCTCGCCGCCGGCGAATGCGCCGTGCTGGGCGGGCCGTCGGGCGTCGGCAAGTCCTCGATCCTCCGCATGGTCTACGGCAACTACGCTGTGGATGCCGGCGAGATCCTGGTCCGGTCGAGCGCCGGCGGTGGCTTCGTCGATCTCGCGGCGGGCGATGCGCGCACAGTCCTGGGCCTGCGGCTCAACGAGATCGGCTATGTCAGCCAGTTCCTGCGGGCGGTGCCGCGCGTTTCGGCCCTCGACGTGGTGGCCGAGCCCCTGACGTCGCGCGGCGTGCCGCCGGACGAGGCCCGCCTGCGGGCGGCCGGGTTGCTGGGTCGGCTCAACCTGCCGCCTGCCCTGTGCGACCTGCCGCCGGCCACCTTCTCCGGCGGCGAGAAGCAGCGGGTCAACATTGCCCGAGGCTTCATCACCGATCACCCGATCCTGCTGCTGGACGAGCCGACGGCGTCGCTGGACGACGCCAACCGCGCCGTCGTCACCGCCATGATCCGCGAGAAGCAGGCGGCGGGAACGGCGATCCTCGGCATCTTCCACGACGAGGCGGTCCGCGCCGAAGTCGCCACCCGCGTCATCGACGTATCCAGCTTTTCCGCCCGGAGGGCAGCATGACGACCTGGACGAACAGTTTCGACGGCGCCGGAGACGGGGCAGACTCCCACGGATACCAGCGATCCGGGCATGCCGCCCGGTCCCAACAGCCCGGCCAGGGGGATCCGGCCGCCGTCAGCGTGCGCGGTCTGTCGAAGAGCTACGGCAGGACCAAGGCTCTCCGCGATGTCGCCGTGACGATCCGGCCCGGCGAGATGGTGGCGCTGATCGGCGCGTCCGGTTCCGGCAAGAGCACGCTGATCCGGCACATCGCCGGGCTGGAGATCGCCGACCCCGGACAGGGCCGCATCGAGGTGTTCGGCGGCCTTGTCCAGCACGACGGCAGGTTCGGGCCGCAGGCCCGCGCGATCCGCCGCGACGTCGCCGTGATCTTCCAGCAATTCAACCTGGTCGGCCGGCTGTCGGTGATGACCAACGTGATGATCGGTCATCTCGGCCGCGTCCCCGGCTGGCGCGGCACCCTGGGCCTGTTCACCCGGCCCGAGCGGGACGCGGCGCGCGGGGCGCTTGCCCGCGTCGGCATCCCGCAGGTCTGCCATCAGCGCGCCTCGACCCTGTCGGGCGGTCAGCAGCAGCGCGCGGCGATCGCCCGCACGCTGGTCCAGCGATCGAAGATCCTGATCGCGGACGAACCGATATCGGCGCTCGATCCGGCGTCGGCCCGGCGCGTGATGAACATCCTGGCGCAGATCAACCGCGAGGACGGGATCAGCATCCTCGTCTCGCTCCATCAGGTCGAGTACGCGCGCCGCTACTGTCCCCGGACGATCGCCATGCGCGACGGCAGGATCGTCTATGACGGCCCGTCCACCGCACTGACCAACGCCTTCCTGTCCGACCTCTACGGGGAATCCTCGGAAGAGCTGGTCCTGTTCGACGACCCGGCGGACGCCATGCCGCCCGGCAAGACCGCCCTGGCCTGATCCCTGATCCCCGACCACGGACTCGATTACCGAAATTCACCGGAAACCGGAGAACAACGATGAGCATCAACCACCGCGGCATCAGGGCGCTCCCGCTCGCAGCCCTTCTCGCAACCACCGTAGCTGCCGCCGCCGTCACGAGCGGTGCGGCACACGCTGCGGAAGCGATCAACTTCGGCATCATCTCGACCGAGTCCCAGTCGAACCTGCGCAAGGCCTGGGAACCGCTGCTGGCCGACATGACCAGGCGGACGGGGCTGGAGGTCAAGCCGTTCTTCGCGTCCGACTATGCGGGCGTGATCGAAGGCATGCGCTTCGGCAAGGTCCAGGTGGCGTGGTACGGCAACAAGTCGGCGATGGAGGCGGTCGACCGGGCCGACGGCGAGGTCTTCGCGCAGTCGGTCGACGTCTCCGGCAATCCCGGATACTGGTCGATCGTCGTGACGCCGAAGAACTCCGCGCTCAACAGCCTCGACGACCTGCTCACATGCGACAAGTCGCTCAATTTCGGGATCGGCGATCCCAACTCTACTTCGGGCTATCTGGTGCCGATGACCTTCATCTTCGCCGCGAAGAAGATCGATCCCAAGCAGTGCTTCCAGCGCGTCGTCAACGCCAACCACGAAACGAACCTGATGGCCGCGGCCAACGGACAGGTCGATGCCTCCGTGGCCAATACCGAGTCCCTGGCCTCGATCGAGAAGAACAATCCGACCGCCTTCCAGAAGATCAAGGTGATCTGGAAGTCGCCGCTGATCCCCGCCGACCCGCTGGTCTGGCGCAAGGACCTGAGCGCCGACGCCAAGGAGAAGATCAAGACGTTCTTCCTGACCTATGGAACCGACAAATCGACGGGCGATGTCGCGGCCGAGAAGAAGGTGCTTCGGGACCTGGCCTGGGCGCCGTTCCGCGCCTCGACCGACGATCAGCTCCTGCCGATCCGCGTCATGGAGCTGACCCGCAGGATCGCCCAGGTCGAGGCCGACCAGGGCATGGCGGCCGACGCCAAGGCGGCGGAGCTGTCCAGGCTGAACGCGGAGAAGGCCGGTTATGAAAGCCGGATGGCCGCCGGGCAGCAGGGCTGACGGACAAGTCCGGCGCATCCGGAGCAGGACGTGAAAGAGGTTAGCATGAGCAACGCCGCTCGAGACGAAGACCGCGCCGGCATGCCCGACGCCGTCCGCCGCGACTGGAGCCGGGCGGTATCCGGCCCGCTGCTGTGGCTCGCCCTTGCGGGGATCCTGCTCTGGAGCTGGGCGCCGGCCGAGATGGGGCGGTGGACCTACCTGTTCACCGATGCCGGGAACATGGCGGAATACGCCTCCGGCTTCGCCCGCCCCGATTTCTCGGAATGGCGCTATTACGTCGAGGAGATGGTGATAACCATCCAGATCGCGGTCTGGGGCACCTTCCTGGCGATCGTGTTCGCCATCCCCTTCGGCATCCTGTCGGCCCACAACATGAGCCGCTGGTACGTCCTGCAACCGGTGCGCCGGCTGATGGACCTGTTCCGCGCCATCCACGAGATCGTCTTCGCCGTGCTGTTCGTCGTGGCGGTCGGGCTTGGACCGTTCGCCGGCGTGATGGCGCTGTTCGTCCACACCACGGGCGTCCTGGCGAAGCTGTTCTCCGAAGCGGTCGAGGCGATCGACCCGCGCCCCGTGGAGGCTATCCGGACGACGGGGGCCTCGAAGCTCCAGGAAATCGTCTACGGCGTGATCCCCCAGGTCCTCCCTTTGTGGATCTCGTTCTCGCTCTACCGCTTCGAATCCAACGTCCGCTCGGCCACGGTGCTCGGCATCATCGGCGCCGGCGGCATCGGACAGGTGATGTTCGAGACCATCCGAGGCTTCTACTATCCCCAGGCGGCGGCGATCCTGGCCATCGTGATCGTGACGGTGTCGCTGACCGACATCCTGTCGCAGCAGATCCGCAAGCTGGTGATCTGACCGCCATCCCCCCTCCCGGAAAGCAGCCGGTGAAGACACCGGCGAACGAGGCGACATGTCCCACGGACAGCCAGAAGAACAGATTTTCCGGAACGCCCGGATCGTCCTGCGCGACGAGGTCGTGACCGGTTCGGTGCGTCTGCGCCGCGGCTGGATCGAGGAGATATGCCCAGGTCCCATCGCCACCGGCCATCATCGGGCCGGCGAGGACCTGGACGGCGATTTCCTGATCCCCGGCCTGGTCGAATTGCACACCGACCATATCGAGGGACACTTCCTGCCGCGACCGAGGGTGCGCTGGAACATGACCGCCGCCGTGCAGGCCCATGACAACCAGATCGCGGCGTCCGGCATAACCACCGTGTTCGACGCGCTCCGCGTCGGCGAGGACGAGAATGCCGATTTTACCCCGGCCGACGTCGGCGGTCTGGCCCGGACGATTTCCGACTGCGTCGCGGAAGGACGCCTGCGCGCCGATCATTTCCTCCATATCCGCTGCGAGGTGTCCTCTCCCGACGTGATCGACGGTTTCGAGCGGATCGGCGACAATCCGCTGATCCGTCTCGCGTCGCTGATGGACCATGCGCCGGGCCAGCGGCAATTCGTCGATCCCACCGCCTACAAGACCTATTATCAGCGCAAGATGAAGCTCGGCGACGCCGAGTTCGCCGAGTTCTCGCGCCGGCGGCTGGCGGAATCCGAGGAGAATGCCGATCGGAACCGGATCGTCCTGGCGGCGCGCTGCCACGCGGCCGGCATCAGCGTCGCGTCCCACGACGACGCGACCGCCGACCATGTCGCCGAGGCCGTCCGGCTCGGCATCTCCCTGGCCGAGTTTCCGACCACGGTCGAGGCCGCCGGGCTCAGTCATGCCGCCGGGCTCAAGGTCCTGATGGGAGCGCCCAACATCGTCCGGGGAGGATCGCATTCCGGCAATATCGGCGCCGCC
The DNA here is from genome assembly GCF_016765655.2 of Skermanella mucosa. NCBI lineage: Bacteria > Pseudomonadati > Pseudomonadota > Alphaproteobacteria > Rhodospirillales > Azospirillaceae > Skermanella > Skermanella mucosa. The sequence goes on from NZ_CP086107.1 coordinate 360,204, forward strand.
GAGCTGCTCGCCGCCGGCGTCCTCGACATCCTGTCGTCGGATTACGTGCCCTTCGGCCTGGTGCAGGCGGCATTCCAGCTCGCCGACGAGGGACTGGCCGATTTGCCCCGCGCGATCCGTCTGGTCTCGACCAACCCCGCCGAGGCCACAAGGCTGGCGGACCGGGGCGAGATCGCGGCGGGCCGCCGGGGCGACCTCGTGAGGGTCGCGGCCGTTCCGGGCAAGCCGCCGATCGTCCGGTGCGTCTGGCGGACGGGAAACCGGGTCGCCTGACGGACGGTCCGATCGCCCTGCCGGAAATCCAAGCGAAATGTCAGCGGTCGTGGAATCGGGTGAAGGCGGCGACCGGCTCACGCTCCGCGGCCAACCGATTGGTCGGCTCGTCGGGATCGGCGACACCGAGCGCCATGCCGCACAGCACGAGTTCGGTGTCGGGGATCCCGAGCTGGCGGCGGAGCACGGCGGGATAGTTGGCGAGTGCCGCCTGTGGGCACGTGTCGAGCCCATGCCCGCGCGCCGCTATCATGATGTTCTGCAGGAACGTCCCGAAGTCGAGCCAACTCCCCTGGCCGAGGTCCCGGTCGATGGTGAAGATCATCCCGACCGGCGCGCCGAAGAAGGCGTAGTTTCGGCCGCGCTGGCGCGCCGACCCTTCGCGGTCGCCCCTGGCCACCCCGGCGAGGGCGAACAGGTTCCAGCCGAGCGCGCGGCGCCTGTCCAGATAGGGTGCCCGCCAGTCGCGTGGGTAATAGTCGTATTCCCGAGCCTCCGGGGCTCCGCTCTCATGGAGGCCGATCAGTTCCGCCTTCACGCGCTCCAATGCCGGTCCCGACAGCACATGCACCTTCCAGGGCTGCATGTTGCTGCCGCTCGGCGCGCGGCTGGCCACTTCCAGGAGCCGTTCGACCATCTCGCGGCCGACCGGCGTCGGAAGGAAGCCGCGCACGCTACGCCGGCTGACGATCGCCGTCTCAACCGCCGCCCGCATGATCTCCGGATCGATATCCCGCATATTCCGTACCGTCATTGCGAAAAGTCCCCCGAGTGATGCCACCAGAACCAGCATCAGGAGGCTCGCCGCATACCCTGGAAGAGCGTCGTGGGCAAGCGACAGGGAGGGGGCGGCGCAGACGCTGGTGGGAAACCAGGGCAGCGAGTCATAGGAGCGAGTCATAGGGTCGTGCCCGGAGCCCCGCCGCGATTCCGGCAGCAATCGGATGAGCGGGGGTGCGCGGCGGCGGCTCCCGCCCCCGGGCACTGCCTTCCAGGGAACACTCCGCTTGGCAAGGCGCGGTCGGTATTTCGGATGTCGGCGGGGTTGCCCATGGCGAACGTCGGATCGCGCGCCTCCCCCGCAGGTTCGGAACGGCGTGACGGTCCGGCGATCAGGTACTCGCTCAAGCGGTCCGCGAGATAGGCATGACCGGTCCGGCCGCCGAGTGTGACGGAGGGCAACGCCGCGACGGAAGGGATGCCGGCCGCGATGCGCTCGCCTCGCGACGGCAGCTCCGCGATCCAGCGCGCGCCCCGACCGAAGTTTTCCATCGCTCCTGCGGACAGAACAGCGAGGACGACTGTCGCAGCCGCGGCCATGACCATGGACCGATGGGTCGGCAGGCGCTGCCATGGTAAGCGGGGCCGGTTCCCGGCCGTGCCCGCCGCGACGACCTCGTAGACGTCGATCCCCACGGACATGTTCTTCGCCACCTTGCGTCCGAGAGACCGGAAAGCCCAGTTGGCCGACGGCTCCGCGCTGCGGCGGACGGCATCGCTGACATAGATCGATCCCGGTCTCGCCATCGATTCCAGCCGCGCCGCGACGTTGACGCTGTTGCCATAGGTATCGTCATTCTCTTCGATGACGTCGCCGACATTGACGCCGATGCGCAGATCGAAACGGCAGGACGCCAAGGCCAGCTGGATCTGCTCGGCCGCTTCCAGGGCTTCGTGGGCGCTGGCGAAGGAGGCAAGGAAACCGTCGCCGGTCTGCTTGAAGATGCGGCCCTGATTCCGCGCGACCGCCGGGCCGACGATATCGTCGAACAGCGAGCGGAGATCCCGATACGTCGCGGTCTCGTCCCTGGCCATCATACGACTGAAACCGACGACATCTCCCGCCAGGATCGCTGCAAGCTTGCGCCTCATGTTCGAAACTCCGGCCGTTCTTCCTCAAGGCTGCCGGAGAATGCCGGCACGGTCGCATCGATGGGTCGCCGCCGGCGGGCCGCCGGGCAGCGCGCACGGAGGGCTGCGGCCGATGTACGCGCTGACGGGGCGACCGCCCGGCCATTCCGATCGGTGTCGGGGCGCGCCGGAAGGAAGGTGGGCGTCTCTGGCATGCTGTGGGGATCCATCGGGATCGGCTCCGGACAAAGTTGGCTCGGGAAGTCGGCTCAACCCGCCGCTCATGGCGGCATGGCGTCACCGGGCTTTGCGTTGCACGGCCCCCGGGCTGCCGCGGGTTCGGGTCCTTCGGGCGATCCGGAACAGAATCACCTGCGCCGCGAGGAGACATCCCGGGGTGACCATCGCCAGGGCCGTGGCGTTCACCTCCGCCTGTCGCGCGATCCCTTCGGCGCGTGCCCCCCGGTGCTCGGAGCCGGGACCGAGGGCTTCGGCGGGAGCGGCGGAGAATATCCTGGGACATGTCATTGTGGCTGGTTCCCGGTTGCGTGCTGAGGAACGGAAGCGCCCGAACCCCTGGAACGGTCTGCTTCCGGAAGCGGGAGGGTGTCTCGCGCCATCTCCTCCGCCGCGCCCAGGATCACCCTAACCGCCGCCTGTCGCACTCCTGTGCCGGGACTGTCCGCCCTTGTATCGAATTGTATCGGCGCTGCGGCCAAAGCCCCGGTTTACAGGGTTCCTGGAATATCTTGATACAATTCCGTCCAGGCATCTGGCGGCGGACGCAGTATAAGGATGGCTGTGTTCAGCATTCGGGACCGATCATGGACTCCGTGCCCCACATCGCCGTCGTCGACGACCATCGCGACATTCGCGATCTTGTCGGCAAATATCTTCAGCAGCAGGGCTACCGCGTCAGCACGGTGGAGCATGGCGCGGCGTTGCGCCGCCTGCTGGAGCGGAAGGCACCGGATCTCATCGTCCTCGACATCATGATGCCGGGCGAAGACGGGCTCACCCTCTGCCGCGAGCTGCGGGCCGGCCCCGGCGGAGGGGTGCCGATCATCTTCCTGACCGCCCGGACGGACGAGACCGATCGTGTGATCGGCCTGGAACTCGGAGCGGACGATTACCTCGTCAAGCCGTTCTCCTCGCGCGAGCTCCTGGCCCGCATCAAGGCGGTGCTGCGCCGAGCCAACAGCCTGCCGCACCAGCGGACCGCCCGCAGGGCCGGGATGGTGCGCTTCGATCGCTGGGTCCTCGACCTCGGCCGGCGGGAGCTCCAGGGCGAGGACGGGGTGGGCGTGCCGCTGTCAACGGCGGAGTTCCGGCTGCTCAAGGTATTCGTCGAGCATCCCGGCATGGTTCTCAGCCGCGACCAGCTCCTCGACCTCACCGTCGGGCGCGAGGCCGATCCCTTCGACCGCTCCATCGACAACCAGGTCAGCCGCCTGCGCCGCAAGGTGGAGGCCGACCCGAAGTCCCCGACCATCATCCAGACCCATTGGGGCGGCGGCTACAGTTTCATGCCGGAGGTCTTCTCCTCGTGACGCGCCTTCTCACCTGGTGGCGCAAGCGCCTGTCCGTCCAGCTTCTCGCCTCCATGCTGGTGGCACTCTTCGCCTCCCAGACGGTCGGGATGTGCATCTCGTGGGATCAGTTCCTCACGGACCTGCGCGCGGCCGCGCGCACCGAACTCAGCAGCCGCGCGGCGGCCGTGGCCCGGCTGGTCGAAACCCTGCCGCCGGCGCTTCAATCCGATATCGCGCGCGTCAACAGCACGGACTACACCCGTTTCTGGATCTCCGAGGACCCGACGCCCGCCCCCGGACCGTGGGTGGGCGAGGCGTTCGAGCGGTTCAAGGTGCCTCTGCGGACGCTCCTGAACGGATCGGGCCAAGCCGTGCCGGCGGGCAGCCCGGCCGCGAGAACGCCGCTGCCCGAGGGCGCGACCGCCGCGCATCTCCTCAAGGGAATGGCCTGGACGGCGCCGCCCGCGGATCGGGCGGACCTGCCGGCGCGGGCGCTCTATCTCGACTATGCCGAACGCAACGGCGCCGGGGTGATCGTCCCGCTCAACGACGGCCGGGTTCTCAACGTCGCCTTCTACAAGCATTTCATGCCGTCGATCTGGGACACTCACCTCCCGGTGTCGCTCGCCTTGACGGCGGTCCTCGTCTCCCTGGTGGGCGTCCTGACCGTGCGGCGCATCGTGCAGCCCCTGCGCCAACTCACCAAGGCCGCGGAGATGCTCGGGCGCGGCGAGGCGGTGACGCCGCTGCGCGAAAGCGGCCCCGACGACATCCGCCGTACGGCCGAAGGGTTCAACCGCATGCAGGAGCGGCTGCACCGCTTCGTGGAGGATCGGACGCGCATGCTGGCGGCGATCGGCCACGACCTGAGGACGCCTTTGACCACGCTGCGCCTGCGCGCCGAGCTGGTGGAGGATCCCGACCTTCAGGAACGGATGCTCGACACTATCGACGAGATGCAGGCGATGACCGAGGCGACGCTGTCGCTCGCGCGCCAGGAGACCAATGCCGAACCGACCCGCACGATAGACCTCTCGGCCCTGGTCGAGAGCGTCTGCGACGACCTGGCCGAGATCGGGCAGTCCGTCGTCTTCGTCGGAGACGGACGGGTGAACTACCGCTGCCGGCCGGACGGCCTCCGGCGCACCATCCGCAACCTGATCGAGAACGCCGTGCGCTATGCGGGCCGGGCCGAGGTGCGGCTGATCACCACGCGTTCGACGGTCGAGATCGTCGTCGAGGACGACGGACCGGGCATTCCCCTCGACAGCATGGAGGAGGTCTTCGCGCCCTTCTTCCGCCTGGAAGCTTCGCGCTCGCGCGAGACGGGCGGCGTCGGTCTCGGCCTCTCGATCGCCCGCGCCATCGCCCGCCAGCATGGCGGCGACGTGGTCCTGTCGCTGCGCCATCCCGGTCTGAAAGCCGCCGTCGTCCTGCCGGCCTGAGCGCGGCGGGGGATGGTGGCGGCCCCGGCGGGGAACACGGGGCCGGCGGTATTCCTCCGTGTCGGGGGATCGGCGCTCCGGAACCGGCCGACCGGGGTGCGGAGCGCCGCTGCCTAGGCTCCGAGCGCCGCGAGCACTCGGTCCGGCAGGAAGGGAAAGTGCCGGAGCCTCACGCCACCGGTCAGCCGGGCTATCGCATTGGCGATCGCCGGGCCGGTGGGCGGGAGGCCGGCCTGGCCGATGCCGCCGACCGGGCTCCCCGGCGTGGGCACCACGGCGACCTCGATCTCGGGCGCCTCGGACATACGGATCACCCGGTAGGTATCGAAGTTCGACTCCTCCACCTCGCCATCGACGACGTTGATCTGCTCGAACAGCGCATGACCGGTCCCGTTCGTTATGCCGACGATCATCATGGCCTCGACATGGAGCGGCTGGATCGCCACGCCAGGATCGATCGCGCACCAGACCTTGTGCACCCGGATCCGTCCGGTTTTCCGGTCGAGCGACACCTCGGCGACCTGAGCGCAATGCGAGCCGAAGGCGTCGGAGTAGGCCAAGCCGATTCCGCGGCCCTCGCGCTCCCGGGTCCAGTCCGCCATCCGGGCGACGGTCTCGATCACCGCGCAGGCACGGGGCTGGTCCTTAAGGAGCTCCAGCCTGAGCGCAACGGGATCGATGCCCCTCGCGGCTGCGATTTCGTCGACGACGCATTCGATCGCGAACCTCGTGTAGCCGACCCCGACCGCGAACCAGAACCCGATGTCCAGTCCGCTTTCCTGACGCAGATACTCGACGTGATGAGCCGGCACCGCGTAATTGAAATGAGCGCCTTCGGTCACGACCTCGTCGTGACCTCCCTTGCCATCGAACAGTTCCGGCATGGTGCGGGCGAACACGGAGTCCGCCACGATGCGGTGCCGCCAGCCGAGGATGTGCCCGTCGGCGTCGAGCCCGACCTGTATGTGCTGGGCCTCCAGCGGCCGGAACTTGTCGTGCCGGATGTCGTCCTCGCGGCTCCAGATGACCTTGACCGGCCGTCCCTCCGCGGCCCTGGCCAGCGAGACCGCATCGACGATGAAGTCTCTTTCGGCCTTGCGTCCGAACCCGCCGCCGAGCAGGGTCGTGTGCACCCTGACCTTGTCGGGCGTGGTGCCGACCACCTCGGCCGCGAAGCCCTGCGTGCCCGTCGGTCCCTGGGTCGGCGCCCAGATCTCCACCCTGTCGCCGATGACGAGCGCCGTGGCGTTCATCGGCTCCATGGCCGCGTGGGAGACATGGTCGCTCATATAGTCCACCTCGATCACCGTCGCGGCCGCCGAGATGGCGGCCTGGGCGTCGCCGGCAACATGCGCGGGAACGCCTCGGCGTCCGAGATCGCGGCCAATGGCGCGATACGCCTCGAGCAGGTGCCGGCTGGTATAGTCGCGGACCCGGGACCGAGTGCTCCACGCGACTTGAAGCAGCTCCTTCGCGCGTCTGGTCGCCTCGACCGTCTCGCCGATGATACCGACCCCATAGGACAGCGGGACGATATGGGTCACGCCCGGCACCGCCCTGGCTTCGGTGTCGTCGATGGCGTCGGGCCGTTCGCCCTGGACCGGCGCCCGCAGCACCGCTCCGTAAAGCATGTCCGGAAGCTGGACGTCGATACCGAACACGGCGGTTCCATCGACCTTCGAGGGAACGTCGACGCGCCGGATCGAACGCTTTCCGATATAGCGCCACCTGTCGCTCGGCTTCAGATCGGCCTCGCCCGCCTGAGGGAGCGGTTCCGGCGGCGGTCCGTTCGCGGCGATCTCACCGTAGTCGAGCGCGCGGCCCGAGGCGGGATGCAGGACCCTGCCTGGTTCGGTCGAGAGCTCGCTCACCGGCACGCGCAACATGCCGGCCGCGGCCGCCAGCAGGACCATGCGGGTCTGGGCGCCGGTCAGTCGAAGCAGCGCATGATACCCGCGCGTGGACTCGCTGCCACCGGTGAGCTGGATCCCGTAGAAGCCCGGATTGCCGTAGGTCTCCGCGTCGGAGGGAGCCTGGACGATGCGCACCCGGTCCCAATCGGCGTCCATTTCCTCGGCGACGAGCAGCGGCAGCGTGGTCATGATGCCCTGGCCCATCTCGACGGCCGGCGAGATGATGGTCACCGTTCCGTCATCCGCGATCGTCACCCAGGCATTCGGGCGGAAGCCGTCCTCGGCGGCGCGGGCGGCTTTGGCGCCGACGGCAGGCAGCGGCAGGCTGCCGAACGCGACCGCGATCCCGAGGCCGCCGGCCGTGACGAGGAAGCTGCGCCGAGACACCGCGCGGGTCCGAGGCTGAAAAATCGTGGCCATGGCTCATCCCTCCCGCGACGCGCGCTCGATGGCGGCGATGATGCGGACATAGGTCCCGCAGCGGCAGATATTGCCGTCCATGTGCTCGATGATCTGCTCGCGGGTGGGGATGGGCGTGCGTTCTAGGAGCGCGGCCGCCTGCATGATCTGCCCGGACTGGCAATAGCCGCACTGCGGCACCTGCTCCGCGATCCAGGCCTTCTGCAGCGGATGGCCGGCATCGGGCGAGAGGCCCTCGATGGTCGTGACCTCGCGTCCCTCGACGCCCTCGAGCAAGGTGACGCAGGAGCGGACGGGCTCCCCATCGACATGGACGGTACAGGCACCGCACTGCGCGATGCCGCAGCCGTACTTCGTGCCGGTGAGCTTGAGGTGTTCCCGGATCACCCACAGCAGCGGGGTTTCGGGGCCGGCGGCGATATCCACCGCGCGGCCGTTGATGATGAACGCCGTCATGAACGTTTCTCCTATGCCTGATGGCTTGCGCGATGGTCGATGTCGCGGGGCGCAGCCGGAACGGAGGCTCGCCGTGCGGCCGTTGCGCCGGCGCCGAGAAGGCCGGGGCGAGCGGCTGACCATCGGAACCCGATGCCGGGCGCCGCTACGATAGGCAGCCGCGGAAATACGGTCTATGCTACAGGGTCCGAAATATCTTCGCGATCGTCCGGAGGAGCTCCTTGGATCCATTGTCGGATGTGCTGTCGCTGCTGAAGCCGCGAAGTTACGTGTCGTCGGGGTTCGATGCGGGAGGCGACTGGTCGATCCAGTTTTCCAACCAGCAGAATCGCATGAAGTGCTACGCCGTCGTGTCGGGCGAATGCTGGTTGTCGGTCGATGACGTCGCCGAGCCGGTGAGGCTGAGGTCGGGGGAATGTTTCGTGCTGCCGAGCGGGCGGAATTTCCGCCTTGCCAGCGATACCGCCCTGACGCCCGTCGACTCCGGCAAGTTCTTTCCGCCGGCCCGCCCGGGCGGCGTCGTGAAGGTCAAGGGCGGGGGCGATTTCTACCTCGTCGGCAGCCGCTTCGCCGTCAGCGGCAGGAACTCTGGCAGCCTCCTCAGGATGCTGCCGCCCGTCGTGCGGATCCGCAGGGAGTCGGAGCAGGCGGCGCTGCGCTGGTCGGTCGAGCGGATGCAGGAGGAGCTGCGCGAGCAGCGGCCGGGCAGTTCGCTCATCGCTCAGCACCTCGCGCACATGATGCTGGTCCAGGCCCTGCGGCTGCATCTCGACGACCGGCCCGCCGACGGCGTCGGATGGTTCTTCGCCCTCGCGGACAAGCAGCTCGGCGCAGCGATTTCCGCCATCCACGCCGATCCCGGGTATCGCTGGACATTGAGGGAACTCGCCGAGCGTGCCGGCATGTCCCGCTCGATCTTCGCCCTGAGATTCAAGGAAGCGGTCGGGGAGACGGCAATGGACTATCTGGCGCGCTGGCGCATGCTGCTCGCCGGTGACAGGTTCGAGAACACCGCCGACCCCGTGTCCGTCGTTGCCCTGTCGCTCGGCTACGAGTCCGAAAGCGCCTTCAGTACGGCCTTCAAGAGGGTCATGGGCTGCACGCCCAGGCAGTATGGCCGCGACGCGTCCCTGCCGCGCGATCCGCCCGAGGGCACCGGTCCCGCCCAAGCCGATCGGCAGGGTCCGGCGCCGCCCCCTGTCCACGGCGAGCGCGGGCCCGTTCATTCGCCGATGATGCGCGCCTCCCGCAAATAGTTGAAGTCGCCGTGACCGGGCCAGGCTCGCCCATCGGGATAGCGCAGCTCGCTTCCGACAAGTTCGCTCTCGTCCGCGAGCCTCATGTTGACGCCCATCATGGTGTTTCCGAACCTTGCGACGGCGCCTTCGGTCAGCGTGAAATGCGTCGTCGATCCGCACCTTGGGCAGAATCGAACTTCAGCGCCCGGCTCTGCCTTGTCCTCCCGGATGTAACTGCTTGCCGTTCCCTCGACCCGGACCTGGGATGGATGGAAATAGGCCCAGCGAACGCCCGCTTTGCTGCAAAGGGTACAATTGCACTCGTTGATGTAGTCCGGTCGCCTGTCGAGCTCGATGCGGATCTGGCCGCAGTGGCAGGAAAGCTTCAGCATGAAGGGTCTTCCTCGAAACTGGTGGAACATGCGGGCGGCATGCACGGACGGGCGGATCGCTTCGGCGCTTTTCGGTCGGCCGACGTACAATACGGCCCGGCGTCGGGGTCCTGGAGCCCATGATCGATCTCGAATGCCGACCACGACGTCGCCGCACCAAGTCCGCCGGAAGCCGCCCGGACGGAATTGTATCAGAATAAGAAGGTTCTTGTCGGCTGGGGCTTCGACCGCCAATCGAGTGCGTCAAGTTCTGCAAATTTGTCCATGGCATTGCGGGCCGGGTGATCGCCGGGTGTCGGGATGGCGCGTAATTTCTCAGGCCGCCAGTTCAAGCGCCCGCATGACCTTCTTCTTGTGTTCTCGAAGGTGGTCCATGTTCAGGTACCGGGTGGTCTCCAACCATTCCTCATGGGTTTCCGCAGTCAGTGCCCGGACGATTTGCAGGCGCCCGTCCCAATCCACCGCCACCGCGACCAGGATCGCCTGGCTGCCGACGCTGCCGCCCTCACGACAGGCTGCGCCGGGTCGGGTAGCCGGTTCCACCGGCGCGCCGCCCCTGTCCTCCGCGCGCGCTGAGCAGGACCGAGTGCCGTGAGGTTCTCGACCTGCTGCACGGCGAGCGCGGCGGCGCCATGAAGACCAGGGTGTTGTCGAGTTGCTGGCCGACCTCGGCGTGACGCGCAGCCACAGCCGGCCGCAGCAGTTCAACGACAATCCGTTCTCCGAAGCGCAGTTCAAGACGCTGACGGACCACCGCGCCTTCTTCGACCGCTTCGGCTCGATCCAGTAGGCCCGACGTTTCGGACCCTGCGGATGCGGAACACGCCGATTTTACGAATGTATCGGTTCGTATCCGACCGCCCGTACCACCATACTCCCGGCTGTCCTTGTCAGGCTGTGCCGTTTTATTGGTATGGCAAAAAATAACTCATCGTAATTGAGTAGCGGGGTGCTGATCATTACTTGATCATTGGAGTCCATTTCTGATTTCGGATGTATTCGAGATAAGCTCGCACGGCCGCGCTCGAATGCCGCCGGCCGGGATAGTAAAGATACCAACCTGGCAGATTCTGCTTCCAGTCGGTGAGAAGTTCGATGAGCCTGCCTCGTTCAACATCATCACGGACATAATCCTCAAACAGGTGAGCGATTCCCGATCCCGCGAGCGCGGCCTGGAGTTCCTGATGCGCTGAACTCAGCGTCAACCGACCTTTCGGCGTGATTTCCAATTGGTCGCCGTCCCTCACGAATTTCCACGTCACCAGGGTCCCACCAGGGAAACGGCGGCGAATGCAGTCGTGCTGCAGGAGATCGCGCGGTGAGTCGGGTCGACCGCGCTTACGAAGATAATCTGGCGAGGCCACGATCGCATATCGCAAGGCAGGGCCCAGGGGCATGGCGATCATGTCCTGGGCGAGTTGGCCTCCGAAGCGCACGCCGGCGTCGAAGCCTTGCTCCACGATATCGATGATTGCAGCATCACTGACGATCTCGACGTTAATGTCGGGATAGATTTTCATGAACTCAAAGGTCAGGGGGCACAGGACGTGGTCGGCGGCCGGACCCGGTGCATTGATCCGCACGGTGCCGGATGGGCGCTCGCGAAGCTGATTGAGATCGTCGACCGCTGTTCTGATGTCGTGAAGAGCGGGCCTCAGCCGCTCGAGAAGCTGCATGCCCGCTTCAGTAGGAGCGACGCTACGTGTCGTTCGGTTCAGCAGCCGAATGCCCACCGCTTCCTCCAGCACGCTGATCGACTGACTGATGGCGGACGACGAAACGCCCCTGCCAAGTGCCGCGGCTCTAAAGCCACCACAGCGCACGACGTCCTCGAAGATCTCCAAGCTGTCAAGGCGTAATGGTCGCATTGCAAAGCCCTGCTTAATAAGCTGATCCGTTTTGATCAGCTTATCCGCACGCTCGATCCGTGTCATCCCTATGAGGACATGTCGCGAGGCCGCGCCACCGATACTCGCGGTTCTTACCGCTGACGCTGAAATCGGACGCGGCACCTGCGATCAGGTATCTGGACGGGATCAAAACAATGGGTGGAATAACACTGAATCGTAGAAAGATCATGCTGACAGCCGCTTCGGCCTTCACGGGATCGATGTTGCCGACCGGCATGGCCCTTGCGCAAGCTGCTTCCGTCGCGTCGCTCCCGGCCCGGGTTGGAAATGCCGGCCATTACCGCCTTCGCGTCGGCGACATCTCGGCGACCGTGTTGAGCGACGGGCTGATCGGCGGCCCTCCGCGGGTCTATGCCAGCGATGCGCCGGAGGCGGAACTGCAGGATGTCCTGAGGCGCTCTTTCCTGCCGACCGACCGCCTGACGCTCAATCTCAATACGCTTCTTATCGAGACGAATGACAGGCGGATCCTTCTCGAAGCCGGAGCCGGACAGACCATGGGTCCGCAAGGCGGTCGCGTCTTCGAGAACCTGGCCGCCATAGGTCTACGGCCCGAGGACATCGATGTCGTGGTCGTCTCGCACACGCACCCGGACCATGTCGGCAACCTTCGAACCGCGGACGGCGGCACGGCATTTCCGCAGGCGACCGTCTTTGTGCCTCGTGCCGATTGGGACTTCTTCGTCCGCAACGATCCGGACCTCTCCTACATGCCGGTTCCAAAGGATTTCCGCCGCAGTTTCGCAGCGGCCATCAAGCGGAGCGTCGAACCCGTCACCAACGGGATCGAGTTGTATGAAGCGGGCGCGGAGATCGTCCCTGGGCTGACCACGCTTCCAGCATTCGGCCACACCCCCGGCATGGCGAACTTCCTTGTTCAATCCGGGACCGATCAGCTCCTGCTTACGGCCGATCTCGCCTATCACCCGATCGTCAATGTCGACCGGCCCTGGGTGCCGGGGCCGGATCGCGACAAGGACACCGCACAAGCCTCCCGCCGCCGCATCTTCGACATGGCGGCGGCAGACCAGATCCTCGTCCTCGGCTTCCACTTCCCGTTCCCGGGCCTTGGCCGAATGCTCAAGACGGACGCCGGCTATGCCTGGGTCCCGGTCAATTGGCAGTTCTGAGGGGTTAGCAGCATTTGGGGACATCCGTCGGAACCGCCAGGACTTCTCCGGCGTCCTGGGATGTTTTCAGTGACGTCGTCAGCACAGGGCGGCACGCTCCGTCTGCGAACAAGCTCTCAACGCAGATAGTGGATGTGGGGCCGCGCCGAGTGGGCGGGCAGCTCGATGCGCGCCTCGACCGAGAAGACGTTCCTCAGCAGGTCCTCGGTCAGCACATCGGCCGGGTGTCCGGACGCGACGACCCTGCCCTGCCTCAGGACGACCAGCCTGTCGCAGAACATGGCGGCGTGATTGAGATCGTGAAGCGCGATGATGCTGGTGACCGGGAGACCGGAAACGAGCCTGAGAAGGCCGATCTGGTGCTGGATGTCGAGGTGGTTGGTCGGCTCGTCGAGGATCAGCTCCTGGGGCGTCTGCGCCAGGGCCCTCGCGATGTGGGCGCGCTGCTTTTCGCCGCCCGACAGGCTTTGCCAGGAGTCGTTGCGTTTCTCCGCCATACCCGACTTCGCCAGCGCGTCCTCGACCGCCTCCTCGTCAACCGGCGACCAGCCCGAGAACATGGAACGGTGCGGGAACCGGCCGAGCTTCACGACATCGACGACCTTCAGGTTGGCGTTCGTCGTCGCGTGCTGCTCGACGAAGGCGACGCGCCGAGCGATCGACTGGCGCGAGATCGCCCGGACATCCTTCCGGTCGAGCATGACCCGACCGGAATGCGGCCGCTTCAGCCCGGCGAGCAGGCGCAGGAGGGAGGTCTTGCCGGACCCGTTCGGCCCGAGCAGGCCGAGCATCTCGCCCGGTTCGGCCTCCAGGGAGACCGCGTCCAGCACGGTCTTGCCGGCGATCCTCCAAGTAAGCTGTTCGGCCTTGATGCTCATGACGCGCGCTGGAACCGGTAGAGGATGAGCGAGAAGAAGGGCACGCCGACCAGTGCCGTGACGACGCCGACCGGCAGCGTCTGCTGCGGGATCAGGACCCGCGAAGCGATGTCCGCCAGCACCATGAAGATCGCTCCGGCGATCGCGCAGGCCGGCAGCAGCCGGATATGCGTGGGCCCCACGAAGAAACGCGCCGCATGCGGCACGACCAGGCCGACGAAACCGATCGAGCCGACCATGCTGACGATGGTGGCCGTCATCAGGGCGGTCAGGGCGAAGAGCGTGATCCGCGCCCGACCGACATTGACCCCGAGCGCCGACGCCGCTTCGTCGCCGAAGGCGAAGGCATCGAGGACCCGCGCGGCGGTCAGACAGGTCGCAAGCCCGAGGCCGACGACGATGGAGACCAGCATGAACTCGGGCCAGCGGACGCCGCCGAAGCTGCCGAGCAGCCAGAACATCACGTCGCGTGCCTGCTGCGCATTGCCCGAGGTCGTGACGATGTAGGACGTGGCGGCATTGAAGAGCTGCGACGCGGCGACGCCGGCCAGGATCGTGCGGTCGGCGCCGCCGCGCGTACCGTTCGACAGCAGCGCGACGAAGAGGAAAGCCGCGAAGGCTCCGGCGAAGGCACCCGCCGACAGCGACAAGGCTCCGGACCCGATGCCGAGGATGACGATCGCGACGGCGCCGGAGGAGGCGCCGGCCGATATCCCGAGGACATAGGGTTCGGCGAGCGGATTGCGCAGGAGCGACTGCATGATCGCCCCCGACAGCGCCAGGCCGGCGCCGCAGAAGGCCGCGACCAGCGCCCGGCTGAGCCTGTAGTCCCAGATCACGGTCTCGTGGATGCGGCTCAGTTCGACCGTCGTCCATCCCAGCCGGTTGGTCACGGCGGACCAGGTCGTGGAGAGGGGGATCGGCAGGTCGCCGATGCCCACGCTGATTCCGACGACGAGGGCGATGGCCAGCAGGGAGGCCAGGAACGTGCCTCCCAGGACGGTCAGCCGGCCGACGATGCGCTGCGTTCCGGTCACTTCACCAGACCGAGGGTCTTCAATTGCCCTGCCACCTGCTCGGCGCCATAGAGGGTGCGGACGGTCGGGTTCATCGCCTGGCCGTCCATGACGACCATAGCCTTGTTCTTCACCGCGGGCATTTGGCTGACGGCCGGATCGGTGGTCAGGAACTTGATCTTGGCTTCCGACTTGTCGAGCTCCCACCGGTTGCGGTCGAGGCTGGCGACGACGATGACATCGGGATTGGCGGCCATGATGCCTTCCCAGCCGAGCGTCGGCCATTCGGCCTCCGTCGTGATGGCGTTGGTGCCGCCGAGCAGATCGACGATGAAGCCGGACGCACCGTTCTTGCCGCCGAGAAAGGCGTCGGCGGACGGCGACGGGCTCGAGAACCAGAAGACGTAGGAGAGCTTCCGGTCGGCCTTCGGGACGACGGCGCGGAGCGCCGTCTCGCGCGCCTTGAAATCGGCGATCAGCGCCTGGCCGCGATCGGCGACGTCGAAGATCCGCGAGAGCTCGTCGATCTCCTTGTAGAGCAGGTCTATGCTCCAGAGTTGCGCGCGGCTGCCGTAAACGTCCTTGGCACCTTGGGTATCGAGGCATGTACTGGGCGACAGGTAGGTCGGGACGCCGACCTTGTCGAAGTCCCCGCGCTTGGCGACCTTGCTGTTCGGGCCGAGCAGGCTGGGCAGCGCCGCCGCGACGAAGTCCGGGTCTTCGGCGAGGATGGATTCGAAGGTCGGGAACTCGACGGTCAGGAGCTTGACCTTCGCGTTGGCCTCGGCAAGCTCGGGCAGGACCGCGCTGGGCCAGAAGGCGGTTCCGACCATCCTGTCCTGAAGGCCGAGGAGCAGGAGGATCTCGGCGCTGTTCTGGCCGAGGCCGATCACCCGCGACGGAGCCTTCTGGAAGGTGACCTGCGTCCCGCAGTTCTCGACGGTCAGCGGATAGCGCGTCGGCTCGGCCGAGGAGGGGGTCGCGCCAAGGCCGACCAGAGCAAGCAGGCCCGAAACGGTCAGGAGTGATTTCAAGAAGTTCATGGGAGCGTCCTAAGCCGGGTGGTCTTCTCGGTTGGTCGAGGATGGTCCGCCTGCGCGCGCGCATCCAATAGTGCGAATGCGTCTCAAGAACAAGGTGTTTCTATCCGCCGGCGTGGCGCGAGCCGTCCCGATGACGCGGGTCCGTCGGCTGGAGGACGTTTCCACCCCGGCGCCGACGGCTTGTCGCGCGTGTTTCCCGTTTTCGGGCAGTGCCGCCGACCGCACGCTCCCGCACCCTCCGAACCCGGAAGACGCTGGTGCCTGGGCAGGTCGTCGCGGCGGCCCAGCCCGACCGTCAAGAAAGCTTCTTCGACACTTCACGGCAACGTCATCCGCGATCGATTAAGTTTCCTGCTGGAAACCACGGTTCGATTGCAAAGGATGATCGAGGAAGCCATGCTTCACATCACCGGGATGGGGGTGACCTATCCGAACGGCGTGCAGGCGCTGAAGCCGATCACGCTCGCTTTCCGGCCCGGCGAGTTCGTCGTCCTGCTCGGCCGGTCGGGTGCCGGCAAGTCCACGCTCCTGCGCTGCCTGAACGGCCTGGTGGCACCGACCGAAGGAGAGGTCCGGGTCGACGGCCTCGGCCGGCTGTCCGAGCCCGGCGTGCTTCGGCACCACCGCCGGCGGACCGGCATGGTGTTCCAGCACCATCACCTGATCGGCCGCCTTGCCGCACTGTCCAACGTGCTGACCGGCCGGCTCGGCTATCATTCGCCGTGGCGCACGCTGCTGCCGCTACCGCGGGCGGACCGGCTGGTGGCGCTGGAGTGCCTGGATCACGTCGGGCTCAAGGACCGTGCCCTGACCCGGGTCGACGAGTTGAGCGGCGGACAGCGCCAGCGGGTCGGCGTCGCCCGGGCGCTGGCCCAGGAACCGGCGCTGATCCTCGCCGACGAGCCGGTGGCCAGCCTCGATCCGGAGAGCGCGGCGGAGGTCCTGAAACAGCTCCGGGACATCTGCACGGCGGACGGCATCGCGGCCGTGGTCAGCCTGCATCAGGTCGACCTGGCCCGCCGCTTCGCCGACCGGATCGTCGGCATGGCGAACGGGTCGGTGGTGGCGGAGGTCGCCTCCGGCGAGCTGTCGAAAGCGCTGGTCGACGAGATCTACCGCGCGCCGGCCGCACCGGCGCCATCCCCCGCCGTTTCCCGCATCCGGCCCGGGCCGGCCGTTTCCGCCCAAGCGAAACTCCCCGGCGAAAATCCCAAAGCGAAAAAACCAGGAGTCCTGATCCCATGAAGCTGCTGCCGACCCTGTTCCTCGCCGCCGCCGTCGGCCTCGCCGCCGGACCCGCGGCCACCGCCGCCGAGCCCGACCCGTCCACCCTCAAGGTGGCCCTGCTGCCGGACGAGAACGCCTCGACCATCATCAAGAACAACAAGCCGCTCCAGGACTATCTGGAAACCTCGCTCGGCAAGGACGTCGAGCTGGTCGTCACGACCGACTATTCGTCCATGATCGAGGCGATGCGCTTCGGACGCCTGGATCTCGCCTATTTCGGCCCGCTGTCCTACACGCTCGCCAAGTCGAAGGCGGAGATCGAGCCGTTCGCCGCCATGGTGCGGGACGGCGAGGCGACCTACCGCTCCGTGCTGATCGGCAACGTCGAGGCCGGCGTCGACGGCGTCGAGGATGTCCGGGGCAAGGACGTGGCGTTCGGCGACACCGCCTCGACGTCCAGCCACCTGATCCCGAAGTCGATCCTCCAGAAGGGCGGCCTGACGGCCGACGAGGCCTACCGGCAGCATTTCGTGGGCTCGCACGACGCGGTCGCCATGGCTGTCCAGAACGGCAACGCCCAGGCCGGCGGCCTCAGCAAGCCGATCTTCGAGAGCATGGTCAACCGCGGGCTGGTGAGCCGCGACAAGGTGGCGGTGATCACCGAGTCCGCCCCGTTCCCGCAATATCCCTGGACCATGCGCTCGGACCTGGAACCCGGGCTGAAGCAGCGCATCCGGGCCGCCTTCCTGGACCTGAAGGACCCCGCCGTGCTGAAGCCCTTCAAGGCCGACGGCTTCGCGCCGATCGCCGATGAGGACTATGACGTCGTCCGCGACCTGGCGACGCTCCTCGGCCTCGACCTGACCCAGTAGCGGCAAGCCGCATCCCGTTCACCGCAACCAGGAGGGATGGCGCGATGACCGCAACCATGCCCGATACCGACGCGATCCTCGCCGCCCAGGACAGGCGGTGGCGCTCGACCGCGACCGCCGGCGCGCTGGTCGCCGCGATCGTGCTGGCAAGCGCCGCCTACAGCGGCCTGCTCGACCTCGACCGGCTGTCGGAGGGCCTTCCCGCCCTCTGGCAGCTCGCCACCGAGATGGTGCCGCCCGATTTCAGCCGGGCGGCCGACTGGTGGCTGCCGCTGCTCGACACCTTCGCCATGAGCATCGCCGGCACCGCCCTGGCCGTGGCATTTTCCCTGCCGCTGGGTTTCCTGGCGGCGCGCAACACGGCGCCCAGCCCGATCGTCTACCGGCTGACCCGCACCCTGCTGAATGCCCTGCGCTCGGTCCCGGAGCTGATCATGGGCATCATCTTCGTCGCCGCGGTGGGCTTCGGAACGCTGCCCGGCGTCCTGGCCCTCGGCATCCACTCCATCGGCATGGTCGGCAAGTTCTTCGCCGAGGCGATCGAGCATGTGGACGAGCAGCCGGTCGAGGCCGCCCGGGCCGCCGGCGCGTCGCCCTTCCAGGTGATCACCCACGCCATCCTGCCGCAGGTCTTCCCGCAGATGGCCGATGTGACGATCTACCGGTGGGAATACAATTTCCGGGCCTCCACCGTCCTCGGCACCGTCGGGGCGGGCGGCATCGGCTTCGAGCTGATCTCCGCCCTGCGCATCATGAACTACCAGGAGGTCCTGGCCGTCATGATCGTCGTCCTCGCCATGGTCACACTCGTGGACGGCGTCGGCTCCGCCCTGCGCCGCCGCACCAAATAGCAACAGTCGGAATCTTCCATGACCGCTCCCAAGATCGTCGTGACAAGCCGCGTCCATGCCGAAACCCTGGCCGACCTGGAAGGCCGCGGGCGCATCGTCGTCAACCGGGACGGCACGCCGTGGCCGGCGGCCCGGCTGGCCGAAGAGATCCGCGATGCCGCCGCCGTGATGGCCTTCATGACGGACCGCATCGATGCCGCCGCGGTGGCGGCGGCCCCCGCGCTGCGCATCGTCTCGTGCGCGCTGAAGGGCCACGACAATTTCGACGCCGAGGCCTGCGCCCGGGCCGGCGTATGGGTCAGCATCGTGCCGGACCTTCTGACGGTGCCGACGGCGGAACTGACGGTCGGCCTGATCATCGGACTGGCCCGGCACGTCCCGGCGGGCGACCGTCACGTGCGCGGCGGCGCCTTCGCCGGCTGGCGGCCCGAGCTTTACGGGACCGGCCTCCAGGGCAGCCGGATCGGCATCATCGGGATGGGCGCGATCGGACGTGCCATCGCCGAGCGGCTCGCCGGGTTCGGCGCCGACCTCGCCTATTGGGACCGCCGGCCGGCCGACGATGCGGTCGGATTTGCGCCGGGGCTGCGCCGGCTGGACCGGGCCGACCTGTTCGCCACCTCCGACATCCTGGTGGTGGCGCTCCCGCTGACCGACGGGACTCTGCACCTGATCGACCGCGCCGCCCTGGCAACCGTCAAGCCCGGCGCCCTGCTGGTCAATCCGGCGCGCGGCAGCGTGGTCGACGAGGCGGCGGTCGCCGACGCGCTGGCCGCCGGTCGCCTGGGCGGCTACGCCGCCGACGTGTTCGAGATGGAGGACTGGGCCCGCCCGGACCGGCCGCGCGGGATCGATCCGCGGCTGCTCGCCGACCGCGACCGCACGCTGTTCACGCCCCACCTGGGATCGGCGGTCGCCCGGGTCCGCCTGGCCATCGAGCGCGAGGCGGCGGCGAACATCATCGACGTGCTGGAGGGCCGGGCACCGCGAGGTGCCGTCAACCGGCCCGACGCGGCGGCCCTGGGACTCCGGGCCGGGACGGCGTGATGCTGAACCTCTGGCACGTCGCCGCCTTCCTGGCGGTGGCCGAGACCGGCAGCTTCCACGAGGCGTCGCGGCGCCTCGGCGTCGCCCAGCCGACGGTGTCCCTGCATGTCAGGAGCCTGGAGGAGGCGCTGGGTGCCACGCTGATCGTCCGCGGCCGGGCGCGCAGCATCCCCAGCACCGACGGCCGCCGGTTCCTGCCCCATGCCCGCAGCCTGATGGCGGTGGCCGACCGGGCGCGCCGCACGATCGCCGGGCGGCATGTCGGCATCGGCGCCAGCAGCAACATCGGCATCTACCTGCTTCAGCCGCACCTGAAGCGCATCGCGGAGCTGGAGGGCGGCAGGGTCCGGTTCGAGCTCGGGATCGGCCCAAATCCCGACATCGTCGCCAAGCTGGAAACGGGCGAGATCGACATCGCGGTCCTGGAATGGTGGGACGACCGCCCCGGGTTCGTGGCGCGGCGCTGGCGGCGCGAACGGCTGGTCATCATCGTGTCGCCGGACCATGCCTGGGCCGGCCGCGCCGGCGTCACGGTGGAGGAACTGGCGACCCAGCCGCTGCTGGGCGGCGAGCCCGGCACCGGGACCGGCACGCTGCTGCGCCGGGCGCTGGGCGACGCGGCCGAACTGCTGCGCGTGGACCGGGCGCTGGGCAGCACCGAGGCGGTCAAGCATGCGGTCAGGGCCGGGCTCGGCGTGTCGCTGGTGGCCGAGAGCTCGGTGGCCGAGGAGGTGCGGCACGGCACGCTGGCGGCCGTCTCCCTGGACGGCGTCACGCTGGAGAAGGACCTCCAGGTCGTGCTCCCGGCGGCGCTGCCGGACGGTTCGGCCCCCGCGCGCATCGCCGGCCTGCTGCTCGCCTGACGGGGCGGCATCAGGCTCCAGGGCGAAGCGGATCTGGCACCTCGACGAAACGGACCGTACCGGATCTTATCCGATGTCGGCACGGGGGCGTCCCGCCCGTCCTCGGGACGGAACCGCCGCTTCGGCCGGGGCCGTGTCGATAGGAAGGGAGCTCGCGATGAAGGTTACCCAGCATCTCTGGTTCGAGAAGGACATGGAGGCGGCGGTCCGCTTCTACACGTCGCTGATCCCCGGTTCCCGGATCGGGGAAACCGCGGCGATCATGGCCGACACGCCGTCCGGTCCGGCCGGGAGCGTCAGGATCGTCACCTTCAGGCTCGGTGACCAGGACTACATGGCGATCGAAGCCGGGCCGCTCGACCCCTTCAACCACAGCTTCTCGATCATGGTGGAGTGCGACACCCAGCAGGAAATCGACCGTCTCTGGGATGCCCTGAAAGAGGGCGGGACCGTGGAACAGTGCGGCTGGCTGAGAGACCGCTGGGGCCTGTCCTGGCAGATCGCGCCGAAGCGGCTGAGGGAGCTGATGGGAGACCCTGACCCGGCCCTCGTCCGAAGGGTGACCGAGGCGATGCTCGGGATGGTCAAGCTGGAGATCGACGCGCTGGAGGCGGCGGCGCGGGGCTGATGCCCTGCGACACACGGACCCGTCGGGCCTGCGATCCCCGGATGGTCATGCCGATCACCCGGGGACCGCGCGGATCCCGTCGTCCAGCGCTGTCCGGACCTCACCCGAGATCCACGACGGCAGGCGGCCCGGCGCTTCGGCGACCCACTCCAGGATCGCCCTCACCTTGTCGGCGACACCGGCGTCTCCTCGATAAGCTTCGACCTGACCTCGGCGGGCGCGCCCTCCGCCCAGAGCAGCAGGGCGTCCAAAGCCGGACACAGGGACTGGCCCCATTCCGTCAGGTGATACTCCACCTTCGGCGGAACCTGGTGGTGGACGATGCGCCCGACGACGCCATCGCTCTCCAGCTGGCGCAGTTGCTGGATCAGCATCTTCTGGGAAACGCCGGGGATCGACCGCTCCAGATCGGAAAAGCGCCGCACCTGGCCACCGAACAGCTGGAACAGGATCACGAGCTTCCACCGGCCCTCCAGAACCCGGAGCACGTTCTGCACGCTCTGAGCCCCGGAATGAGGCGTGTAGGAGGCCCGCTTACCTTCAGGTGAGTACCTTACTTTTTCGTCCGTACTTGTCATCCGGAAAGCCTAGTAGCAATTTTCCACCGACGCAAAGTAATCCAGGAGAGAGCATGTGAACACTCCGCCACCTGAAGGCGGACGGCTTCTGAAGCAAGCTATGCGGCAACCCGCTGGCTTGACGCTTCAAGGCTCGCTCCTAGCCCCTTTGACCACGGGAATGCCCGATGCTTGATGACTTTTGCCGCGTGAATGTCGCGATCTTCAACCGTCCCGCAACCGGGACAGTCGTGGATGCGCTCACTCAGCGTCTTCGGTGTCACCCGTCCGCAGCAGTCGCATTCCTGGGAAGTTCCGCGCGGGTTGACCTTCGCGACCAGACCACCAGCGTATGCTGCTTTGTAGTCGGTGAACGAGATCAGCTGGCCCCACGCGGCATTGAGTACGGACTTGGCAAGCATGCCGCTGGCGAGCGCGGTGATGTTCAAGTCCTCGAAGGCGATGTGAGAGTAGCGGTTGACCAGATCGCGGGAGACTTTGTGGGCAAAGTCCCGCCGCTGGCTGGCCGTCCGGGCGGCGTGCCGAGCCAACCGCATCTTCGCCCGCAGTCTGCTCTTGCTGCCCCGCTTGCACCGGGCGAGGGCACGCTGGAGGCGTCGCTGTTTCTTCGATGCCTTGCCGATCCACTTCGGCGTCGGCACCCTGCAGCCGTCCGACGTGGCGACCAGACTGGTCAAGCCGACATCGACGCCAACCGCCTCCCGGAACGGGTGCGGGCCGTAGGCGTCCGGTGTCTCGACCGAGAAGCGGATGTACCATTTACCGCAGGACCGCATCACGACGGCGGTACTGATCTTGGCTCCAGCCGGAAGATCGCGGTGCCACCGCACCTTGATCTCGCCGGGGATGCCGACGACGGTGATTTTTCGGTTCCTGCAGATTGTCAGTCCGTCACCGACCCGGAAGTCGGCACTGTCGAACATGCTTTTCGCCCGGAAACGGGGAAAGCCGCCCTTGCCTCTCCTGACCCTGCCGAAGAACGCCTTGAATGCTTTGTCCAGGCGGCGGACGACTTGCTGTTCGGCCGAGTAACTGTAACCGGCCAGCCGTTCGTCCGCCAGCCGAACCGCTTTCAGTTCGTTGGCCTGATCGATGTAGCCGAGCGATTTGCCCCGCCGCTGGTATGCCTCGATACGCTGCTGGAGACAGGCGTTGTAGAGGTCGCAGAAGCTTCCAAGCATGTCGGTCAGCCCGGCGGCCTGCGTCGGATTCGGAAAGAGGCGGTATTTGAACGAACGGAGCATGAACATAGGATACCGGACATCCGTCTCGTCACAACTGCTCAAGGGTATTCGCCCTTTGGGCGACCGCCTTTCCTCCGCCGCCTGAAGGCGGCGGTCCCCAGCCGGAGGCTCTGATGGACACGAGAATGCCGATCGCGATCGCCGCCCTGGAGATCGCGTGATGCCCGCCCTTATCGATCCGGCCGAGTTCCAGGGGCGCCGCGTCGTCGTTACCGGCGGCACCAAGGGTACCGGCCGTGCGACGGTCCAACGATTCCTGGCGGGCGGCGCCCAGGTCCTGACCGCCGCTCGCAGCGGTGCGCATGGCCCGGAGGGGGCTCGGCTCGTGGAGGCGGATCTGACCACGCCGGAAGGATCCTCGAGGCTCGCCGAGGCGGCCCTGGAGCACCTCGGCGGCGTGGACATTCTGGTGCATGTTCTGGGGGGCTCCACCGCGCCGGGTGGGGGATTCGCGGCCCTGACGGACGATGACTGGCGCGCCGAGCTCGACCTGAACCTGCTTTCGGCGGTGAGGCTCGATCGAGCCTTGCTGCCGCAGATGATCGCGCGCGGCGAAGGGGCCGTCGTCCACGTCTCGTCGATCCAGAGGCAACTGCCGCTGTACGACTCCACGACGGCCTATGCGGCCGCCAAGGCCGCCTTGACCACCTACAGCAAGGCGCTGTCCAAGGAACTCGGGCCCAAGGGCGTGCGGGTCAACGTCGTCTCGCCGGGCTGGATCTACACGGAAGCCTCGGACGCCCTGATCACCCGGATCGCCGAGAGCACCGGCGGGACGCCGGAGGCGGCGCGCCAAAGCATCCTGGACGCCCTTGGGGGCATCCCCCTGGGACGTCCGGCCCGGCCCGAGGAAGTGGCCGAGCTCATCGCCTTCCTGGCCTCGGACCGGGCCTCGGCCATCCACGGCGCGGAACACGTCATAGACGGCGGAACGGTGCCGACGGTCTAGCGGTCCCGCACAGTGGTATTGATCGATATGTCGTAGGTCGGCCTCGGCCGAAGGCCGACGCCGACAACATGGCCGGAGCGGTGACGCAGGGTGTCGGCGTTCGCCCTGACGGGCGAAGGCCGACCTACGGCACTTGATCGCCGGATCGCGTCCCGCGGCGTCGTGCAGGAGCGCCGTGGGACACGATCCGGCACGAACCCTCAGCCGATCGATCCAAGAAAGTCCGAAAGGATGAGGTTCACCTGCTCCGGTTGCTCGAGCGTCGCGCTATGTCCGCAAGCGTCGAGGATATGGAGACCGCACCCGATGCGCTCCGCCATGACGGCGCTCTCCGCGGCGGGGCGGGACCGGTCCTCGCGTCCGGCGACGATGACGGTGGGAGCCCGGACCCTGTCCAGGACGTCCAGGGCATCCTCCCGGCCGAATATCAGGCGACCGAGAGGTGCTATTGTCTCGCGCAGGCGGGCCGCGTCATACCGGGCGATCTGGTCGCGCAGGAGGATCGGCAGGTCCGGAGACCGGGTCGCGACATCCGGCGCGAAGAAGAGCGGGATGATATGCGACAGGATCGCGTCGTTCACCCGTCCGTCGCGCTCGACCGCATCCAGCATGCCGAAATAGGTGCGACGGTTCGCTTCCGGTTCCGCGCCGAGATAACTGTTGAGCAGGGCGAGGCCGGTAACCCGCTCCGGTGCCATGGCCGCGAGATGCGCGCCCCACATGCCGCCCATCGACGAACCGACCACGGCGAAGCGCTCGATGTCGAGGCGGTCCATCAGGGCGAGCATCTGCGCGGCGAGATCGGCATGCCGGCGCGTGTCCGCCGGCATCGGCCCGGAGTCGCCATGGCCCCACATCTCGGGGACGATGAGGCGGTATCGCGAATGCAGGGCATCGATCTGGGGCCGCCACATCCGCCAGTCCCAGAGATAGCCGTGGCCAAGAAGCACCGCCGGCCCCCGGCCGCACTCGACCATGGAAAGCGGGCTGCCGGCGATCTTGAAAACGCGGCGGGTGGGCGGGTTGCTTTGAGTCGTCATCGTCTTCCCCGTGTGATGGGTGGCGGCCGCAGGGCCGCCGGTTCCCGGCATGGCTTGATGCCTCGCCGGGTCGCCGAAGGGCGGTTGCCGGAGCGCCGGCCTACAGGCCGTGCCTGGCGCGGAGCCGCGCCGCCGCCTGCTCGCCGATGATCGCGCACGGCGCCTGGGTGTTGCCCGTGGTCACGCGCGGCAGGATGGAGCCGTCCGCGACCCGAAGGCCTTCGACGCCATACACGGCGAGCGACGAGTCGACGACCGACATGTCGTCGCGCCCCATCTTCGCCGTGCCGCATTGATGCCAGTAGGTGACGGCCGAATCGCGGATGAAGGTATCCTCCTCGTCGGCAGGGAGGACGCCCGGAATGGCCTCGCGCGTGACATAGGGCTTGAACGCCTCGGCGTTTCCGAGAGCGCGGCACAGCCTGACGCAGGCCCGGGCCGTTTCCAGGTCGGCCGGGTCGGACAGCATGTTGGCGTCGATGGCCGGCGGCTTGCGGGGATCGGCATCGCGCAGCCGGACGCGACCGCGGCTCTTCGGCAGCGCCAGCCCCGCGAACATCGTCCAGCCATGCTCCGGCACGCCGAGCGCCGCGGTGCGCTCGCTCGGCACCGGAAACTCGACCTGGCAGAACAGCAGGTCGGGGGCATCGAGTTCGGGTCGGCTCTTCCAATACAGCGTCGCTTCGCTGCCGCTGTTGCGGGGCGCGATCGCCTCCTTGCATTCCCAGGTGCAGCCGAAGGAGACATGGTCCTGCATGTTCCGCCCGACTCCGGGCAGATGCCGGACGACCGGGATCGAATGCCGCTCCAGTTCGGTCCGGTCGCCGATACCCGACAGCATGAGCAGCTTGGGCGTGTTGATCGCGCCGGTGGACAGGATCACCTCGCAGCCTGCCCGGATCGCGAAGATGCGTCCGTCCTTCTCGACCTCGACGCCGCATGCCCGGCGACCATCGAACAGCACGCGCCGCACCTGGGCGCCGGTCAGGATGGTCAGGTTGGAACGATCGGACCAGGGATGGACATAAGCCCGGTACAGCGACTGGCGCCGGCCGTCGCGGACCAGCATGTCGGTCAGGGCCGCGCCGCCCGGCCCTTCCATCATGGCGCCGTTCGGGCTCTCGAACGTCGGGATGCCCAGTTCGCGCGCCGCGCCCAGCATCGCGTGCGCGAGCGGGTTGGGATCCTGGGCGGGCTGGACCCAGACGGGGCCGTCGGTGCCGCGGTAGCGCGGGTCCGGGGTCCCCCGCCAGTTCTCGATCCGCCGGTAGATGTCGAGGACCGATTCGTAGCCCCATGCGGCATTGCCGGCTTCGGACGCGAAGAAATCCCAGTCGTTACGATGGCCCCGCGCCCACACCATCACGTTCACGCTCGAGCCGCCTCCCAATCCCTTGCCCATCGACATGGACAAGGCGCGGCCATGTAGATGCGGGTTGGGTTCGGCCTGGAAGCCCCAGTCGCGCTCGCTTCCGAGGTTGGTCGGCCAGCGGGCGGGATCGAGCACCGATTCTGCCTCATCGCTTCCGCCGGCCTCGATCAGGAGGACCCGCACGTCGGGATTCTCGGCGAGACGACGGGCGATGACCGAACCCGACGCACCTGCGCCGCAGACGATGAAATCATGGTCGCTATCCGGTTCGGCGGCGAACCGCCGCCGATGTTCCTGCGGGCGATGGCTTGGCATCGTTTTTTCCTTTTTCGCGGATGCTTGTCGAGGGCCGGCGGTGCGGGGGAGCCGGCGCCGAAGATCGGGGAAAATCAGCGCCTCTTGAGCGGGCTTTCCGTCGCGGCCTGGTCGATCACGTCGGCGACGACCTTGGGCTGGGTCATGAAGACCGCGTGGCTGGCCGGCACCTCGGTGACCTCGGCGCCGATGCGGTCTGCCATATGGCGCAGCATGCGGAGGTCGAACGCCTTGTCGTCGGTCGCGATGACGGCCCAGCTCGGCCTGGAACGCCATGCGGCCTGGGTCAGCTTGGTCCCGAAGGCCGACAGGTTGATCGGCACCTGCGAATCGCGCATGAAGGCCGCGTCCGCGTCGCTCGCATCGGCGGCGAAGCCGATCTTGAAATTCTCCGCCTTCACGACGCCGAAGCCGTCACCCTGCGTGTCGATGACGAATTCGGCGGGTGTCACGAAGCCTTCATATTGCTGGGCCGTCGTCTCGCCCGCGTCGGGCGAGAGGGCGGAGACATAGACGAGGCCGGCGACCTTCGGATCGACGCCGGCTTCGGTGATGACCGTGCCGCCCCAGCTGTGGCCGACGAGGATCGTCGGGCCGTCCTGCCTGGCGAGCGCGCGCTTCGTCGCGGCGACGTCGTCGGCGAGCGAGGTCAGCGGGTTCTGGACGATGGTGACGCGATAGCCCCGCCGCGTCAGATCGTCATGGACGCCGCGCCACCCCGACCCGTCGGCGAAGGCGCCATGGACCAGCACGACGTTGCGGACCGCCCGCTCCCCGACACCATGGGGGCCGTGGTCGGGCTGTTGAGCTTGGGCGGCGAACGGCAAGGCGGCCAGGATCGCGGCGACGGCGGCGGCGCGAAGACTGTTCATCATGGGAGACTTCCTTTCTTGAAGGATGGATGGCTCAGGCGGCCAGCGTGAGGCGAACGTCAAGGCCGCCGCGGGTGGCGTGCGAGTAGGGGCAGACGACATGCGCCTGCTCGACCAATTCCCGGGCGAGGCCGGCATCGATCCCCGGCAGGGCGATGGTCAGCGCGACGTCGAGCCCGAAGCCCTGGCCGTCGTCGCGCGGGCCGATGCCCACGGCGGCGGTGACGCTGACGTCGTCGGCGATCTTCACCTTGCGCTTGCCAGCGACGACCTTGAGCGCGCCAAGGAAGCAGGCGGCATAGCCCGAAGCGAACAGCTGCTCGGGATTGGCGCCTTCGCCGCCGGCCCCGCCGAGTTCCTTGGGCGTGACGAGCGCGACGCTGAACGCGCCGTCGGTGGTGGCGGCGCGGCCGGTGCGGCCACCGGTCGCCGTGGCTGCGGTGCGATAGAGGATGTTCATGGCTCAAACTCCATATCTCAATAACTGTTATTGCGATAATAATGTGCTTAACACCCGGCCGCTCCGTCGTCCAGAGAAAAATATCGCGATATTTATTTTCGCGATTGTATAGCCTATATAGCGGGTGAAGGAGCATGCCATGACGAACGAGACCAACCGCCCGGTCCCCCTGGACGACCAGCTCTGCTACGCCATCTATTCGGCGGGCATCGCGATCCAGCGCGCCTACAAACCCCTGCTCGACGCGCTCGGATTGACCTATCCGCAGTATCTCGTGCTCAACGTCCTGTGGCGCGAGGACGGGCAGACGGTCGGACGCATCGCCGAGCATCTCGCGCTCGAATCGAGCACGCTGACGCCGCTGCTGAAACGGCTGGAGACGGCCGGCCTGATCCGACGGACGCGCAATCCGGAGAACGAGCGGCAGGTCGTCATCGCGCTGACAGACCAGGGGCGCGCCCTGGAGAACAGGGCCGGATGCCTCGGCGAAACCCTGCTCGAGGCATCCGGCCAATCCCCTTCGGAACTGGGAGAGCTTAATGTGAAGGTCAGGCGGCTGCGGGATGAGATCTACAGCCGCATCGGGCGCTGGAGCCTCGACCGTATCTGAAACCGGTGCGCGGTCGTGACGGGATCGGGTGAACACTCCGCCGCCTGAAGGCGGACGGCTTCTGAAGCAAGCTATGCGGCAACCCGCTGGCTTGACGCTTCAAGGCTCGCTCCTAGCCCCTTTGACCACGGGAATGCCCGATGCTTGATGACTTTTGCCGCGTGAATGTCGCGATCTTCAACCGTCCCGCAACCGGGACAGTCGTGGATGCGCTCACTCAGCGTCTTCGGTGTCACCCGTCCGCAGCAGTCGCATTCCTGGGAAGTTCCGCGCGGGTTGACCTTCGCGACCAGACCACCAGCGTATGCTGCTTTGTAGTCGGTGAACGAGATCAACTGGCCCCACGCGGCATTGAGTACGGACTTGGCAAGCATGCCGCTCGCGAGCCCGGTGATGTTCAAGTCCTCGAAGGCGATGTGAGAGTAGCGGTTGACCAGATCGCGGGAGACTTTGTGGGCAAAGTCCCGCCGCTGGCTGGCCGTCCGGGCGGCGTGCCGAGCCAACCGCATCTTCGCCCGCAGTCTGCTCTTGCTGCCCCGCTTGCACCGGGCGAGGGCACGCTGGAGGCGTCGCTGTTTCTTCGATGCCTTGCCGATCCACTTCGGCGTCGGCACCCTGCAGCCGTCCGACGTGGCGACCAGACTGGTCAAGCCGACATCGACGCCAACCGCCTCCCGGAACGGGTGCGGGCCGTAGGCGTCCGGTGTCTCGACCGAGAAGCGGATGTACCATTTACCGCAGGACCGCATCACGACGGCGGTACTGATCTTGGCTCCAGCCGGAAGATCGCGGTGCCACCGCACCTTGATCTCGCCGGGGATGCCGACGACGGTGATTTTTCGGTTCCTGCAGATTGTCAGTCCGTCACCGACCCGGAAGTCGGCACTGTCGAACATGCTTTTCGCCCGGAAACGGGGAAAGCCGCCCTTGCCTCTCCTGACCCTGCCGAAGAACGCCTTGAATGCTTTGTCCAGGCGGCGGACGACTTGCTGTTCGGCCGAGTAACTGTAACCGGCCAGCCGTTCGTCCGCCAGCCGAACCGCTTTCAGTTCGTTGGCCTGATCGATGTAGCCGAGCGATTTGCCCCGCCGCTGGTATGCCTCGATACGCTGCTGGAGACAGGCGTTGTAGAGGTCGCAGAAGCTTCCAAGCATGTCGGTCAGCCCGGCGGCCTGCGTCGGGTTCGGAAAGAGGCGGTATTTGAACGAACGGAGCATGAACATAGGATACCGGACATCCGTCTCGTCACAACTGCTCAAGGGTATTCGCCCTTTGGGCGACCGGCTTTCCTCCGCCGCCTGAAGGCGGCGGTCCCCAGCCGGAGGCTCTGATGGAAACACTGTGCGGCTTGGGCGCGGCTGCGCCCCGATACTCGTGGGGTTGGTGGATGGGGCAGCCGCAGGTGCCGGATCCGTCCGCTCGTCAGCTCGTCCTCATGCTGGAGCATCGGGGACGCGGCTGATCAGCTCCCGCTCCAGGGAACTGCCATCATGTTCCCTGTCGCGGTCCAGGGTTCACTCCAGGTGCGGTCCATTCCTCTCCCCCTCCGTTACAGGCGGACAGGATCGGGGAAGCCGGCTACCGGATGATTTCAAGTTTCAGCAACAGTATTGCAGACGTAATCCTGGCGGTGTCCGGCCTTGCAAAGGAAGCATCGGCCGGCACCGGATGGACGGGTTCCGGCAAGGCCCGTCACCCTGCCCTGCCGGACCCCATCCGTCAGCTTGCCTGGGCAGCGGCGAACGAGCCGTACCGGCTGAGCGGCCGCGTCACCGCTCGCCGTCCATCTCGGCCAGCTTGCGCACGCGGCGGCGGAAATCCTCGTCGGCCGAGAACTCGGCCTGGAGATATGAGGTGACCAGATCCTTGGCGAGCCACGCGCCGACGATCTGCGCCCCGATGCACATCACGTTGACGTCGTCGTGCTCGACCGACTGGTGCGCCGAGTGAACGTCGTGGCAGACCGCGGCGCGGATGCCTTTCACCTTGTTGGCGGCGATCGACGCGCCGACGCCCGTGCCGCACACCATCAGCCCCCGCTCCGCCTTGCCCTCGATGATCGACGAGGTCACCGTCCTGGCGATGTCGGGGAAGTCGACCGGGTCGGGATCGTAGGAACCGGCGTCGTGGACCTCGTGGCCCAGCGATTTGATGTGCTCGATGATGGTCGCCTTGAGGGGAAAGCCGGCGTGGTCGGAACCGATGACGATGCGCATGCTGAAGAATCTCCGGAGTCTATTGGGCGATCAGGCGAGGCAGCCACAGCGTGAAATCCTTCGCGAAGGTGAGGATCGCAAGCGTTGACAGGAGCGGGACGTAGAAGGGCAGCAACGCCCTGAGGAGCTGTCTTAACGAAACCTTGGCGATGTCGGACACGAGGAACAGCGACAGTCCCATCGGCGGAGTCACCAGGCCGACCATCAGGTTGAAGATGGTGACGATGCCGAGCTGCACCGGGTCGACCCCGGCGAGCACGAGCGGCGGCGCGATGATCGGAACCAGCAGCAGGGTCGCCGTCGTCGAGTCGAGGAACATGCCGGCGATGAAGAAGATGAAATTGGCGATGATGAGCAGGACCATCGGGTCCTTGGAGAGCGTCAGCAGCGCCGCGGCGAAGGTCTGGGGCACCTGCTCCACCGCCAGGATCCAGCCGAACAGCGCGGCGGCGGCGACGATGATCAGGATCGCCGACGAGCTGCGGGCCGTCAGCACGGCCGAGTTCCACAGGTGCTCGACGCTGAGCTCGCGGTAGAAGACGGCGCTGATGACGATGACATAGACCGCCGTGATCGCCGCGGCTTCCGTCGGCGTGAAGGCACCGGCAGTCATGCCGGCGATCATGAGCGCAGGAGCGACGATGGCCGGCAGCGCGGGCAGGAAGTCGCGCACGACCTCCCGGGCCGTCGGCCAGCGGTCGGCACGCGGGTGCTTGTGGCGGACCGCGACGATGAACACGGTCACCATCAGCATGAGCGTGCAGACCAGCGCCGGCATGATGCCGGCCACCAGCAGCTGCACGATCGACACGCTCGTGATCGACCCGTACACGATCAGGGGGATCGACGGCGGAAAGATCGGCCCGAGCGTCGCCGACGCCGCGGTGACCGCCCCGGCGAAGGAAGCATCGAAGCCGCGCTTCTTCATGGCGTCGATCTCGATGCGTCCGAGGCCGCCGATATCGGCGAGTGCCGCGCCCGACATGCCGGAGAAGATCAGGCTGCCGAAGACGTTGACCTGCGCCAGCCCGCCCGGGATGCGGCCGACCAGGGTATAGGCGAAGCGGAAGATGCGGTCGGTGATTCCCGACAGGTTCATCAGGTTGCCGACGAAGATGAACAGCGGCACCGCGACCAGCGGGAAGGAGTCGAGCGCGTAGGTGATGCGCTGGGCCAGGAGGCCGAGCGGCAGGCCCTCGATCAGCACATAGGCGATCGAGGGCAGCAGGATGGCGTAGACGACCGGGAAGCCCAGCATGAAAAGCGCCAGGAAGGCGACGACGACGGCGAAACCCATGGTAATTCAGACCGCGATGTTGGTGTCGGCCTGCGGCGGCTTGCGCAGGTGGAGGAGATGGATGAGCGCCGCGCCGGCAAAGCCGAACAGCGTCGCCCCGAGGAAGATCCAGAACGGGATGCCGAGCGTCGGCGTCGCGTTGCTGAGGTTTCGCGAGATGTTCGTCGCGGTGACGTAGGCGATGAAGCCGGTGGCGGCGATCGCCAGGATCGAGATGGCGAGGTTCACGATACGGCGGGGAAGTGCGGGCATCATCGCCTTGAACTCGCCCATGACGATGTTCTCGCCGTTCTTGACCACCAGCGGGTACGCGCCGAAGATCAGGCAGATCAAAAGGAAGCGCGTGAACTCCTCGGCCCCGATGAACGGCAGCACGAAGACGCCGCGCATGATCACCTGCGCCGTGGGTACCAGCACGAGCCCGGCCATCACCACGACGACGAACGCCGTGAGAACACGTTCGGCAATGCGCATGTCTGTCTCCTGTCAGCTGGAGCCTGTCTCCCGGCGAGGGAGACCAAGGCCGCGCGGGATGGCCGGGGGAGGGGTCCCGCCGGCCGTTGCCGCTACTTGACGGCCTGGATCTGCTCGATCAGGGGCGTGAAGTTCGGGAAGTCCCGCGCGATCTGGGCGCCGACCTTCTCGCGGAAGGCGGCGATGTCCAGCCCGTCCGCCTCGGTGATGACGGTCATGCCGCGGCCCTCCAGTTCCTTGACGAGCTTGGTTTCGCCCTCCTGGGCCATCTGGAGCGATCGCTTCGCCTCGTCGTCGAGCACCTTGGTGATCGCCGTGCGCTGCTCCTCGGTCAGGTCCTGCCAGACCTCCTCGTTGACGAAGACGGCGAGGACGGCGCGCATGTGGCCGGTCATCGCGATGTGGGACTGCACCTCGTTGAGGTTGTTCGACGCGATCATCGTCAGCGGGTTCTCCTGGCCGACGACCACGCCGGTCATCAGGGCGGTCGGCAGCTCGGCCACCTCGACCGGCGTGGGGATCGCGCCGAAGCCCTTCACCATCGATACCCAGAGTTCGAGCGGCACGGCGCGGAACGGCTTGCCGGCAAGGTCGGCCGGGCTCTTGACCGGGAAGTTGGACGAGATCTGGCGATCGCCCCGGTAGATGCGGCCGATGATGCGCACGCCCTGGGCGACCAGCTTCTCGTTGATCGCCTGGAGCGCCGGCGAGGTCGCCGGGTCGGTCGCCCTCAGCGCGTGTTCGCCGTCCCGGTAGATGAAGGGGGCGTTGAACACCGCCACTTCCGGCACGAGGCGCGCGAGCGAGGCGAAGTCGTGATGGCCCATCTGGATGGACCCCATCCTGACCCCGTCGACCATCTCGGCGACGCCGCCGAGCTGGCTCGCCGGATAGACCGTAACCGTGACATCGTCGCCGGTGGCCGCGGCGATGCCCTTCGCGGCTTCGGCCGCGTAGATCGTCTGGATGTCGCCCTCGGCGCCGACATGCGCGTAGCGCAGTTCGGCCGAGACGGCCGCTCCGGTCATGGCGAGCGCGACGACTGCGCCAGTCATGGCACCGATGATCGTCCTGTGCAGCACGTGAAGATCCTCCCCGTTTGTTTATGCCCGTTGGTCAGGCTAGGTGGTCAGGCCCGTTAGTCAGGCCCGGTGGTCAGCTCTGCGGCCTCCGTGCGAAGACCGAGATCAGGCTGCGCCGGCGGAACTCGTCGCCGATCGCGAAATGGTCGCGCAGCTTGCGATCGGCAGCATCCGCGTCGCGGTCCATGATCGATAGGAACACCTCTCGGTGCGCCTCGACGAGGTACTCGACGATCCCGGGCTCCGAAACCGTCACCGCGCGCCGCTGGACGTGGCTTCGGCGCAGCAATTCGCCGATCGCGCCGTAGAGCGTGGCAAGCGCGTCGCTGTGCCCGGCCTCGACGATAGCCCGATGGAAGGCGAAGTCCGCGGCACCTCCCTCGACGGGATCGTGCAGCGTGTCCATCAGGCGGGTCAGGCTGGTGCCGATGAGCTTCAGGTCGGTTTCCGTCGCGCGCTCGCAGGCGAGCCGGATCGCCTGGCACTCGATGGCTATGCGCGCCTGCATGACGTCATCGAGGATGTCGGGCTGCTGGGCGAGGCTGAAGGTGAAGAAGTCGGACAGCACGTTGATGTCGGCCTGCCGGACGTAGGCGCCCTTGCCGTGGCGGATATCGAGAAAGCCGAGCATGGCCAGCGAGCGCAGCGCCTCGCGCAGCAGCGGTCGGGAGACGCCCAGCTTGAGCGCAAGCTCGCGCTCGCCCAGCAGGCGTTCACCGGGCCTCAGCGAGCCGTCGAGCAGCGCGTCGCGGAAGAAGGCGAACACCTGCTCCGCGCCCGAAAGATCGTCGCCTTTGGCAAGAATGGTCGACACCGACGGCCCTCCCCGAACTGGCCTTACACTGGTCAGACCACTAAACCGTAATCCGCCTCCGCTTGTCAAGCGATAGCCCCGGCTGCCGTGGTCACCCGGATCCGCGACCTGGATGCGGGTCGGCCGGCGGGTTTGTCTTGTCAACCCGGCCTGACCGATGGCAAGGGGAGAGAGTCTGCCGATGAGGCAGCCGGAACCGAAAGGAATTCCATGGATCGCGACCAGGCGCGCGCCGAGTACCGCCGGATCCTGGCAGGCGTCGTCCGCCACCACGAAGCCCTGGGACCGTCATGTCACTTGGGCAGCGACGGCGCAGGTCGCCAAGCGGCTTGGCCTGAGGGTCAAGGCCGGCGTCATCGAGGCCGATGACGACGCGATGATGCTGGTGTCCGACCTGGCGCTCTACGGCCGCGTCGCCGGGTCGAGCCGGGCGATCGACCGATATGCCAGGGCGGCCTCGGGATCACTCGACGCCTTCGACCGGAAGCTGCTGGAGGCCTTGCGCCGCAACTGGTTCTCCGTCCTGC
Organism: Skermanella mucosa; assembly: GCF_016765655.2. Lineage (NCBI taxonomy): Bacteria > Pseudomonadati > Pseudomonadota > Alphaproteobacteria > Rhodospirillales > Azospirillaceae > Skermanella > Skermanella mucosa. The sequence goes on from NZ_CP086107.1 coordinate 395,039, forward strand.
GGCTCACTGCGCGGCATCCTGTGGCCGGCTGGTACGCCGACGACCTTCTGCTCAGCCGGACCGGGCTTTGGCTGATGAACGAATCGCTGGAGCAGTCGGCACCCGCGGGCGGAAGCCTGGCCATCCGGCTGTTCGAGTTCGGTGGCTTCGTCCTCGCGACCGGTGCCGCGGCTCCGCTGACTGATACCGTGCTGGCGGGGCTGCGTGACAGTCTGTGGGCGCAGCGCAAGCCGGGGGCGCTGAGTGACGCCGAGGTCATCACTCTCTACCGGCTGACGATGTCGCTCGGGCTGGTGGCACGGCCCAAGAACGCTCTCGACGCGGGCTGAGGAACCGAGGATGCTCAGGCGGCGGCGCGCACCGCAGGCACCCCGGACTGTCCCCGATCCGGTAGCGGCGTCGGCTCATGACGTGATCGGAGGCGCGGAATGCGGCCATGACGACCGGCGTCCGGCGCCGCTTCGTCGGCATCAGCCGGTCGGGAAGCCGCGCACCTCCGCCAGGAGTTCGTCGAGGAACGCGGCGTGCGGCTCCGGCAGGGTACCCGCCGCCCAATAGGCGAAGGCATCGCAATACCACTCCTCGGCCACGGAGTTGTGGTCGGACAGGAGCTTCCGCGACACCGGATCGGCGAGCCAGCCGAGGCGCCGCATGCGGTTCAGGAAGCCGGTGTGCTCGGCCTCGATACGCTGGCGCACGGCGCCGGCGCTGGTCTCCCGGACCTCGAGAAGATCAAGGACGAAATGGGCATACTCGTGCAGGACGACGAAGGCGACCTCCCACTCGGGGTCGGTGCCACGTTGCGCCAGTTGGGCGAGCCAGGCCAGGTTCAGCCGGATCTCGGCCGTGCCCTTGGTGTGCAGGCCGATCGCCGCGCCCGGCCGGTGAAGCTCCTCGATGAAGTAGGAGACGCTGCACGGCGGCAGGCGACCCAGGCCCCTGGCAGCCAGCAGGCGGTTGGCCAGCGCCGCCGAGGGCGCGACGAACTCGTCGGCCACCCGGGACCGCTCGATGAACTGGGCCGACGACAAGAACCGCATGCTGCCTCTCCGCTTCCTCTGGAATCCGCTTTCCCTGGACACAGGTGGGGGCGAGCCGCGGCCCGCCCTATGGGTCCTCTGCGTTCGTGGGTCCACCCGCCCCGGCTCGGAGTATCGATGCTGCGCAACCGACGGGCGCCGTCCCTGGTCCAGATGCCGGCGACCAGCCCGAAGTCGGTCCCGGTTGCGATCCGGATCGCGTCGGCCTCGTCGTCGAACGGAATGGCGGACAGCACCGGCCCGAAGACCTCCTCCGTCGTCACCGGGCCGGGGGGGGGCGAACGGCCCGCCGTGACCTCCGGTAAACCCGGTGCGGTTCACCTCAGCCGCTGAGATAGCCGGCCACTACAGCCTGATCAGCACGCCTCCCCCATTCCTTTGCCGGTATCTTGACATTTCTCAATGTTCATATTCAGGTTTCAGCATATAAGGCGCGGACCGATAGGCTTGACGATAGGGAGAAGCCATGAGACCGCTGCCGATCCTCGCCCTGTTCACCGTGCTGGCGGCCGGAATGCCGGCCGTGGCCGCCGATCGGCCGCAACAGCCGTCCATGCAGACCAAGTACGAGCTTTATGTCACGGCGGCCGAGGCGCACGCCATGATGACCACCGGAAACCGCAAGCCCGTGCTGGTCGATGTCCGCGATCCGATCGAGATCATGTTCACCGGATCGACGCCGATGACGGACATCTACGTGCCCTGGATGGTGGCGGACGCCAAGCGCTTCAACGCCGAGAAGGGCGTATACGAAATTGAGCGCAACCCGAACTTCCTGGCGGACTTCGAGGCCAAGCTGACCGCCCTGGGCAAGGACAAGGCGGGGCCGATCGTCATCATGTGCCGGTCCGGCAGCACCCGGAGCGCGCCGGTGGCCAACCTGCTGCACGAGCATGGCTATGCCGAGGTCTACAGCATGGTCGATGGCTTCGAAGGGGAGCCGGGCAAGAGCGGTCCGAGCAAGGGCGTGCGCACGGTGGACGGCTGGCGCAACTCCGGCCTGCCTTGGGGATACAGGATTGATCCGGGCAAGGCGTACCTTGCCAAAGCCGCGAACTGATAGCGATCCGTAATTCCGCCTTCCGCAAACCGGAGATTCCCATGAAAAACCGCGTCGCATCCCTGGCTGCCGGCGTGCTTGCAGCCGCTTGCCTGGCCCTTCCCGTCTCAGCCGTGGCGAAGGACAGCCTTTTCGTCGTCGTGACCAGCCCCGATGCCCAGACCCAGGGCATGGCCATGGTCTTGACCATGCAGTCGCTGCAACGGCAGACGCCGGTCCGCGTGCTGCTGTGCGGCCCGGGAGGCGACTTGGCGCTCAAGGACTATGCCGGATCACCGCTTCAGCCGTCCGGCAAGACGCCGCAACAGATGCTGCAGGGCGCCATTCAGGCCGGCGCGCAGGTGGAACTCTGCGCGCTCTATCTGCCGAACAGCAACGGCCGCAAGCCGACCGACTTGATTGACGGCGTGGCCCCAGTGACGCCGCCGGCAATCGGGGAATTCATGGACCGGCCTGACGTTCGGTATCTTACGTTCTGAACGCCGAAGTCATGCGGCGGGAGAACCGGAATTCCCGCCACTCTCCTGGAAAAAGGTTCGGAATGCCGCGGGTCAAGATGACGGCAGATACTTCCCGCGTCATTCGTTCGGCTTTCACAGATCCGCCATCAAGGAAGCTACGAACCGCAACGCGACACAAGCTGCTGATGCCGCCGAGGCGAGGGCTGCCCGCCTGTTCAGTATGCTGCTCCGGTTGAATGCCGTGACCATGCGGTTCATGTCGGCCGCATTCAATTCCTCAAAGCGTGAGATCCGGCGGATCGGCCGGCGGCCGGCCAAGTACCACAGCCAAGAGGCAGCCAGTGCTGCCAGGATGGCGAGGAAGTCCAACATGATGACCAGAACATATGGCATGGAGAGAGCCTTCGATCGCCCCGTCGACCTACCCCGCCCATGCCACCCGGCGTACCGACCCGTCCAAGGCGCCGGCCCGCTGGCAAAGCGACGCTGAGCTGAGCGTGGCTATCCGGCGGATCTGGGATGAGAGCGACCGTGGGTCGCAATATGTTGCCATAAAGTACACCGAGCATCTAGCCGAAGCCGGTGTCGAGCCGTCGGTCGGCAGCGTCGGCGACTCATATGGAGCTTCAGCTAACACCGAAGGCGGTATCATGCTTTGCTGGAGACCATCAACGGCCTCTACAAGACCGAGGTGATCCGCCGCCGAGGCCGAAGCACGCTACTATGCTCACATCGAGGACGTCGCAGTGCGGCGTGAGTCAACCAAATCGGCCTCCGGAAATCCCGGCGCGGTTCAGTTCCGCCGGATCACCACGCGGTACGGGGACTTTGCGGAAGCGCCCTGGTACCGGCCCCTCACCAGAGCTTGGCGCGCCACCAGCCGGAGCTTGCCTCCGCCCGCAGGATGCCGACCGCGATACGTTCCACTTCCCGCGCGGCGCGGGTCAGGGGGCGGCTGTTGGCATGGGCGATGTGGACCGAGCGTTCGACGACGGGTTCCACGATGCGCGCGACCGAGAGGGCGGCGCCGGACTCGTCGCCTTCCAGCGCCGCGAGCGACAGGATGGTGTGGCCGGCGCCGCGGCGGACGAGGCGCTTGATCTGGCTGAAGGCGTCGATCTCGATCGTCACGTTCAGGCCGATGCCGGCCCGCCGTGCCGACTGTTCGACCAGCGAGCGGAGGCCGTGCTCCCTTCCCGGCAGGACGAACTTGAGCGATTCCAGCCGGTGGAACGGCGCGTCGCCTCCCTCCGCGATGCCGGCGAGGGAGGCTTCGTCGCGGCCGGCGAGGTAGAGCTCCTCGGTCAGGAGCTTGGTGCTTTCGATGCCGGAATTGGGCTGCGCGCCGTAGAGAAGGCCGACATCGACCTGCCCCTCCAGCAACCATTGCGCGATGTAGCCGCTCATGCTCTCGACGACGCGCAATGTCACGTTGGGCAACTCCGCCTGGGTCCGCTCGATCAGGGGAACGGCCAGGATCGTCACCAGCGAGGTCGGGATCGCGAAGGTCACGCGGCCGACCGGGTTGTCGGAGCGTGACCGGAGGCTTTCCCGCGCGTCGTCGGCGGACTTGAGGATCAGCCGGGCATGGCGGATCAGCTCCTGCCCCTCGCTGGTCGCCACGACGCCGCGGGCGGAGCGTTCGAACAGGACGACGCCGAACTCCTCCTCCAGGTTCCGCAGGTGGGTGCTGATCGACGGCTGGGCCACGCGCAGCGCCTGCGATGCCTTGAGGATGGAGCCATGTTCCGCGATCGCGATAATGTACCTGAGTTGGCGAAGATCCATCTGCGGCGGCGGCGTCCTTCGGGTAGCCGGTCGAATCCGACCTAATCTGGCGGGCGGGCGGTCCCCCTGTCCACGGCTAATGCGGATATCGCCCGGTGCCGGGCCAGCACCGCCCGCGCCTGGTCGACCACGGGAAGGTCGAGCATGCGGCCCTTGTGGCGGACGGCTCCCCTGCCCTCGCGCAGGCCGGCTTCGAAGGCCGCGATGACCTCCTCCGCGTCCTGGACCTCCTTGGCGGAGGGGGCGAAGGCCTCGTTGAGGATCGCCACCTGATCGGGGTGGATGCAGAAGCCGCCCTCGAAGCCCAGCCGGCGCGCCTCCTCGATGACGCGGCGGAACCGGTCCAGGTCGGTGTAGTCCGCCACCGAGCCGACATAGCCGATCGGCAGGCAGCCGGCCGCCCGCGCCGCCGCCACCGCCATGACGTTGGGGACGTAGAGGCTTCGGTCGTCGGGCACCATGCCCATCGACACCGCCAGATCCTCGGCGCCGACCGTGATGCCGAGGACGCGCGGGGATGCTGCGATGGCGCGCATCTCGCCCAGGCCGTCGGCGGTCTCGATCATCGCGACGAGGCCGGTGTGGCCCCGGGGCAGGCCGCGCTCGAACTCCAGCTCGTCCAGGATCTCGCCGACGGCGCGGATGTGGCTGGCGTCCGGCACCTTGGGCAGCGTCAGCGCCATGACCTCGGCGCAGACGCTGGACTCGATGTCGGCGACGGCTTGGCGCCACGGCCGGTTGATCCGGACCACGACCTGGACGCCCTCGCGGGCCAGGCGGGCGGCGGCGGCGCGGACCATGCCGCGGGCCTCGGCCTTCTGGTCGGGCGGGATGCTGTCCTCCAGGTCGAGCTGGATGACGTCGGCGCCCCGCCTGGGAGCGCCGGCGAGGAACCGTTCGTTGTTGACGGGGACGAACAGCATCGACCGCCAGATGGGCAGCGTCTTGTTGGACAAGGTCCGGGTCATGCCGGCATCTCCCGTTCATGTGCCGCCGTCGCGACCCCGAGTTCCGCCAGGATCTCGGCGTTGTGCTGGCCGAGGCGCGGCGCCGGGCGGCGCATGCCGCCGGGCGTGCCGGACATCCGGGGAATGACGTTGTGCATGGGAAGCGTTCCCATGTCCTCGTCCGGCAGCTCGACGATGACCCCGCGGCCGCGGACGAAGGGGTGGTCGACCAAGTCGGCGATCGAGCAGACGGGACCGACGGTCACGCCCGCCGCCTCGAACAGGTCCAGGTTCTGCTCCTGGGTGCGGGTGGCGATGACGGCGCCGATGATCAGGTCCAGCTCGTCCCGGTTTCGGACGCGGTCGTCGTTGGTCCGGAACCGGGGATCGGCGATCAGCTCGGGGTGGCCGATGGTGGTGAAGATCCGCTCGGCCATGGACTGCATGGAGCCGGACATCGCCACGTACTTGCCGTCGGAGCAGACATAGACGTTGCGCGGCGCCGTATGGGTCGACTGGTTGCCGGCCCGGTTGGACGGCACGCCGGTCAATCGGTACTGCGCGGCCTCCGCCCCGATCATGGAGAAGATCGGCTCGAACAGGGACAGGTCGATCACCTGCCCGCCCTTCTCGCCCCGGACCGCGTGGCGGAGTGCGGCCAGCACGGCCGACGAGCCGTAGAGCCCCGCGACCATGTCGGCCATCGCCAGCGGCGGCAGGACCGGCGGGCGGTCGGGATAGCCGTTGAGGTGGGCATAGCCCGACATCGCCTCGACCAGCGTCCCGAAGCCGGGCCGCTTGGCATAGGGGCCGGTCTGGCCCCAGCCGGAGATGCGGAGGATGACCAGGCCGGGATTGCGCCGATGCAGCGCGTCCGGCCCGAGGCCCCAGCGCTCCAGCGTGCCGGGAACGAAGTTCTCCACGACGACGTCGGCGGTCTCGACCAGGCGCAGCAGGATGTCCTTGCCGGACTCGGTCTTGATGTCGAGCGCCATGCTGCGCTTGTTGCGGGAATAGACCTTCCAATAGATCTCGACGCCCTCTACCCGCCAGTTGCGCAGGTCGTCGCCCTTTTGCGGATATTCCACCTTGATCACGTCGGCCCCCTGGTCGGCCAGCACGTGGGTCACCATGTTGCCGGCGACCAGCCTGGACAGGTCGAGTATCCTCACCCCATCCAAGGGGCCGCGGCTGTTCTCGTCGTATTGCGGCATCTGTCGCGTTCCAGTCGGATGGGTGGTCAGATCTCGATGACGGGCTTGATTTCCTCGAACTTCCGCATCCGCTCCAAGGCGGTGTTGACCTCGTCCAGGCGGAAGCGGCCGGTGATCATGCGGTCGAACGGGATCGTCTTCTGGTGGCGCTGGACGAACTGCAACGCTTTCCAATAGCTGGCGGCATCGCCCGAGAAGGAGCCGATGACCTGGAGGTTCTTCTTGACGATCGTCGACGGCTTGATCTCGGTGCCGGCGTCGCCCAGTTGGCCGACGACCAGATAGCGGCCGCCCTTGCGGGCGATCTCCAACCCCTCGGAGAACGCGCCGGGATGGCCGGTGAACTCCATGACGATGTCGGCGCCGCGCCCGTCGGACAGCTCGCGCACCCTGTCGGCGCGCTCCGCCGGGGAGGTCGTCTCGACCGGGACGACCTCGTCCGCGCCGAAGGCCAGCGCCATGTCGAGCCGGGCCGAGGGGCCGCCGATCACGATGACCCGCCTGGCGCCGCCGACCTTGGCGACCGCCGCCGCGAGCAGGCCCAGCGGTCCGGCGCCCTGGATCGCCACCGTATCGGTCGGCGCTATCGTCCCCAGCTGCGACGTGGCGTTCATAACAGAGCGGAAGGCGCAGCTGCACAGGCTTGCGAGATCGTTGGGAACGTCGTCCGGCACGCGGATGCGGCCCGATTCCGGCAGGACGTAGCCGTATTCCGAGAAGCCGCCCATCAGGAACGGCGGCTTCTCCATCGACTCGTACATATAGGCCTTGCGGTTGTCGCACAGCGTCGGCTGGCGGGCGACGGTGCAGTAGAAGCATGAGCCGCAGGCGGTGTGGGTATAGACGATCCGGTCGCCGACGCGGAGCGGGTTGCCGATGCTGTCGCGGTCGGAGCCGGAGCCCAGCGCCACGATCCGGCCGACCATCTCGTGGCCGATGATGATGGGTAGGTCGACCTTGAGCGACAGCGTGCCGCGCGACAGGTGGACGTCGGTGCCGCAGACGGAGCAGGTCTCGATCCGGGCCAGGATGGCGCCGGGCTCGATCTCGCGCGGGACCGGCACGTCCTCGATCCGGAGCGGCTCGCCGAACTGGCGCAGGACAGCGGCGCGGGAGCTGGTGGGAAGGGCGGTCATGGGATGTCTCCGGATCAGAAAACGCGGTACCAGAGCGGCAGCGCGGGAATGTAGGTGATGGCGGCCAGCGTCAGCAGCGTCGCCAGCAGGAACCAGCCGAAATACGGCGCCATCTCGAGCAGGCCGGCCCCGGTCGTCCGCGCCGCCACGTAGAGGTTGGCGGCGAGCGGCGGCGTCAGCAGACCGATCTCGATGTTGGTCACCAGGATGATGCCGAAATGGACCGGGTCGATGCCGAACCGGTCGGCGGCGGGCGCCAGCAGCGGTCCCATCAGCAGCACGGCGGCGTTGGTCTCCATGAACATGCCGACCAGCAGCAGGACGAGGTTGACCATGGCCAGGAAGACCAGCGGGCTGTCGGTCACGCTGACGGCGAAGCTGGCGATGTCCTGCGGGATCTGCGCCAGGACCAGCGCCCGGTTGAAGATGGCGGTGAAGGCGATGATCGTCAGGATCGCGGCTGCGGTCCGCGCCGTGGTGCTGAACACCCCCGGCAACTCGTCCGTCCGCAGCGTCCGCTGGAGCAGCGTCACGACGATGGTGTAGAGCGCCGCTACCGCCGCCGCCTCCGTCGGGGTGAACAGGCCGCTGTAGATGCCGCCCAGCACCAGGACCGGCAGGAACAGCGACGAGGCGGTGCGGAGATGGTGGCGGCCGCGCGACAGCGTCCGCCCGGTCTCGGGCGCGGCGCCTTCCCGGCCACCCGCCAGGGCGCGGCGCGCCAGCATCGCGTGGGTCGCGAAGAAGGCGCAGGCCATCACCAGGCCCGGCAGGAGCGTTGCCAGGAACAGCTCCGTGATCGACACGCCGACGATCGAGCCGTAGAGGATCAGCGGGATCGACGGCGGGATCAGCACGCCGAGCAGGCCGGCCGCCGCGACGAGGGAGGCGATGTAGCCGCGCCGGTAGCCGCGCCGCTCCATCTCCGGCCCGACCGTGCCGCCGATGGCGGCGACCGTCGCGACCGAGGATCCGGTGATGGCGCCCATCAGCGCGCTGGCACCGATCGCGATATGGCCCAGCCGGGCCGGCAGGCGCCGAAGCAGCAGGTCGCAGAAGGCCGTCAGGCTTTCCGCCAGGCCGCCCCGGTTCATGACCTCGCCGACCAGCAGGAACAGCGGGATCGCCAGCAGCGGGAAGCTCATGACGCTGTCGTAGGGAACCGAACCCAGGCTGTCCAACCACAGGTCGAAGGTCTCGACGTTCAGCAGCACGACCAGCGCGAAGGCGACGCCGATCGGGGCGCCGATCAGCAGCAGCATCGCCAGGCCGAAGATGATCGGCGTCATGACAATTCTCCGGAATTCGGCAAGCCCGGATGGGGCTGGCCGGTGACCAGGCGGTAGAGGTCGGCCAGCGCGTGGAGGATCATCAGGGCGCTGCCCAGGACCATGAACCCGGCCGGCACCGCCACGGGCGTGCCCAGGTCGATCAGGTTCTCGTTGGACTCATACGCGTAGGCGAAGAATTCCCACGCGACGTAGAGGAAGATGCCGGCGAACAGCAGTTGTGACAGCATGGCGCCCGCGTGGGCGATCGAGCGCAGCAGTTTCGAGGGAAGCTGCTGGGCGATCTCGACGCTGATATGGGCGCGGGCGTAGGTGCAGAGCGCTGCGCCGACGAAGGTCAGCGGGGCCATGGCGACGATGCCAAGCTCGCTCACGTTCGGGACCGGCAGTTCGAAATAGCGCGCGACGACGCTGAACACGATGGTGGCGAGCATCACCACGATGGAGGCCCCGGCGATGAACGCCTCCACCCGGTAGATCCCCCGTTCGACCCGGTCGAGCGCCGAGGACCCTGGACCCGGCGCCACCCCGACTCCAGGTTCCATCTGGGTTCGGTCCATCTGGATTCGCTCCGCCATGGACATCAGTCCAGATCCGCGATCTCGGCGCGCAGCAGCTTGACCCGCTCCTCTCCATAGATCTTGCCCAGGCCGTCCCACTGCGCCCGGCCGAACTCGGCGAACTCCTTGAGGGTCTCGGGCGACAGCTCGGTGACCTGGACGCCGCCGGCCGCGATCTTGGCGAGGAATTCCTTGTTGAGCGCCCGGTTGTTCTCGATCTGCTTGCGGCTGACCTCCGCCGCCGTGTCGCGGACCATGGCGCGCTGCTCGTCGCTGAGGCGGCTCCAGAAGCGGTCGCCGGCGACGATGGTGCCCATGGCGTAGACGTGGTTGGTCGTCGTCATGAACTTCTGGGCTTCGAACAGGCGCGAGTTGTAGGTGATGCTCGGCCCGTTGTCCTGGCCGTCGACCGTGCCCTGCTGGAGGGCGGTGAACAGTTCCGGGAAAGGCATCGTGATCGGCTGGGAGCCCGCGGCGGCGAAGAAGCCCTTGATGCCGGCGGAGCCGGGCACCCGCAGCTTGAGGCCCTGGAGATCGGCGATCTTCTCGACCGCCCGGCGCGAGTTGGTGACTGAGCGGAACTCCAGCTCGAAGAAGCCCAGCGTCTCCATCTTGTGCTTGCGCAGCGTTTCCCGCAGCGTCTTCTGGAGGATGCCGTTCTCGTTGTAGAAGATCTTGTCGGCCTGCGCGAAGTCGTTGACGATGTACGGCAGGTAGTGGATGTCGAGCAGGGGGTCCAGGCCGGTCAGCGAGCCGGGATTAAGGAACGCCAGTTCCAGCGACCCCCGCGCCAGTTCGCGGCCCAGCGTCTCGTCGCCGCCGAGCTGGCTGTTGGGGAACACCGAGATGTCGATCTCGCCGTTCGACCGCTCCTTGATCAGGCGGGCGAATTCCTGGCTGGCCTGATCGACCGGGCTGTTGGTGGCGAAGACGTGGCCCAGACGGCCCCGCATCTCGCGGGCCTCCGCCGACATGGCATTGAAGGCCGCGAAAGCGAGCGCGCAGGCGCAGGCAGTGAACAGGGCGCGACGGGACAACATGGGCGATCCTCCCCTTGGGATTACGGTTGATTATTGTTGCTTGGTCTTTACTGGTGGCCTGACGGGCGCTCAGCCGTGCTTGAGGACGACGGTCTTCGCAACGGTGAACTCGCGCAGCGCCTCGAAGCCCTTCTCTCGGCCATGGCCGCTCTTCTTGACGCCGCCGAACGGCAGTTCGATGCCGCCGCCGGCACCGTAGGCGTTGACGAAGACCTGTCCGGCCCGCACCGCGCGCGCCAGGCGCAACTGGCGGGCACCGTCCCTGGTCCAGATGCCGGCGACCAGCCCGAAGTCGGTCCCGTTGGCGATCCGGATCGCGTCGGCCTCGTCGTCGAACGGGATGGCGGACAGCACCGGCCCGAAGACCTCCTCGCAGGCCAGCGGGTGCTTGAGCGGCACGGGGCCGAACAGCGTCGGCTTGACGTAGTAGCCGCCGTCGGGAGCGCCCTCGGTGATGACCCCCTCGGCGATGACCGGGACGCCGTCGGACTTGGCCCGGGCCAGGAAGCCCCGGACGCGGTCGAGCTGACCGGCGCTGATCACGGGACCGCAATCCAGGTCGTCGCCATGGGGACCGACGCGGACCGCCGCGACACGACGGGCGAGATCGGCGATGAAGGTGTCGAAGATCGAGCGCTGCACCAGCACGCGGCTGCCGGCGGAGCAGGTCTGCCCGGCGTTCTGGACGATGGCGTTGACGATGCTCTCGATCGCCAGACGCTGGTCGGCGTCCTCGAACACGATCTGCGGCGACTTGCCGCCGAGCTCCAGGACGCAGGGAACGTGGTGTTCCGCCGCCGCCTTCTGGACCAGCGTGCCGACCTCTGGCGAGCCGGTGAAGGACAGGAAATCGATGCCGGGATGGGCGGCCAGCGCTGCGCCGGCTTCCTCGCCGTAGCCGGTCACGACGTTGATGGTGCCGGGCGGGAAGCCGATCTCCATGGCGATCTCGGCCAGCCGGATGCAGGACAGGCAGGCCTCCTCGGCCGGCTTGAGCACCGCGGCGTTGCCGGCGGCCAGGCTGGGGCCGAGCGTGCGGCCGAACATCTGGGCGGGGTAGTTCCACGGGATGATGTGGCCGGTCACGCCGCGCGGCTCGCGCAGGATCATGACGGTGTAGCCATCGAGGAACGGGATGGTGTCGCCGTGGATCTTGTCGGCGGCGCCGCCGTAGAATTCGAAATACCGGGCGGCGTTGACGATGTCGGCGCGGGCCTGCTTGAGCGGCTTGCCGGTGTCGCTCGCCTCGATCTGGGCCAGTTCCTCGGCATTCTCCAGGATCCGCTGGCCGAGACGGGTCAAGAGGCGGCCCCGCTCCAGCGCCGGGGTCTGGCCCCAGCCGCCCTCGAAAGCGCGGCGGGCGGCGCGGACGGCATTGTCGATATCCTCGGCGGTGCCGCGGGCGATGCGGGAAATCTCCTTTCCGTCGCTCGGGCTCAGCATCGGAATTGTCTGGCCATCCGACCCTGAAGACCAATTGTTATTAATGAGAATCTGGTCGAAAGGCATGTTCCCTCACTCTCCTGGTGCGCAGTCCAGAGATTTTCATTGAGCTGAAACGGGTTTATTGGCCGGTTTTACTGAGGATGATCAGTCATACCACCGGAAATGGCGTATCGAGCCGCCTCCATCTCCCCCTGCCGCATTCTTATTCTTGGTGGTCTTGAGAATAGACGTGCCCAGGATACGTGGGAAATACCGATTAACGAAGGTTGATATCGGAATAAGCTATAGCTTGGATCCGGGGCCGCGGACGGGGCTATAGCTGCGCGGCGGTGGCGGGAGCCTGCGCCTCGTCGGTCTGCGGCTCCTCGGCTCCGGAGGCTGCCGTTCTCCCGGTTCTCCGTCGTGGGGAGCGAGGTGCCTCGTGCCGATTGGGACTTCTTCGTCCGCAACGATCCGGACCTTTCCTGCATGCCGGTTCCACAGGATTTCCGCCGCGATTTCGCGGCAGCCATCAAGCGGAGCGTCGAACCCGTCACCAACGGGATCGAGCCGTATGAAGCGGGCGCGGAGATCGTCCCTGGGCTGACCACGCTTCCAGCATTCGCCGGTTCCCGACCACACGACGATCAGCCGGCGGGCGGCATGCCTGACGTCGGCGCTGCGGACCGCCCTTCCGGATGGCGCGATCACCCCGCCGCGTGCAATCCGCCCCGGATCAGGGCCGCGAATGTCTCGACGGCTTCCGCCTCCCCGCAACGGCCGCGCACCACCGCGGCCGACATCGCTTCGCCCGCGCCGACCAGACCGACGCAGAGGCGTTCCAGATCGGCTGCCGGCAAGCTGCTGTGCGGCCGCAACACCGCCACGAACATCCGGACGCAGTTTTCGACCAGCTCCTGGAACACCGTCGCCTTGTCCTCGCTTCCCGCCAGCGCCGCCCCCACCGCGTGAAACTCTCCCTTCGTGTCGGCGGCGCATTTTATGTAGGCGTCCGCGAGGACCTCGCTGGTTTCCCGCAGGTCGCGCCGGTCGTCGGCCATCGCCTCCCGGAAAGCGTCGACCCGCTCGGTGTCGATCCACCGGTAGAGCTCGATCAACAGGCCCGACCGCGTTCCGAAGTGATCGTAGGCGACGGGCTTGGAAACGCCGGCACGCGCGGCCAGGTGCCCGAGCGTCAAGCGGTCCGCCCCCTCTTCGCGGATGATCAGGAGCGCCGTGTCGAGCAGCTGGCGCCGCCGCTCCTCCTTGCTGAGCCGCCGCGACGCCGTCCGGGGGGACGGACCGTGCGCAGCGCCCTTCACGTCATCGACCTCTTGCATAACCTACCATCAGTAGCTAGTCTCTTTCCTACGATTGGTAGGTTATACCGTGACGCAAGGAGACATAGCAATGTCATCGCATCCCATTCTGCTCGTCGGCGGTTCCGGCATCGTCGGCCACTGGACCGCACGCTTCCTGCGCGCCGCCCATGCCGACGTGCCGTTGCTGATCGGCGGCCGGAATCCTGCCAAGGCTCGGGAGGCCGCCGCCCGGCTTGGCAACGCGGAAGGGGTGGCGCTCGACCTCGCCGCCGACGATCTCGGCCTGGGCGACCGCCCGGTCGGTGCCGTCGCCGTCCTGTTCACCGACGAGAGGGTCGCCGGGCTGCGCTTCGCCCAGGCACGCGGCGTGCCGCACGTCAGCATCTCTCCCGGCATCGCCGAGATCGCGCCCGAGGTCGCGGCCTACATCCATAAGCCCGATGCCGCGCCGGTCGTGCTCGGCACCGAATGGCTGGTCGGCGCCACGACCGTCCCGACGCTCGAATTCGCCAAGGCGTTCGGCCGCGTCCATGACATCGCCATCGGCGCGCTGCTCGACGAGGAGGACGCCTTCGGCCCGGCAGCGGAATCCGACCTGGAGCGTCAGACCAGGACCATGCCCGCAGCGCTCGCCCGTCGCGACGGCGCCTATGTCTGGCGCGTCGGCGACGACGCCAAGGGGAGCTTCCGCGCCGTGGACGGCACCGTGATGGAAGCGTCCGCCCTGTCTCCCAACGACGTCCTCGGCCTCGCGAACGCGACCGGTGCGCCGAACGTGCGGTTCGATCTCGCGGTCGGGGTGAGCTCCTCCCGCCGGCGCGGCGAACCGATGTCGACGGAAATCGTGATCGCGCTGGCCGGCGAGGACCATGACGGCCGGCCGCTGCGCACCCGTCATGCCGTCGTCCACCCGCAGGGGCAGATGCCGCTGACGGGGCTGGGCGTCGCCATGGTCCTCGAACGGCTCGCCGGGGTCGATGGCAGGCCGCCACCCCCGCCGGGGCTCTATTTCTCGCACCAGCTGCTCGAACCCGCCGCCTATCTCGCCCGCCTCGACGGGATCGGCGCGCGCATTCTGGAACTGGAGGCGCCGTGAACGGCACCCGGCCGGCCGCCACAGCTCGAAGCGGCCGAACGGCCGGCATGTCCCTCGAAACCCCGGTCCGTACCGGCGATCCTGCGGCAACAGCCGGACCCGTCCGGGACATGCCGGTCCTTCACGGGCATCTTCGGGCCATGAAGGCCAGCGACCCTCCCAGCAAGGCCGCCAGGGCCAATGCGATGAAGCCCGCGGCATACCCGCCGAATGCGTCATGGGCGAAGGAAAGGGTCGGGGGCCCGACGACGACGCCGAGGAACGTGAAGAACATCACCGCGCCGGTCGTGGCGCCGATCTGCGCGAAGTGGCTGCGTTTCGCGACCTCGGCCAGAAAGACGCCGTTCCAGCCCGCCGCCGTCAGCCCGAGGATCGCGAAGACGACCGCGACCAGGGGAAGCGGCCACGCCGGGCCGATCGTGACCACCATGGCGCACGCCCCCGCCATGATCGCCGCCAGGAAGATCAGGACCAGGCTGGCGTCGCCCGTCCGATCGGCGGCCGCGCCCCAGAGGATGCGCCCAAGGACGCCGGCGACCTGAGAGGCCGCGAGGATGGATCCGGCCGCGACCAGCCCGATCCCGACCTCCTCGACCAGGAGCACGACCATGAAGCTCATGACGCTGAGCTGGATCGCGGAGAAGCAGAGGGATGCGCCGGCGAGCAACGACAGGCGCCGGCTGCCGGCGACGGCCCTGAGTCCTTCCAAGGGCATCCGCAGCACGGGACTGCCGGGTGCGCGGTCGAAGTCCCAGCGGTCGCGGACGCGCTGGGCGACCAGGCACAGCCAGGCGGCGGCCGCCGCGCAGGCGACAAGGCCCGATTGCCAGCCATATGAGACGGCCAGGAACGGCCCGAGCAGGCCGGCGGCCATTCCGCCCAGCGGCACGCCGGTCTGCTTTATCGAGAAGATCAGGTTGCGGCGCCGCTCGGGCGCGTGGCGCACGAGGAGGTGCGCCGCGGACGGGTTGGGCAGCCCGTAGCCCGCCCCGATGGCGAGCGAGCCCGCCAGGAGGGTGCCGAGATGGGGCACGGTGATGGCGATGCATCCCAATGCCGTGCAGGCCATGCTGATCTGGCTGGTCCGGCAGGCACCGTAGCGGCGGACGAGGCCGCCGGCCACGAGCGACGATCCCATGGCCGCGACGTAGAGCGCCCCGATCTGGTAACCGATCATGCTCGCGGGGACTTCGAGGACGCGGGCGATCTCCGGGGCGATGGCAGGGACCAGGAGCACCGCCATCGAGGCTATCATCTGCACCGCCGTCGTCTCGGCCACGACGCCGAACAGGTCCACGGCCGGGGCGCCGTTCCGGACGGTCAAGACAGTCTCTTCCGGACGGCGAACCCGATGGCGATGGCGAGCATGACCGCCGTGACCCCGTAGAGGGCCAGGGAGATCGGGCTCTGGAACAGGATCCCGACATCGCCGTCGCTGATGCTGAGCGCCCGTCGGAAACTGTTCTCCATGTCGGCGCCCAGCAGGAGGCCGAGCACGATCGGCACCAGGGAGATATCCAGCTTGCGCAGCGCGAAGCCCAGGAGGCCGAAGCCGATCATGACCATCAGGTCGAAACTGCTGTGGCTGATCGAATACACGCCGACGAAGCTGACCATCACGACGAGCGGCATGAGCACCCATGTCGGCAGCAGGAGCATCCGGGTGAACATGCCGACCAGGGGCAGATTGAGCGCGAGAAGCACGACGTTGGCCACGTACAGCGCGGCGATCAGGCCCCACACGATGTCGGGCTGACGTTCGAACAGCAGCGGGCCGGGCGTGATGTTGAGCGAGATCAGCAGGGCCAGCATGACCGCCGTGGTGCCGCTGCCGGGAACCCCCAGCGTCAGCATCGGGATCAGCGCGCCGCCGGCCGCCGCGTTGTTGCCGGCCTCCGGTGCGGCGACCCCCCGCGGGTCTCCCTTGCCGAACGTACCGTCCTTGTCCGAGATGCGCTTCTCGGCGATGTAGGAGAGGAAGGCGCCCAGCGAAGCCCCGGCCCCGGGCAGGACGCCGGCCACGAAGCCGATCAGCGAGCCGCGCATCATGGCGCCCAGGCTGATCCGGATGTCGTTCAGCCTGGGGAGCACCCGTCCCACCCGGGGCATTGCGGCGGTGGGTTCGTGGGAGGTTTCCAGGAAGATCAGGACCTCGCTGATGGCGAACAGGCCGACGATCGCCACGATCGGGTCGAAGCCGTCGTAGAGTTCGAACTGGCCGAGCGTGAATCGCTGGACGCCGCTGGCGGGGTCGAGGCCCACGGTCGCCAGGAGCAGCCCGAGGAAGGCGGCGATCAGCGTCTTGGCCGGGTTGGCCCCGGTTATGCCTCCGATCGTCGCGAACGCCATCACGTAGAGCGCGAAATATTCGGTGGGGCCGAAATGGATGGCGGCACCGGCAAGCAGCGGCGAAAACAGCGTCAGCCCGATCGTCGCCAGCGTGGCACCGACGAACGAGGCGACGGCCGATATGGCAAGGGCCTCGGAGGCCCTCCCGGACTTGGCCATGGGATAGCCGTCCAGGGTCGTCATGATCGCCGGTTCATCGCCCGGGATGTTGAGCATGATGCTCGATATGCGGCCGCCGTACATGCACCCGTAGTAGACGCACGACAGCAGGATCATCGACGAGGCCGGGTTGAGCTGCAGCGAGAAGGCCAGCGGGATCAGGATGGCGACGCCGTTGACCGGGCCGATGCCCGGCAAGGCGCCGATGATGGTCCCGATGAAGCAGCCGAATATGGCCAGGCCGAGATTGCCCGGGGTCAGCGCTACCGCGAACCCGTCGAGCAGAGACGTCATGATGTCCATGGGGTTATCCGACGGTTTGGGGCCATAGCGGCAGCGGCAGGTCGAGGACCTGGTCGAAAAGCACGAACAGCACGAGGGACAGGGCGGCACCGGTCGCGAGGGCCGGCAGCCAGCGCGCGCCGAGCAGCCGCGCCAGGAAGGTCACGCCGAGCAGGGTGGCCACCGGGAAGCCCAGCGTCTCCAGCAGCAGGGCGTATCCTCCGAGGACCGCGACCGCCAGGGCCTGGCGAAGCAAGGGCCGCCCTACGGCCCATCGCGGGTTCGGATCCGGCCGCAGGATCAGGAACAGGCTCAGGATTCCGAGCGGCACCGCGAGCAGGCGCGGGAAGGCCGCGGGGCCCACCGGGTCCGAAAACCCGGCCTCGAAGCTCCCCGCGGTCACGAAGGCCCACGCCGCCAGTGCCGCGAACAGCAGTCCGGCGATGCGGTCGCTCACCTGATGATCCCGATCGCCTTGGAAATGTCCCGCATGTCGGCGACCTGCTCGTTCACGAAGGCCTGGAACTCCTCGCCGCCGCGCCAGATCGGCACGAGACCCTTGGACGTGGCGGTCTCCTTCCACTCCTTGGACTCGTACAGGTTCCTGAGGATGTCGACCCAGCCCTGGTACGCCTCGTCGGACACCTCCCCGCCGGTGTAGAAGCCGCGCCAATTGTAGCCGGTCACGTCGACTCCCTGCTCCTTGGCGGTCGGCACGTCCGGGAAGGCGGGGATCCGTTCGTCGGAGAGCGCCGCGAGGATGCGGACGTCGCCGGACTCGACGAAGCCCGCCACCTCCCCGAGGTCGGTGACGACGGTGCCGACATGCCCGCCGAGCATCTGGGTCACGGCGGGCCCGCCGCCGTCGAACTGGACCCAGCGGATCTTCCGCAGGTCGGCGTTGGTCACGCCGGTCTCCTGCGCGAGCATGAGGAGGCGGATATGGTCCCAGCCGCCGATGCCCGAAGATCCGGCGGCCACCACCGAACCCGGATCCGACTTCAGCGAGGCGAGCAGCTGGCCGAGGTCCTGGATCGGAGAATCCTTCGGGACCAGGACGACTCCGACATCGGTGCCCAGCATGCCGATCCAGCGCATGACGTCGGTGTCGGCCGGGTATTTCCCCTGGGCGATCTGCGTGATGCCGACCGTGCTGGTGGCGACGATCAGGTTCTCCGCGCCGGGCCGCTTGGAAGCGACGTTGGCATAGGCGACGGCGCCGACGCCGCCGGCCATGTTGGTGACCTGCACCGGCCCGGGCACGAGGTTCTGGTCATAGAGCAGCTTGCCCACCGTGCGGCAGGTGAAGTCCCAGCCGCCTCCCGGATCGGCCGGAGCGATGCATTCGACGTTCGCCGGCGTGAAGGCGCTCAGCGAGACTATCAGGGCGGCACCCCCGACGATGCGTTTCAGGGCCGTTATCATGATCTGGCGTTCCTCTCCATTTTTATGGTTGAAGCGATGACGTCCCCGAGGAGGCGAGGCGGAGCCCCCTCATGTCACGAGACGTTCGCGGGCACCGCCAAGCACCGAGCCGCGGAGCCTGGACTTGCGGATCTCGGTCTCGAACGCGGACAGGACGGCGTCGCGTCCGGATCGGACATGGGCGGTTATCGCCTGGGCAGCCGCCTCGGCGTCTCCCGCCCGGATGAGCGTCACGATCCGGGTGTGCTCGCGGTGCGCCGTGTCGCGTCCCTCGGGCGTACTGGCGAGCAGCCAGCGGGCGCGGTCGATGCGCAGCATGATGTCCTCGACCGCCCGGATGAGAAACGGATTTCCGGACAGGCCGGCCAGCATGACATGCACGTCGCTGCCGATCCGGAACCAGGTCTCGGGTGACGCGTCGTGCAGCCCGCGATCGATCGTCGCCTGGATGGCGTCCAGCTGTTCCGGCAGGGCGCGGGCGCAGGCCAGCCGGACGGCCTGGGATTCGACGATCTCCCGCCACTCGTAGACGGAGGCCAGCTCCCGCTCGCTGATCGGGGCGACGCGGTAGCCGCGGTGTTCGCGAACCACCAGCCCCTCCCGCTCCAGGCGCAGCAGCGCCTCGCGGATCGGTGTCCGCGACGCGCCGACGAGGGCCTGCAGGTCCCGCTCGGAGACCCTCTCCCCAGGCACCAGGTCGAGCTCCAGGATGAGCTTGCGCAGCCGCGCAAACACCTGGTTTCCGATCTGCCTGCTGCCGTCGCCGTCGTTCCCCATCGAAAATCCTCGACTCCGCCCTGGCCTTGCGCCGCCGGTTGGGTGTAGACGGTATGCCAATTTGGTCGACCACCGCAACCCCCAACGAGCCGAAAGGACGAGCATGCAAATGCGCACGACCGATGATCAGAAGATCCGCATGGAGGGCTTTCCCGCCGAGGTCACGGTGATCGATGTCGGCCCGCGCGACGGGCTGCAGTCCGAGCCCGGATGGATTCCGACGGAAGAGAAGATCGCCCTGATCGACGGCCTGATAGACGCCGGGATCCGGCAGCTGGAGGCGACGTCGTTCGTGTCGCCGCGGGCGGTTCCGCAGATGCGCGATGCCGCCGAGGTGATCGCCGGGGTCGACAGGTCGAAGGGCGCGGCGCTGACCGCCCTGGTGCCGAATGCCCGGGGAGCCGAACGCGCCGCCGCCGTGGGGATCGACGCCATGGTGGTCTTCCTGTCCGCCTCCGAAAGCCATAACCGGAAGAATGTGAACCGTTCCGTGGCTCAATCCCTGGACGGCTTCGGCGAGGTATGCGGGGTCGCCGGCGAGGCCGGCATTCCCGTGTACGGCGCGATCGCGACGTCCTTCGGCTGTCCCTTCGAGGGATCCGTTCCGGTAAGCCGGGTCGTGGACATCGCCAAGGCGTACCGGGACCTCGGCATCACCCGCCTGACGCTGGGCGACACGACGGGCATGGCGACACCCCCCATCGTCAAGGCGACCTGCCGCGCGCTGCGCCGGGAGCTGCCGGAGACCGAGGTGACGCTTCACTTCCACAATACGCGCGGCGTCGGGCTCGCCTGCGTCTATGCGGGGCTCGAGGAGGGGGTGACCCGCTATGAGGCGTCGATCGGGGGCCTCGGCGGCTGCCCCTTCGCCCCCGGCGCCACCGGGAACATCTGCACCGAGGATCTCGTCTACATGCTCGACGAGTGCGGGGTCCGCTCCGGCGTCGACCTCGCGCGGCTGGTGGAGGTCTCGCGACGGCTCGAAAGTGTCGTCGGCCGGACGCTGCCGGGCCAGGTGATGAAGGCCGGGCCGCGGCTCTCGCTCTATCCCGTCGACTCCGTCGCGACGGCTTGCGGTTGAGGTGAAGTCATGACCACTCCATTGGACGGCATCCGCGTCGTCGATCTCACGCGCGTCCTTTCGGGACCGTTCTGCACCATGCTGCTCGGCGACATGGGTGCCGAGGTGATCAAGGTCGAGCCGGAGAACGGCGACCCGGTCCGCGAACAGGGCACGATCCGCGAGGGCCTGAGCTGGTACTTCGCCAGCTTCAACCGCAACAAGAAGTCGATCGCGCTGGACCTTTACTCCGAGGAAGGAAAGGAGATCCTGGCCCGGCTGATCGCCACCGCCGATGTCCTGGTCGAGAATTTCAGGCCCGGCGTGCTGGCCAAGATGGGTTTCGGCCCCGAGCGCCTGGAGGAAATCAATCCCCGCCTGGTGACCTGCAGCGTCAATGGCTACGGCAGCGCCGGCCCGTATGTCGACCGTCCCGCCTTCGACTTCATCGCTCAGGCGATGAGCGGCTTCATGAGCGTCAACGGGGCGGCCGACCAGGAGCCCATGCGCAGCGGCCAGCCGATCACCGACCTGGTGGCCGGCCTGTACGCCGCCTTCGGGATCCTGTCCGCCCTGCGGTCCCGCGACCTGACCGGCCGGGGCCAGCGCGTCGAATCCGCGATGGTGAACGGGGCGGTCAGCCTGATGGCCTACCTGGCCTCCGAATTCTTCGCGACCGGCCAGGTGCCGCCGCGCACCGGCAACGATCATCCCCTCGTGGCGCCGTACGGGCTCTTCCAGGCATCCGACGGGGAGGTGGCCGTGGCACCGAGCAACGATGTCGTCCTCGGCCGCTTCCTGGGAGCGCTGGACCTGGGGGACCTGTTGAGCGATCCGCGCTTCGACGACAATCCGAAGCGCTTCGGCCGGCGCGCCGAGCTGAAGACGATCATCGACGAGCGCATGCGGACCCGCAGCCAGGCGGAGTGGATCGCCAGGCTCAACGCCGCCGGCGTTCCCTGCGGCAAGGTGCAGGACCTCGCCGAAGTCTTCGCCGATCCCCAGGTCAGGGCGCAGGAAATGGCGATCGACGTCGATCACCCCGGTGCCGGAACGGTCCGCATGCTGGGCTTTCCGGTCAAGCTCGCCGGGACGCCATGCCGCGTTCACCGTCCGGCACCGCCGCTCGGCGGCGACACGGGCGACGTGCTTCGGTCGATCGGCCTTTCCGAGAAGGAGATCGGCGATCTGGAGGCGGCGCGGATCGTCCGGGTCGCCGCCGAACCGCAGGGTCATTACATGCCGCGAAAGCCCGAGCCCGCGCCGTGACGATGCCCGCCAAGCCGGTTGCCGGCACGGCGCCGAAAGGATAGTATGGAAACCAACTTTTTCCGTTGATTCGGTATTCCCCTTGGTATACCAGTTGGTACGCGGGGCTCGCCGAACCTGTCCGGGAGCCCCGCGCACGAACAAGAACGGCCGCGGCCGCCCGGCGTGACCGGCGCCCGGGAGAAAACAAGGCCCGGCCAGACAAGGGGAGGAAGAATGAAAACGAGCATCCTGGCGATCGCAGCGGCCGTCGTCCTGTTCACATCGCCCGTCCACGCGCAGAAACTGCAGCTGTCGCACAATGCGGCGCCCGGCAATCCTAAATCCGACGCGTCGCTCCTGTTCGCGAAACTCGTCGCCGAGAAGACCGAGGGGCGCGTCCAGATCGATGTCGGAGGCAGCGCGCAGTTCGGCGAGGACGCCGAGGCGCTGACCAACATGCGCCTCGGGACCATGGCCTTCAGCGCGAACTCCCAGGGCACGACATCCGGCGTGGTTCCCGAGATCGCCGTGCTGGGCCTGCCCTTCCTCTTCCAGGACCTGCCCCAGGCCTGGAAGGTCGTGGACGGCCCCGTCGGCGAAACCATCAGGAAGGCGGCGGATCCCATGGGGCTGGTCGTCCTGGCCTACTGGGACAACGGCATCCGGCACACCAGCAACAATGTCCGCCCGATCGAGAAGCCCGCGGATCTGGCCGGCATCAAGGTCCGCACGCCTCCCGATCCGATGACGGTCGACATCTTCAAGGCTCTCGGTGCCAACCCGACGCCGCTGGCCTTCTCCGAGCTCTACATCGCCCTCCAGCAGGGGGTGGTCGACGGCCAGGAAAACCCGCTGATCAACATCTACTCCTCGAAGCTCCACGAGGTGCAGAAATACATCTCCCTGACCAGCCACAAGTACGAGACCACGGTCCTCCTCGCCAGCAAGGTCGTCTTCAACACCTTCTCCGACAAGGACAAGGAAGCGATCCGGGCCGCGGCCAAGGAAGCCGGCGAGTTCAACCGCCAGCGTTCGCTGAACGACGAGATCGAACTCCGCAAGACGATCGAGGCGACCGGGGTCCGGTTCAACGAGGTGGACACCGGGCCCTTCGTGGAGAAGACGAAGCCGGTCTATGACCTGTGGCGCGCCAAGTTCCCCGATCTTGTGGACCTGATCGTCAAGGAAGCGGCCGCAGCCAGTCAGTGATGCGCAGGGGATGCCGGGCTCTCTCCTTGCCCGGCGTTCCTTTCCCACGCTGGAAGACGGGCACCGGCGGCGCGAGGCGGCGAAGTCGCGGGCCCCCCTGCCCGCTCCGACAATGAGGATACTGACTGTGTCACAGATGCACAGCGTGTACGAACAGATGCGCGAGAACATCCTGTCGCTTGGCATGAAGCCGGGAGAGAGGTTCAGCGAACGCACCCTTGAAAGCCGTTTCGAGGCGTCCAGGACGCCGATCCGGGCGGCTCTCTCCCGTCTCGAGGGCGAGGGGCTGGTGTGTCGCGACGAGCGCGGCTGGTCGGTCACCCCGATCTCCTTCGGCGAGATCGAGCAGGTCTCGGAATTCAGGCGCTGCATCGAGCGCGACGCGATCGCGCTGGCCTGCGAGCGGGCGGATCCCGGCCATATCGACATCGTCGTCGAGATGGTGACCTCCTGCACGATCGACGGCCCCAGGGCCGAGTGGCATCGTGTCGGCACGGAGCTTCACGTCGAGATCGCCCGCATGAGCGGGAACGCGTTCTTCGTCCGGGCCATCGAGGACGTCATGCTCAGGCTGGCGCGGGCTCGGTGGCTCGAGGTCTGGACGACCGAGGGGCGAGAACGCTCGATCCGCGAACATTTGCACATCCTGGAGCTGATCCGCGAGCGACGGCGCGACGAGGCCGTGGAGGCGATCACGACCCACGCGTCCGATGCCAGCCGGAGAAGCCTGGCCGCCCTGATGGGAGACACCAAGCAGCGCCGCGGGCTCGCCATCGTCGGAGGATTCGCATGAGCGCGCGAACGGGCGCCGGCCCGCTTGCCGGTATCAAGGTCATCGAGCTGGGCGCGTTCATCGCCGGCCCGTTCTGCGGACAGATCCTCGCCGACCTCGGCGCCGACGTCGTCAAGGTGGAGCCGCCGTCCGGCGGCGACGCCATGCGGCAGTGGGGCGCCGTGCAGCGGGACGGCAAATCCCTCTGGTGGCCGGTGATCGCCCGCAACAAGCAGTCGGTGACGCTCGACCTGCGCACCGCGGAAGGCCAGGAGATCGTCCGCAAGCTGGCGCGGGAGGCCGACGTCCTCATCGAGAACTTCAGGCCCGGCACGCTGGAGAAGTGGAACCTCTCCCCCGAGGCGCTCCAGGCGGACAACGAGCGCCTGATCGTCGGCCGGGTATCGGGATTCGGCCAGACCGGGCCTTACCGGAACCGCGCCGGGTTCGGCGCCATCGCGGAAGCCATGGCCGGCCTGCGCAACCTCGCGGGATATCCGGACCAGCCGCCGCCGCGGGTCGGGGTATCGATCGGCGATTCCCTGGCGGGCATGTTCACCGCCATCGGCATCCTGGCCGCCCTGGAAGCGAGGCACGGGTCCGGGCGGGGCCAGACGGTGGATGTCGGCATCACCGACAGCATCCTGGGCATCCTGGAGAGCGTGGTGTCGGAATACAGCGCCACCGGAGCGATCCGCCGGCGCACCGGCTCGACGCTGCCCGGGATCGCGCCCTCCAACCTCTACCCGACCGGAGACGGCTCCTGGATCCTGATCGCCGGCAACGGGGACGGCATCTTCCGCCGCTTGGCGACGGCCATGGGGCGACCGGAACTCGGCGAGGATCCCCGCTACGCCACGCACCGCGAGCGGGGCATCCGCCAGCGGGAGCTGGACGACCTGATCGCGTCGTGGACCCGGACGCGCACCATGGCCGACCTGCTGGACCTCATGGAGGAGCACGGCGTCCCTGCCGGTCCCGTCAGCGATGCCGCCGATGTCGCGGGCAACCCGCACTTTCGGGAACGCGGATCGGTCGTCGATATCGAGACCGAGGATTACGGGACCCTCGCCATGCAGGGCGTCGTGCCGCGGCTCTCGGAAACACCGGGGTCGATCCGCTGGGTCGGACCACCCCTTGGCGCCCACACCGACAGGATCCTGGCCGATCGGCTGGGCCTGGACGAGCAGGCCCTGGCGGGTCTGCGCGCCCGCGGCGTGATCTGAGCGACGCCTGAAAAGAATAAAGGAGAAAACGACAATGGCGAGTCCGACGGTATTCACGGCGATCCAGCGACTGGTCCACGGCCGCGGCGTCATCGCCCAGCTTCCGGCCGAGATCGACCGACTGCACGCGCGCAAGATCCTCATCGTCACGGACCCGGGCCTGGTGAAGGCCGGGATCGCCCCGCGCGTGACGGAACTGCTGGGCGGGCGCCGCGGCGATCTCTTCACCGAGGTCGAACCGGACCCGAGCATCGAGACGGTCATCGCCTGCGCCGAAACGGTGCGCCGGGAAGGATACGACCTGATCGTCGGCCTGGGCGGCGGCAGCGCGCTCGACGTGGCCAAATGCGCCTCGGTCCTGGCCCGCAACGAGGGCGACGTGGCGCAGTACCTGGGGATCGACAAGGTCGAGCGCCCCGGCGTGCCGAAGATCCTGATCCCGACCACGTCGGGAACCGGCAGCGAGGTCACCAACGTCGCCGTCCTGAGCCTGAAGGCCGACAAGACGAAGAAGGGGATCGTCAGCCGCCACCTTCTCGCCGACACGGCCATCCTGGACCCCGAGCTCACCCTCGGCCTGCCGCCGGCGGTCACCGCCTCCACCGGCATGGACGCGCTGACCCACGCGATCGAGGCCTATGTCTCCCGCTTCGCCCAGCCGCTCACCGACGACTTCGCGCTGAAGGCGATCCGCATGATCGCCTCGTCGCTGCGGACGGCGGTCCATAACGGCCGGAACATCGAGGCCCGGGAGAGCATGCTGACGGCCAGCCTCTACGCGGGCCTTGCCTTCGGCAGCGCCGCCACCGGCATGGTGCACGGGCTGGCCATGCCCCTGGGCGGACGGTTCAACGTCCCTCACGGCGTCGCGAACTCGGTCCTGCTGCCGTACGTGATGCGCTGGAACATGGTAAGCGCGCTGGACCGCTACCGGGATATCGCCATCGCGATGGGGGAAAAGGTCGAACAGCTTCCCGTCCGCACGGGCGCCGAACGGGCCGTCCATGCCGTCGAGGCCCTGTCGCGCGACATCGGCATCCCGGCTTTCCTCGACGACCTGGACATTCCGCGCTCGGCCATCGCATCCCTGGCGTCCGACGGCATGACGAACAGCCGGCAGGTGCTGCCCAACCCTCGCGACGTCACCTACGAAGGCCTCGTCGGCATCCTCGAGGACGCCTTCAGGAAGGAAGCCTGACATGCGCATCCCCTCTTCCGTCTCGATGATCGAGGTCGGCCCGCGCGACGGCCTTCAGAACGAGAAGCAGATGCTTCCGACCGACGCCAAGATCGACCTCGTCCGCAGGCTCGCGGCCGCGGGATTCCGCGAGATCGAGGTGACCTCCTTCACGCACCCGAAATGGATCCCGAACCTGGCGGACGCCGAGGAGGTGGTCAGGGCCGTCGGCGATCTGGACTTCAAGGCCTTCGCCCTCGTGCCGAACCGCCGCGGGCTCGACCGGGCCGTCGGGGCCGGGATCGACGGCGTGACCTTCGTCTTCTCCGCCACCGACGGCCACAACAAGCGCAACCTCAATCGGACGACCGAGGACTCGATCAGCGAGATCCTCGTCCTGGAGGATGAGACGCGGCGCATGGGACTGGATACGCGCATCTCGCTCTCGGTCGTCTTCGGCTGCCCCTTCGAGGGCGATGTCCCGGAGGAACGGATCCTGGCGATCGTCGGACGGCTCGCGGACGCCGGCTCCACCCGGATCGGGCTGTGCGACACGATCGGCGTCGCCGACCCGGCGCAGGTCCACCGCCTGTGCGCCCGCCTCATCGGGCAGTTCCCGGCGGTCTCGTTCGAGCTTCATCTCCACGACACCCGCGGCCGGGCGCTCGCCAACATGCTGGCGGGCCTCGATGCCGGGATCACCACCTTCGACGCGGCGGTCGGAGGACTGGGCGGCTGCCCCTATGCTCCCGGAGCCACCGGCAACCTGGCGACCGAGGACGCGGTCTCTATGCTGGCCGCCATGGGCGTGCGGACGGGGATCGACGAGGGCGCCCTGCTCCACGCGGCCTCCCTGCTGGCCGACTGGCGGGACCGCCCCCTGGACAGCGCCACGTGGCGGACCAGCATGGCCTGCAAGGCCGCCTGAGATGCCCATAACCCGCCGGCGCGCGGCAACGAAGAACGAGCGAGAAACAGGATGACACCCAGCACCCCCCATGAGTCCCAGGGCACCGGCAAGGACGGCCTGGTCCGCTACGACATGCTGATCGGCGGCGAATGGACGGCGGCCCGGTCCGGCGAGGTCTTCGAAACCCAGAACCCCTACACCGGGAAGACCTGGGCGCTGATCCCGCGCGGCGGCGAGGCGGACGTGGACCGCGCCGTCGAGGCCGCCCACGCCGCCTTCAACGGCGACGCCTGGAGGTCGATCAACGCGACCGGACGCGGAGCCCTGCTGCGCAAGCTCGGCGACGCCCTGGCCGACCATGCCGAGCGCCTCGCCCATATCGAAGTCCGGGACAACGGCAAGCTCCTGACCGAGATGCTCGGCCAGACCAACTACATGCGGCAGTGGTACTATTACTTCGGCGGCCTGGCCGACAAGGTCGAGGGCGCCGTGCTGCCGATCGACAAGCCCGGCAACTTCACCTACATCCGGCACGAGCCGATCGGCGTCGTCGGCGCCATCATCCCCTGGAACTCCCCGCTGTTCCTGACCGCCTGGAAGCTGGCCCCGGCACTCGCGGCCGGCAACACCGTCGTCGTGAAGCCGTCGGAGTTCACGTCCGCCTCCATGCTGGAGTTCGCCCGGATCTTCGAATCCGTCGGCTTCCCGCCCGGCGTCCTGAACGTCGTGACCGGCTTCGGCGCGGAGGTGGGGCAGCGCCTGGTCGAGCACCCTCTGGTCTCCAAGATCGCCTTCACGGGATCCGAGACCACGGGCAAGCGGATCTACCAGGCCGCGGCGGCGACGCTGAAGCGCGTGACCCTGGAACTCGGCGGCAAGTCGGCGAACATCGTGCTCGCCGACGCCAACCTGGACAACGCCGTGAAAGGCGTCGTCTCCGGCATCTTCGCCGCCAGCGGCCAGACCTGCATCGCCGGCTCGCGCCTGCTCGTCGACCGCCGGATCCACGACGAGTTCATCGGCCGGCTGGTGGCGTTCGCGCGCACCGCGACGCTCGGCGACCCGATGCTGCCGACGACCCAGGTGGGCCCGGTCACGACCAAGCCGCAGCTCGAGAAAGTCCTTTCCTACCTGGACATCGCGCGGAACGAGGGGGCCGAGGCCGTGCTCGGCGGCCGGCAGCCGAGCGATCCCCAACTGAGCGGCGGCTGGTTCGTCGAGCCCACCATCTTCACCGGCGTCAACAACACCATGCGCATCGCCCGCGAGGAGATCTTCGGGCCGGTGCTCTCGGTCATCCCCTTCGAGGACGAGGACGAGGCCGTCTCGATCGCCAACGACTCACCCTACGGCCTCGGCGCCGGCTTGTGGACCGAGAGCATCTCGAAGGCCCACACGCTGCCGAACCGCCTGCAGACCGGCATGGTCTGGGTCAATACCTACCGGGCGACGAGCTACATGGCGCCGTTCGGCGGGTACAAGCAGAGCGGCATCGGGCGGGAAAGCGGACAGGATGCGATCAAGGAGTACCTGCAGACCAAGACCGTCTGGATCTCGACCGAGACCGAGGTGCCGAATCCCTTCGTGATGCGCTGACGTCGCGAGGGTGCCGGCGGCGGGCGCCGCTTGATCCTGCGGAACGAGGCGGCATCAACCACCGGGCTGTCCTGATCGGCAGGGGCGGAGACGATGGTCTGCGTGAGCAGGCCCTCGCTCCGTCCCTGCGGGCGGGCGTCGGTCCGAGACACCGGCGAGGAAGGCCGCCATGAACCGGAGTTCCGCCTGGAGGACCAGGCCCCGGCCCTCACGGGCGCCGCGCTGTTCCCGGAGTTCGGTTCCGGCAGTCGCCCGCGGAAGTCCACGGGCTTCGTCGCGTCAGTTGCCGCTGGCCTCGTTGCCGGTATCCATCGGCGAGATACGCCACACCGCTCCCTCGGTGCCGTCGTTGATGACGTAGACGGCGCCGTCCGTTCCTTGCGCCACGTCGCGGATTCGGCCCCCCAGGGGAATGCGTTCGGCCTCGCGCGCCGTGTCCCCGTCGAAGGTCACGCGGACGATGGCCGTGCCGCTCAGCGAGCCGATCAGCGCGTGGGCATCGTCAACTTGTTGGGCGGGAACCGAGGGTTGGACGCGCTTGACGGCGCACCGGGCAGGTGCGGGCTATGCGGCCAGCTGGATGCCGCAGATGTCGTGCCATGCCTCGAAGGCACGATCGCGATCGGCGCGGTAGTTGGTTGCGGTCATGCGGTGACGGGACAGGAGGAAGAGGTTGTTGATCGGGTCATGGGCGGACAGGAAGCGCTGGGCGTGCCGAGCCGACTTGAACCGTTTCATCTGCCGTTCCCGTCGTCGGGTTGGCTGGTGGGAGTTTTCCGCCCGGTTGTTGAGCCCCTTGTGCTGGCGGTGCTCGAAAAAACGCTGGAGAGTGTCAGGAATTTCGTGTGATGGCGGGCGGTTTCGCATGATCAGGCGAATGCCTTTGTGAAGCGCTCACCGAAGAGGACGGCGAACTGAGCCTTTGCCATGGCCCATTCGCGTGCCGGCATGGTCCACTGTTTCTCGGTCCTGTGCAAGACCAGGAAGATCAGCTTCAGGGCGGCATCGTCAGTCGGGAAGTGGCCTCGGGCGCGAACGGCCCGGCGGAGCTTGGCATTCAAGGATTCGATGGCGTTGGTGGTGTACAGGATGCGCCGGACCTCGGCCGGGAAGGCGTAGAACGGCACCACCTCGTTCCAGGCGCGGCGCCAGCACGGGCTGATGGCCGGATACTTGCGTCCCCAGGCGCTGTCCTCGAAGGCTTCCAGCGCGGCCTCGGCGGCCGTGGCGTCGATCGCCCGGTAGATGTCCTTCAGGGCGGCTGCGACGGCCCGGCGGTCCTTCCAGGAGACGAACTCCAGGCTGTTGCGCAGCAGGTGCACGATGCAGGTCTGGACCATGGCCTGCGGGAACACCGCCTGGATGGCGTCGGGAAAGCCCTTCAGCCCGTCGACCACGGCGATCAGGATGTCCTCCACGCCGCGGTTGCGCAGCTCGTTCAGGACACGCAGCCAGAACTTGGCGCCCTCGTTCTGCTCCAGCCACAGGCCGAGGATCTCCTTGGTGCCGTCGGCCCGCACACCGAGGGCCACGTGGACGGCCTTGTTGCGGACCAGTCCCTCGTCGCGGACCTTGACCCGCAGGGCGTCGAAGAACACCAGCGGGTAGACCGGCTCCAGCGGCCGGGCCTGCCAGGCGGCGATCTCGTCCAGCACGGCGTCGGTCACGGCGCTGATCAGGTCGGGCGAGACCTCCACGCCGTAGAGTTCGCGCAGGTGCCCGACGATCTCCCGGACGCTCATGCCGCGGGCATACATCGATACGATCTTGTCGTCAAAGCCGGGAAAGCGCCGCTGGTACTTGGCGATGAGCTGCGGATCGAAGGTCGCCCGCCGATCGCGCGGGATCTCCAGCTCCAGCTTGCCGGTGTCGCTCAGCACCGTCTTGCGGCCGTAGCCGTTCCGGCCGTTGCCGGCCTCGTCCTCGCCGGCGAGATGATGGTCCATCTCGGCATTCAGCGCCCGCTCGGCAAGCGCCTTCTTCAGGCCGTCCAGAAGGCCGTTCGGATCGAACGCGCTCTTCGCGTCGGACACGGCAAGAAGTTGGTCGAGCAGGGCGTCAGGGATGACGGGTGGTTTGCGACGAGCCATGCGGGATCTCCTTTTCTCCCAGTATGCCCGCCCTCACACGAAATTCCTGACACTCTCCGACGCGCCCCCCCCCCCCGCCCCCTGGGCACGATCTCCTTCTTCGCCGCCCCATATGAGCGCAGCTTGTCCGTGATCATGACCCGAGGCAGCCGGCACTGCCGCTTCAGCAGCTTGCGGAGCAACCGCTTGGCCGCCTTCTTGCAGCGCCGGCTCTGAACCAGCACATCGAGCACAACGCCGTGCTGGTCGACGGCGCGCCAAAGATGGTGCGTCTTGCCGGCGATCTTGAGCACGACTTCATCCATGTGCCACTTGTCGCCGGGCCGAGGCAGCCGTCGGCGGATGATGTTGGCGAACTCCTGACCAAACTTGAGGCCCCACTGACGGATCGTCTCATGGCTGACCACGATGCCGCGGAAGGCCAGCATCTCCTCGACCATCCGAAGGCTCAGGGGAAAGCGAAAGTACAGCCAGACGGTGTAGCTGATCAGATCCGGAGGGAAGCGGTGGCCGGCGTAAAAGGACTTGGTTGAGCTCGTCATGCCGGCCCCATAACCAACCCGAGCTGCCCAGGCAACCCGACCCGCCGCCAACTTGACGATACCTCCCCGCGCTCAGCACCAAGCTACCGGTGCGGATCTTCCCCGACATGCATAAAAACCAAACAAAATTATCAAGACCTATATGTTATTTTTCTATTAATATAAAAATGATACTAAGTATAGGCGCAATATATTGGTAAGATATTCTTAATCAGAGCACCCGTATTGTATTTGATGAGATATGAAGGGAAGATTTCTGATGTCTGCTGTTTTGAAGCCTCTCCCCCAGGAAGAATACTCCATCACCCCCCGTATTCTGGTGTGTGAGGACGATCCCTTGATCGCCTTGGGATGGGCGGAAATGCTAAAGGATGCAGGCTATTCGGTGGTCGGTCCGGCATACACGGCTGAGAAGGCACTGGAGATGGCATACCAGCATCTGCCTGACCTGGCTCTGCTTGACATCGATCTCGGAGGTGTCATCGACGGGATTTCCGTTGCTTCCGAATTGGCCCCCCTGGGAGTTCCCGTCGTCTTCATCACTGGCGACTACAAACGAGCCCCCCTGGAGGGGCGTGAGATGGCCTCGGACATCCTCATCAAGCCCGTTGCGGAGGACACCGTTCTGAACTCTGTGACGGCTATCTTACAAGATAGGTGGAACCGCTGAAGGGCCGCGACAGACCCTAGAACCGTTTCCGACCCACAGGCGGAAAACAACTCCGCCCTGTAAGCCATACTTAGCTAAAACTAAATAGGTATAAGCTGCCTCTCCGCTCTCGGGATACTCTCGCCTTGGCTGAGGCTGCCGAGGAGGCTTGACCATGACTGACCCAGTGGAGCAGCTGGCCCTGGATGTCATCCGCGTCCTGGATCAGAAACTGGAGAAGGCGGGCACCAAAAACAATTCTTATCCCTTCAGCTACGATCTAAGTAGGGAAACCATCAGGGCTGTAGCTGCTCAGGTGGTGGCGCACTATCAGCCCAAAGGCTTCATCTGTCGGCTGGATCTCAACCCTAATAACGTGGGTGTAAGAGCGCGCCTGAGGATAACTAAAGCAACTTAATAATTCCCCGTGCACGAGCTATCTGATTGAAAAAAATCCAATCATATCTGAGGTGTATTGAAAATACTGCCATTACATGCAAAATTATTTCGTATGTAGAATTAAGCGCACTGATATATCTAAGAAAATCAGGCCTGCTCTGCTCAAAGTGCATTAACCATAGCAACAAAGTGTACACCGGCCTGTTTGATAAGATCGAATAGTTCTAGATTTGTGAAAGACGATTACCCATTCGGCACTGCCCAACCAACGGAAGGGAGATCACCAGCATGCAGATCCTCGTTGTTGAAGATGAGGCCATCATTGCATTATATATTGGAATGACTCTTCAGGAAGCAGGTCATGAAGTCGTGGGGGTTGCGTCAAGCTTAGATGATGCTGTGAAGTTGCTGGATCAAAAAATTCCAGATATAGCCTTGATAGATATCAATCTCGGTAAAGATGAAGAGTAACCGGCCGATCCAGGCCGCCTTACAAGGATTTTGCTATCGAGATAGCTTACGTCGTTAACGACGTCGTTATGGACGTCAACAGCGAGGTGAGATATGCGGGTGGAGGTTCTGAATGGAAGTGAGCGCCGGCGTCGCTGGTCTTTGGACGAGAAGATGCGGATTGTCGCCGAGGCTGCCGCTCCCGGGTCGAGCGTCTCGGAGGTGGCGCGCCGGCATGACATCTCCCGGCAGAACATCTATCAGTGGCGCTGCGAGTTGAAGCGCAAGGCCGTCCATCCAACGGGCAAGGCCGTATTCCTCCCGGTCGAGGTGACGGAGGAGGAGCCGGGCCTGGGCGCCGGATGTGGCGGGGATGCGCCAAGCCACCCTGTCGAGATCGGGCTGCGCAGTGGCCGCACCCTGCGCTTTGCCGCCGACCTTCCGGATCGCG
Source organism: Skermanella mucosa (assembly GCF_016765655.2). Taxonomy (NCBI): domain Bacteria; kingdom Pseudomonadati; phylum Pseudomonadota; class Alphaproteobacteria; order Rhodospirillales; family Azospirillaceae; genus Skermanella; species Skermanella mucosa. Next base: position 428,191 of record NZ_CP086107.1, read on the forward strand.
TTCTGATGCGGCTGATCCGGGTCGCGGAGGCGGCATGATCGGCCTGGGCACCGGCGTTCGGGTCTATCTCGCCTGCGGGGTCACGGACCTGCGCAAGGGAATCACCGGGCTGGCGGCGGTCGCGCAGGAGCACCTCCGGCAGGCCCCCGGCTCGGGTGCCGTCTTCGCCTTCCGGGGGCGTCGGGGCGACAGAATCAAGCTGCTCCACTGGGACGGCCAGGGGTTTTGTCTGTATTACAAGGTTCTCGAGCAGGGCCGCTTCCCCTGGCCGGCACCTTCGGACGGATCGGTACGGCTGACGGCGGCACAACTGGCAATGCTGTGGGAGGGAATCGACTGGAGGCGTCCCGCCTGGACTGCCGGACCGATGCGGGTGGGATGATTTTCCCTGTTCATGACTGATGAATACTGTCACCAGGGGCGGATTTTTGTTAGACTTGTTCCATGCCGCCGTTGCCCGATGCCCTGCCCGACGACCCAGCCGCCCTGAAGGCGATCATCCTTGCCCAGCGTGAGGAGATGGCCCGCGCCAGGGCCTCGGCGCTGGCCTTCGAGGCCCTGGTCCAGGCGCTCCGGATCCAGATCGCCAAGCTGCGGCGGCAGCGGTTCGGACCGAGTTCGGAGCGGATCGGCCGTGAACTCGAGCAACTCCAGCTGACGCTCGAGGACGTCGAGGTGGCGATGGCCGCCAACGACGCTTCGGCCGAACGTTCCGATGCCGATGACGCCGGGGAGGAGCCGGCATTGCCGAGGACCGAACCGCGCCGGCGGGGTAAACCGCGCCTTCGCGACGACGCGCCGCGCGAGCGGATCGTGCTCGATCCCGGCGACCACTGCCCCGACTGCCGCGGCCCGCTTCGTCTGCTCGGCGAGGACTTGTCCGAGGTCCTCGAGTTCGTCGCGGCCAAGCTCAAGGTGATCGAGACCAGCAGGCTGAAGAAGTCCTGCCGGCTGTGCGAGAGGATCGTCCAGGAGCCGGCGCCGTCCCGGCCGATCCGGCGGGGAATGGCGGGTCCGGCCCTGCTGGCCCATGTCCTGGTCTCGAAGTTCGACGATCACCTGCCCCTGTACCGCCAGGGCGAGATCTTCGCCCGGATGGGGGCCGACATTCCCCGGTCCACCCTGATCGACTGGTGCGGCCAGGCGGTCGCGGCGCTGCGCCCCCTGACCGAGCTGATCCGCGCCGAGGTCATGCGGTCGGACCGGCTGCACGCGGACGATACCCCAATCCGCGTCCTCGATCCCGGACGCCGCGCCGCCGAGGGCAAAACCCGCGGGGTCAAGGAAGGACGGATCTGGGTTTATCTCCGCGACGACCGGCCCTGGGGCGGAAGCGATCCGCCCGCCGTGACCTACTTCTTCTCGCCCGACCGCAAGGGCGAGCACCCGCAGGCCCATCTCGCGGGCTTCGAGGGCGTGTTGCAGGCCGACGCCTACGGCGGCTTCAGGAAGCTCTACCAGCCGGGCGCCGAGGGTCATCGGCGGATCCGCGAGGCGGCGTGCTGGGCTCATCTGCGCCGCGCCTTCCACGACGTCTGGAAGTCCACCGGCTCCCCAATCGCCCTTGAGGCGCTGGAGCGGATCGGCGTCCTGTACGACATCGAGCGCGAGATCACCGGGCGACCGGCGGAGGAGCGCCGCCGCATTCGGCAGGAGCGAAGCCGGGGTCCGGTCGAAGCCTTCCTGGCCTGGTGCGAGGACCGGCTCCGGCGCATTCCCGGCAAGGGCGACCTGCCAACCGCAATGCGCTACTTCCTCAAGCGCGTCGAGGCCTTCTCCCTGTTCCTCGAGGATGGGCGCGTGGCGATCGACAACAATCCGGCCGAGCGGGCGATCCGGCCGATCTCGGTGGGCAGGAAGAACTATCTCTTCGCCGGCTCGGACGCCGGCGGCGCGGTGATCGCGGACGCGATGACGATCATCGAGACGGCCAAGCTCTCGGGTCTCGATCCCGAGGCCTATCTCGCGGCCGTACTCGACCGCATCGGCGACCAGCTGGTCAGCCGCCTGCACGAACTCCTGCCCTGGAACTGGGCCTCCAGCGAGGCGCTCCGGGCACAAGCCGCCTGAAATGGCCGCGATCGGCTCCGTCTTCACCATCGCTCGCGTCGCCGACATGCTCGGCGAGGACGAGGATCTGCTGCACGAGGTCAGTCTCGACATGGAACCCGAGGACGGCGTCCTCTGGATCTACGGCGTCGGAGGCGAGGAAGTCCTGGCGTTCACTGCCTTCGGCATCGAGAGCCTGCGCGACCTCATACCCCTCTACAAAAAACCAGTCCCTGGGCCTTGAACGGCCGGTTACGATGAAGATGGGGTACATATCGCTCGGACACTTTCGTCTAGCTGGGGCGTAAGCTCTATATTCGTAAGCGCTCAAGATGAGATAGCGCGCCGGAACATGGATGCAGCGATAGGCTGGTTGAAGAAGCCATTTGCAACGAAGAGCCTTGTAGAAAGTGTCGAGGTAGCTCAACGGGTCCAGCAAGGCGTCATTCCCATCAGGGTACCAGAGGGGATGGACCTATTTGTGAGAGCTGCCTGAGCATGTCATTTTTCGTTTGAGCACTCAGAGGCCGCCATCGAGCGGCCGACTATCTCCCGCACGTTGGGCGTCAAGTGGCTTCACAGGGACCCGTCCACGCGCAGCTTGCGAGCATGGATGGGTGGAAGGGTGTTAATGCCCACTCCAAGAAACACCCTCATGGCTCTCCTCTGGTTGCTCCAGCAACCGGAGGAGATGCCCTCCCGGCGAGGGATCTTAAATCCTTACTTCCTTACACAAGGAAGCACAGAAACACGATAACACGCCAATCTGTATCGTCGTGCTTCCGTGAAATCACCTATACGCCCATTCCTGAAGCAGGCGTCGGGCGATGTCGGCAATCGATGTGTTGAACCGCGCCGGGTTTACCGGAGGCCCCATTTCTTGAGAGACTGGGGTCATCATGACGAAACAGGCATCACCCAAGTACGCCCCTGAAGTCCGCGAACGCGCGGTTCGGATGGTGTTCGATCACGAAGGCGAGCACGCGTCGCAGTGGGCGGCGATCAGCTCGATCGCGGCGAAGATCGGCTGCACGGCGGAGACGCTGCGGGGCTGGGTCCGGCAGACCGAGCGCGACCAGGGGAAACGGCCCGGCCCGACGACGGACGAGCAGGAGCGGATCAAGGCGCTGGAGCGCGAGGTCCGGGAACTGCGCCAGGCGAACGAGATCCTTCGCAAGGCATCGGCGTATTTCGCCCAGGCGGAGCTCGACCGCCCGTTCAGGAAATGATCGCCTTCATCGACGAGCAGCGCGCCGTCCACGGGGTCGAGCCGATCTGCAAAGTGCTGCCGATCGCCCCGTCAACTTATCACGCCCATGCCGCCCTGCGGACTGACCCGTCAAAGGCGCCGGCCCGCTGGCGAAGCGATGCGGAACTCAGCGTGGCTATCCGGCGGATCTGGGACGGGAACTTCCAGGTCTACGGGGTTCGGAAGGTCTGGCGGCAGTTGCGGCGGGAAGGCCTTGACGTGGCGCGTTGCACAGTGGCCCGGCTGATGCGGCGTATGGGGCTGAAGGGGGTGACACGCGGCAAGACGGTGCGGACGACGATCAGCGACCGGGCGGCACCGTGTCCGCTCGACCGGGTGAACCGCCAGTTCCAGGCGTCCTGCCCGAACGCCTTGTGGGTCGCGGATTTCACGTTTGTGGCGACTTGGCAAGGCTTCGTTTACGTGGCCTTCGTCATCGACACGTTTGCCCGGCGGATTGTCGGCTGGCGGGTCTCGCGCACCGCACACGCCGGATTTGTCCTGGATGCCCTGGAGCAAGCGCTTCACGACCGCCGTCCGGCCAAAGGCAGCGGCCTCATCCACCATTCCGACCGCGGGTCGCAATATGTCAGCATTCGCTACACCGAGCACTTGGCCGAGGCCGGTGTCGAGCCGTCGGTCGGCAGCGTCGGCGATTCCTATGGAGCTTCAGCTAACGCCGTAGGCGATACAACGCCTTGGCCGAGACGATCAACGGCCTCTACAAGACCGAGGTGATCCGACGCCGAGGGCCATGGCGCAACTTGGAAGCCGTCGAGTTCGACACCTTGGAATGGGTCAACTGGTTCAACCACCGGCGCCTGCTCGAACCCATCGGCAACATTCCACCCGCCGAGGCCGAAGCACGCTACTATGCTCAAACCGAGGACGTCGCCAGGGCGGCGTGACTCAACCAAATCGGCCTCCGGGAATCCCGGTGCGGTTCATGTCCTCCTCGGCCGCCCTGGCTTTCAGGCGCTTGTGCAGCGCTGGCTCGATGTCGATGGTCAAGTGTTTCAGCTTCACCTTCTCAGCCGGCTCCTGAGCCTGGGGAGGTGGTGCAGGCGGCGTCTCGGCGCCACCGGAGACAAACGCATCGGCTGCCACTGGATTGAACCGCGCCGGGTTTACAGAGCTGGCTCCGCTTGTCTGAACAGATTTTTCGGCTGATAAGTGGAGCGGCTGCCGGGTTCAGGCTGCCGCGATCTGCGGAAGCGGGTTGAAGTAGGCCTGATCGGGTGTTTGCCGGTCAAGGCTGGAATGAGGTCTGCGGGAGTTGTACAACGAAGCAACACAACGCCCATGGGACCGAGGTACGGGAAGTTCTTTATCCCTGGCATCCCTGGTTTGGCCGCGAGGTGCATGTTCACGAAGTCGTCAAGCGCGGCAACATGCCCGTGTTCTGGTGCAGTACGACGGCAGACCGGAAGGGACAATGTTTGGCGGTGCCCTCGTGGATGTTCGATCGCGCCGCATGCCTTCATCTTCACCCTGCCCAAGCGCCACAGGGAGCTATAGCGGAATTTGGGTGACGAGGTGTTCAGGCGGCGCTGTGTGATGTCGGCACGCTGACCTCGATGCCGTCGCGGAATTTGACGCCTTGGATGATCTTGGGCAACTGGTTTTCGCCCTGAAGTCGCCGCCAAGTTCTGGATGCTGCCGAGATCAGCTTGAAGACCATGAGCTTGGCAGTGTCCTGGGAAAGCGCCCCCTTGGTGCGGACCGTCCGGTGCCGGACTGTGGCGAAGACGCTTTCTATAGGGTTTGTGGTCCGCACGTGATCCCAATGCTCGGCCGGGAAGCTGTAGAAGGCCAGCAGGGCATCACGATCTTTGGTCAGGCATTCGACGGCACCGGAGTACTTGGCGCCGTACTTCTTCTCGAAGGTATCAAGGGCATGCTCCGCCGCCTTGAGGTCGGGCGCCATCCAGATCTCCCGCAGGTCCTGCTTGACCGCGGGCTGGAGCGATTTCGCCACCTTGTTGAGAACATTAGAACTTTTATGAAACCAGCAGCGCTGATGACGCGTGCCGGGGAAGACCTCGTCGAGCGCCTTCCAGAAGCCCAAAGCACCATCGGCGACCGCCAGTTCCGGGGCGATTCCCAGCCCGCGGGCCTTCAGGTCGATCAGCAGTTCGCGCCAGCTCTGGGCGCTTTCGCGGACGCCGACCTGGAAGCCGAGCAGTTCCTTTTTACCCTCCGGCGTGGCGCCGATCATCACCAGCATGCACTCGGCGGCAGGCTCCATGCGGGCCTGGAGGTAGACGCCGTCGGCCCAGACATAGACGTAGCGCCGGGCCGACAGGTCCCGCCGCTGCCAGCGCGCGTAGTCGTCCGCCCAGCTCTCCTTCAGCCGCGCGATGACCGCCGGTGACAGGTTGGGCGCGTCCTTGCCGAGCAGAACGCTCAGCGCCTCCTGGAAATCACCGGCTGAAACGCCGCGCAGATACAGGATTGGCAGCAGGGCGTCGAGACTGGTCGTCCGGCGCGCCCAGCGCGGCAGCAAGGCTGAGCTGAACCGGATGCGCTCGGCTGCCGGACCGGGAGCGCGATCACGGACCTTGATCCGCTGGACCTCGACCGGCCCAATCCCGGTCTGGATCATGCGCTCCGGTCCATGGCCATGCCGGACCAACCGGTCCCGGCCGTCGGCCAGCTTCAGGTCTTTGCTGGCAGCCAGGAAAGCCGCCACCTCGGCTTCGATGGCCTGCTCCAACAACTGGCGGGCTCCCGATCGGAGAAGGGCCGTCAGGGGATCATCGATCTCTTCGGGCTGGCGAAGCCGGACAATGCTGGTATCTTCGTTCATGGCGTAGCGCTCCCTCGTGGAGGTTCTGGCAGGCGTCAAGCACCTACCTCGTTACGCCACCTTCCTCACCTCGTCATCACCCAGTTTCCCCCATAGCTCTCGCCACAGATTGCGTCCGTCAAGCTGGTGTAAATTGGGAGGAGGCCATCAGCACCGTAGGTCAGGTCTTGGTCAGCGCGGCGAGGGCTGCTTCATCACTGGCGACCATGCCGGTCATGGTCTCAAGCGTCAGGTAACGATGTTGTAGTTGCCACTCGTCGTTTTGCTCGAGAAGTACAGCACCAACAAGCCTGCGAACACTGGCCTCGTTCGGGAAGATCCCGACGACATTGGTCCGGCGCTTTACTTCCTTGTTCAGGCGTTCGATCGGATTGGTCGAGTGCAATTTGCTACGATGGGGTTCAGGATAGTCCATGTAGGCGAGCACGTCGTGTTCGGCATCGTCAAGCAGGGCGGCGACCTTGGGAAAGCGTGGGCGGAGCTGATCGGCGACGTGGCGCCAGGCTTGTCCGGCAGTCTCGCGATCGGGCTGGACGAAGACCTGCCGGACAGCGGCCGAGACGACCGACTGCTGGCTTTTCGGCACATGGGCCAAGAGCGATCTCATGAAATGAACCCGGCACCTCTGCCAAGTGGCGCTCAGGACCTGGGTGATAGCCGCCTTGAGACCTTCGTGGGCGTCGGAGATCACCAGCTTCACGCCCTTCAGACCGCGACGGACCAGCCCCCGCAGAAACTCGATCCAGAAGGTGGCGGCTTCCGACTGGCCCAGGCCGAGCCCGAGGATCTCGCGGCGGCCGTCCTGGTTGACACCGGTGGCGATTATCGCCGCGATCGACACGATGCGGCCATTCTGGCGGACCTTGATGTAGGTCGCATCGAGCCAGAGGTAGGGCCACTCGCCGTCCAGCGGCCGCTCGAGGAAGGACAGCACGCGGGTGTCGATGTCCTGGCACAGGGCCGAGACCTGCGACTTGGAGATGCCGGTCATGCCCAGCGCCTGGACCAGGTCATCGACCTTGCGGGTGGACACGCCCTGGATCCACGCTTCCTGGATCACGGCCGTCAGCGCCTTCTCGGCGGTCTTGCGGGGCTCCAGGAAGGCCGGAAAGTAGGTGCCCTGGCGCAGCTTCGGGATCTTCAGGTCGAGCGTGCCGAGCCGGGTTTCCAGCTGACGATCCCGATGTCCGTTGCGGTATGTGGTGCGCTCGTCGGACCGCTCATGGCGCCCGGCGCCGATCAGGCCGTCGACCTCGAACTCCATCAGTCGCTGGAGCGTGTGAGCGGCGATGGCGCGCAGGAAGTCGCCATCGGTACTGGCCTGGATCTGGTCGAGCAGAAGTGTCATCGTATCCTTGGTCATCATGCCTCTCTCGGGGTCTGGTCTCGTGTCGCAACTCGACCTTACCTGAAGAGCGTGATGACCACCTCCACGTCGTTGCGGCCCCAGCGGCGGAGGGTTGAGGCGGCCCGGGCTCCGCTCTGCGAGCTCCACCCGGGCCGCCTCAACCCTTCAAGGGCCAATTTCCACCACTCCGTTGGACGTTACCTCGCCAACAGGTCGATCTGGCGGCACTGGATAATCTCAAAACACTGCTGTCGGACATCATCGGTCGAGTACCGTCGGCCGTTTCAGTGATAGGAGCAAGGCATCCCTCCCACCAGAGCCGAGGAGATGCCGATGCCACGCACGAACCTGCCGCTCCCAACCAGACAACTCAGCCTGTTTCCTCGGTCCTGCCCAGGACCTGATCGGACCAGCCTGCCCAAGGTGGCGCTCGACACGGCGGCGCGTCTGATGGCGCGGATGCTGCTGGCGGCGGCGGGCAACCCGGTCGGTGGGCGAATGGGAGGACAAACTGATGAGTGACAAGATCCAGCCGCATCACCTTGAGCGCAAGGCGGTGCTTTATGTCCGTCAATCTTCACCTCACCAGGTTGCGCACAACCGCGAGAGCCGCGCGCTGCAGTACGCCATGAAGGATCGGTTGCGTGCCCTGGGATGGTCGGAAGTCGAGATTGTCGATGAGGATCTTGGGCGCTCCGCGGCCGGAATGGTGGCGCGGACCGGCTTCGAACGGATGGTGGCCGACGTCTGCCTTGGCAAAGTCGGAGCGGTGGCGGCGCTTGAGGTGTCACGCTTCGCCCGCAACAGTCGCGACTGGCAACAACTGATCGAGATGTGCCGTGTTGTCGACACCCTGCTCGTCGATCAGGAGACCATCTACGCGCCGCGCCAGGGCAATGACCGGCTCCTGCTGGGTCTGAAGGGCAGCCTGAACGAGTACGAACTCGACCTCCTGCGTCAGCGCTCCCTGGCCGCACGCCACGAGATGGCGCGTCGCGGCGAGTTGGTCGTGATGGTCCCGATCGGATACATCAAGGCCGATGGCCACCGCCTGGAAAAGGATCCCGACCACCGCATCCGGGAAGCCATCGCCTTGGTCTTTTCAAAGTTCGCCGAACTCGGCAGCGTCCGTCAGGCCCTGCTATGGTTCCTCGAGCACAACCTCGATCTCCCGGCCCGGCGATCGGGTGCCGATGTCGTCTGGAAGCGTCCCTGTTATGGAACGCTCTACCGGATCCTGACGAACCCGGTTTATGGTGGCGCCTATGCCTATGGCAAGACAGGGACCGTGGCGCTTCACGACGGACCGACCCCACGGCGCGGTACCCGGCGTAAAGCACGGGAGGACTGGTTGGCGCTGTATCCCGGCGCACACGAAGGTTATGTCGATTGGGAGCGATCCGAGGCGATCCGGGCGATGATCAAGGACAACACTCAGGGCGGTGAAGCCTGTGGCGCGGCCAAGCGCGGCGATGCCCTGCTCGCCGGTATTTTGCGCTGCCGACGGTGTGGCCGTAAACTGACCGTCCGCTATACCGGCAACGATCATGACATCCTGCGTTATGCCTGCAACCGCGGCTGGATGGACAGTGGCGAACCACGCTGCATCGCCTTCGGTGGATTGCCGGTGGATGCCGCCATCGGGGAACAGGTGCTGCAAGCCGTCGGCCCGGAGGCCGTGGAAGCGGCCCTGCGGATGGAGCGGCAGGAAGCTCAACGACGCGACGATGTCCGCGAGGCTCTCGAGCGCGACCTGACGGCCGCCCGATATGCCGCCGACCGAGCTTTTCGGCAATACGATGCCGCTGATCCGTTGAACCGGCAGGTCACGGCAGAGTTGGAAGTGCGCTGGAACCGTGCCCTTGAGCGCGTTGTCGCCGTCGAGAACCGGATCGCGGCGCATGTTCAGACCGTGCCCCAACGCCCGTCGGTGACCTCCGATGAGTTCGCGACGCTGGCTGACGACCTGAAGACCGTGTGGCAGGACCCGTCTGCCGACGCGAGGCTGAAGAAACGGATCGTGCGGACCCTGGTTGAGGAGGTTGTCGTCGATGTCGACGATGACGCTGCCGAAATCGTCCTCGTGGTCCATTGGGCCGGAGGCGTCCACACTGAACTGCGTCTGCCGAGACGTCGACGTGGCCAGTCTACCGGGACCTCCATCGAGATCGTCGAGGCCGTGCGCGTGCTGGTCCGGATTGCCGGCGACGACCTGATCGCCGGTCTGCTCAATCGAAACGGCCTCGTCACGGGTCGTGGCAACCGCTGGACGCGGGAACGCGTGACCGCGCTCAGGTCACATAACAGGATCCCAGTTCACCGCCCGGAGGTTGCCAGCGCGGACGGATGGATGAACCTGACCAAAGCCGCGGCGTTCCTCGGCATCAGCACCAAAACACTGCGCCTGGCCGCCGAGGGCGGCGAGATAGAGGCCGAGCATCCCCTCGCCGATGGACCATGGCTGTTCCGCAGAGTCATACTTGAGGGGAAAACCGGGCAGCGGATTACAGATCAGGCCCGCCAGCGCCACAGGCACCCCGCGGGACCATCGGATGAGCAGAAAATGCTATTCTGATCAATGACATAGCCGGGTGGGGTAGTATGAAACAGCATTGTAAAAGCCAAAGTAGCTGGCGAGCGACTTCCGGGCTTCGGCTACCGTATCGTAGGCCTTGAGGTATATCTCCTCGTACTTGACGGAACGCCAGAGCCGCTCCACGAACACATTGTCGCGCCATGCGCCCCGGCCGTCCATGCTGATTGCTATGGCGTTGTCGGTGAGCAGGCTGGTGAACACCGTGCTGGTGAACTGGCTGCCTTGATCGGTGTTGAAGATCTCCGGCTTGCCGTGGCGAGCCAGGGCCTCTTCGACCGCCTCGACGCAGAACCCGGCCTCCATCGTGATTGACAGTCGCCAGGACAGAACGCGCCGGCTGAACCAGTCGATGACGGCGGCGAGGTAGACGAAGCCGCGCGCCATGGGAACGTAGGTCAGGTCCATGGCCCAGACCTGATTGGGACGCGTGACCGGCAGATTGCGCAGGAGATACGGATAGATCCTGTGCCCCGGCGCCGGTTTCGAGGTGTTGGGCTTACGGTAAACAGCCTGGATCCTCATCCGCTTCATCAGCGTGGCGACATGACGGCGGCCGGTTTGGAAGCCTTCGGCGGTCAGCAGATCACGCAGCATGCGGCTGCCTGCGAACGGATAATCGAGATGCAGTTCGTCCATCCGGCGCATCAGCGCAAGGTCGGCGGCCGACGCCGGCCGTGGCAGGTAATAGACGCTGCCCCGGCTGACGTTGAGCATCCTGGACTGTCTGGTGATCGGCAGATCATGGGAGCGGTCGATCATCGCTTTGCGCTCAGCAAACCCGCTTTGCCGAGCGCGCCGGCCAAAAAATCGTTCTCCAGCGTCAGCTCTCCGATCTTGGCATGCAGCACCGTCAGATCCACCGCCGGCCCCGGGCTGTCGCTGCGGCTGTCCGATCCAAAAACCCCGGCTGCACCGTCGAGAAGCTGTGCCTTCCATTGGGTGATCTGGTTGGGATGAATGTCGAACTGCTGAGCCAGTTCGGCCAACGTCTTCTCGCCCTTGACGGCAGCCAAAGCCACCTTCGCCTCGAAAGCCGGTGTGTGGTTCCGGCGCGGTCGTCTGGTCATCGTTTCTCCTGTGCGGCACGCATATTGGCCGCTTTCAGGCAGAAACTCCACTTATCCCGATGTTCAGATTTCCCGAGCCAGCTCTCCTTGCGCATTGCCGCCCGGATGTACCAGATCGCTGCCGAAGCGGAACGGAAGGAGTTGGGCGTCCTGCTCGATGACATATCAAAGTAGCGCATAGAAAAGCCCGCCTCACCTGCCATGAGACGGGCCTTCCTACTGCTCCGATGCCGAGTCTAACACTTCCCCGTGGCCATGCATGGGCTAACGCACTGATACGCCTTTTGTTCACATGAGAAGACCAGCCTCTGGGCAAGAAGCGGGTCTCTCAGTTCCAAGTTTCAGACATTCTTCCTGTGGGTTCGATGGAAGACACGCAATAAGAAACGATGGCGTTGCTCCTGCTGGTTGGCTCTGCCATCCCCAACGAGCCCCATCCTCCATCGTCGCCGCTCTCACCGGGTATATGCCGATCAGGCAGAAATGAGCCTATGGAAGAACAGGCCAACTGCTCCCTCGTGGCGCAGCGACGGTCTAAAAGGGGGTGACGTCATAGGATGTTGGGGTTTTCCAGCTAAGTTCATAGCGGAGAGTAATTTCTTAGCTCCAAGGCTTTGAAAGAAGCAATATGACTGATGTCCCTCCAGAGTGGCTAGCAGAACAGCAGAACAAAATTCGCCAAGCCATCAAAGACTTGGAGGAACATTCTCAAACCATTTCCGGTGACGAACAGGAAAAGGTTAAGCAGACAATCCAGAAACTGGCAGAAACCCTTCACGGTGATGAAGAAGCTGCGGGAAAACAGACGTAGCATTCTTGGGACAACAAAATGAATATAACTTCTGCTAAAAGTTGATATTTATCGCAGAATCATGAATGAGAGCTCATCGAGCGTTATACCTCATGAACATGACCTGTAAGTTTGAGTCCAATACCTATCAATCACTCCCTACAATCGCGGTAAGGGTGATTGAAGAGGAAAAGGTGCTGTGGACCCCGACTCCAACCTTACCGCTACACTGAAGACATTTGCGACCAACGCTGAAGCCATGGGCTACCTTCAACACGAAGGATTTACGTTCCTAGGCGCTCCAGGTCGTTGGCTGCATGTCGAGGATGAAGGGCCGGCTTATGCCCGGATCGTCCCGACGAAGGGAGCCTTCCAGGTCCGCGTGTGCCGGATGAAAAAGCAGCTATAGGCATAGAAGCGCACGCGAAAAGACCCGCCCCCAGGAGACGGATTGAGGGCGGGCCTTCTCTCGCTAGTCACACACTCGAAAGAACCGATCCCATAACCGGGTTCGCCGGACGGGGGCAGAAGGTGCTGCTGATCGATGCGGACCCTCAGCACAGCGCGATCGACTGGACGGCTGCCCGAGACGCCTCGGAGTTGCAGTCCCTGTTCACGAGCGTCGCCATGCCGGCCGCGACGATCCACAAGGAGATCGATCGACTAGCCGAGCCCTACGACATCGTCGTGATCGACGGACCGCCACGTTTGACCGATCTGGCCCGGTCCGCCATCATGGCATCCGACCTGGTGCTGATCCCTGTCCAGCCGTCGCCCTACGACGTGTGGGCCACTGCCGAGGTGGTTAGCCTCGTCAAGGAAGCCTCGATCTACAAGCCTGCACTGAAATACGCTTTTACGATCAATCGTAAAGTCGTAAACACGTTAATCGGGCGAGACGTAACGGATGCCCTCGGCGAGTTCGAGGATGTCCCGGTACTGCCGGTGTCCATCGGGCAACGCGTGGCCTTTGCTGAGTCCGCTGGGGGTGGCAGGACGGTTATGGAGACAGCCCCCGGCAGTGCAGCCGCGCGGGAGATCGACGCGCTGCTCGATGCTATCCAGGAGTTAGGAGCATGAACAAGAAAGTCACCTTTGGCGCTCGTCCAAAGCCGCTCAGCGTGGTCGATCTGAACCGCACCGGGATTCCCGGAGGCCGATTTGGTTGAGTCACGCCGCCCTGGCGACGTCCTCGGTTTGAGCATAGTAGCGTGCTTCGGCCTCGGCGGGTGGAATGTTGCCGATGGGTTCGAGCAGGCGCCGGTGGTTGAACCAGTTGACCCATTCCAAGGTGTCGAACTCGACGGCTTCCAAGTTGCGCCATGGCCCTCGGCGTCGGATCACCTCGGTCTTGTAGAGGCCGTTGATCGTCTCGGCCAAGGCGTTGTATCGCCTACGGCGTTAGCTGAAGCTCCATAGGAATCGCCGACGCTGCCGACCGACGGCTCGACACCGGCCTCGGCCAAGTGCTCGGTGTAGCGAATGCTGACATATTGCGACCCGCGGTCGGAATGGTGGATGAGGCCGCTGCCTTTGGCCGGACGGCGGTCGTGAAGCGCTTGCTCCAAGGCATCCAGGACAAATCCGGCGTGTGCGGTGCGCGAGACCCGCCAGCCGACAATCCGCCGGGCAAACGTGTCGATGACGAAGGCCACGTAAACGAAGCCTTGCCAAGTCGCCACAAACGTGAAATCCGCGACCCACAAGGCGTTCGGGCAGGACGCCTGGAACTGGCGGTTCACCCGGTCGAGCGGACACGGTGCCGCCCGGTCGCTGATCGTCGTCCGCACCGTCTTGCCGCGTGTCACCCCCTTCAGCCCCATACGCCGCATCAGCCGGGCCACTGTGCAACGCGCCACGTCAAGGCCTTCCCGCCGCAACTGCCGCCAGACCTTCCGAACCCCGTAGACCTGGAAGTTCCCGTCCCAGATCCGCCGGATAGCCACGCTGAGTTCCGCATCGCTTCGCCAGCGGGCCGGCGCCTTTGACGGGTCAGTCCGCAGGGCGGCATGGGCGTGATAAGTTGACGGGGCGATCGGCAGCACTTTGCAGATCGGCTCGACCCCGTGGACGGCGCGCTGCTCGTCGATGAAGGCGATCATTTCCTGAACGGGCGGTCGAGCTCCGCCTGGGCGAAATACGCCGATGCCTTGCGAAGGATCTCGTTCGCCTGGCGCAGTTCCCGGACCTCGCGCTCCAGCGCCTTGATCCGCTCCTGCTCGTCCGTCGTCGGGCCGGGCCGTTTCCCCTGGTCGCGCTCGGCCTGCCGGACCCAGCCCCGCAGCGTCTCCGCCGTGCAGCCGATCTTCGCCGCGATCGAGCTGATCGCCGCCCACTGCGACGCGTGCTCGCCTTCGTGATCGAACACCATCCGAACCGCGCGTTCGCGGATTTCAGGGGCGTACTTGGGTGATGCCTGTTTCGTCATGATGACCCCAGTCTCTCAAGAAATGGGGCCTCCGGTAAACCCGGCGCGGTTCACGGGCCGCATGGTCCCGGCTCTGGGCCGTGACGATTTCCTGTTGGACAAGAGCCACAAGCCGCCTGCCCTGCGCCAGGGTCAGGCCCAGAGCCGCGATGTCGCCCAGATCACCCAGGTCACCGGGTCGGTCGATCACCATCACGTCGACGCTTCGGCTCGACCCATCGGCCCCGGTCTCCACCAGGCGCAAAACCCACCTCATCCTTGATCCCCGACCAGCCAAAAACTTGGCCGATCATACCCTGCACGCCACCGCACCCCCAAACTCTCGGCAGTCCCGTGGCCGGCGTAAAAGGACTTGGTTGAGCTCGTCATGCCGGCCCCATAACCAACCCGAGCTGCCCAGGCAACCCGACCCGCCGCCAACTTGACGATACCATTCAGGACTATCTCTTGGAGGTCGGACATCAGCGGATACTCAAAGCAGCGATACCGTTCTAGGCGTCGGGATTCCTCACCTCCGCCTTCATAGAAACTTAACCGATTGAGCCTATGACTCACGTATTATGCTCAGGCAAAGAGGATAGGCCGATGAACCGCAATGTCCTGACCGACGCTATAAAATCGATTGACGAAGCTGCCGCTGGGCCTTGCTCCCTGGACCAGGCACGGCGGCTTGCTGTTATTCGTGCTCAGCTATGGCTGCTGGCGAGAGAGACCAGCAAGGAAGAGGGTTCGATCGCCGCTCCGTTCTTGATTAAGCTTGCAGCAGAGTGAGAGGATGTTGAGGGGTTCTGTTGCAGCTTTTCGCGGGGCAGCGGATTGGATAGAAGGGCGTGCTTTGGGGCGAGGGAAGCGACCAAAGCATGCTGCTCTGCTGCAGGGAGGCAGTAGAGCAGAGTGCTGCTTCAGTTCCTTGTTCTTCAGGCGGCGCGGAAGGACTCCGGGCGTCCGAGGTCGAGCATGCGGTTGAGGATGCTGGCGGCAATGCGGATTTCGGTCTCCTGGGCCTGGCGGCCATGGGAGCGCAAGGTATCCCCGATGATCCGCTTGTATCGGCTCATCGCGCCCTCGGCCCCGGCCCTCGCGTTGTAGCCCGAGGTTTGCTGCCAAGCCATCCGGCCCTGCTCGGCAATGACTTGGATATGGCGGTCGCGCTGGGTCGGATTGAGAGTCTGTTTGTAGGTGTCAGGCGCCGATTTCCTGGGGCGCAAGGCGGACGAGGCGGCGGGAGAGGATCGAAATGAAGGCGATCTCGATGAAAGCGACGAGGTGAGCCTCTGTCCGCTCGAAGATGGTGTTCAACCGACGGTAGCGGCTGACCCACCCCAGCGAGCGCTCGACGACCCACCGAATACCCTCCGGAATGAAGGTTCCGCCGTGGCCGCCGGCGCTGGGTTGGATGGTGATGCCGAGCGCCCCGCCGGTCTTGGACAGCCGCTCGCCCCGATAGCTGAGATCGCCCAGGGCGGTCCCCTTGAAGCCGCGGCCGGCAAGCTGGTGCTGTAGCGCGACAATCTGGATGGAGAGAGCGGCGATCAGGATAAGAATGCCTAAGGTCGCGGCGTCAGGATGATTGACGCTGATCGGGCTGGATTTCAAGTGTCCTGTCGTGGAGCGTCAATCAAGTTCGCGTTGATTGTCGCTCGGGACGGCGGCCGTCCAGGTCCGCGTTTTCGTTCCAGTGCGACCCTTCGACGATAGCTCTCCACGTTCATCTCGAAGATGGTGGCGTGGTGGACGAGCCGGTCGATGGCGGCCAGGGTCATGGCTTGGTTGGGGAAGATGCCGCCCCAGTCGCCGAACGGCTGGTTCGCCGTGATCAGCAATGACCGCCGCTCGTACCGGGTTCCAATCAGTTCAAACAGGACGCTTGTTTCCGCCTGGTCCTTGGCAACGTAGGCGAAGTCATCGAGGATCAGGAGGTGATACTTGTCCAGCTTGGCGAGGGCGGACTCCAGAGCCAGATCCCGCCTGGCGACCTGAAGCTTCTGGACCAGGTCGGTGGTTCGGGCGAACAGGACGCGCCAGCCATTCTCCACCAGGGCGTAGCCGATCGCGGCCGCCAAGTGCGACTTGCCGCCGCCGGCCGGACCGAACAGGATCAGGTTGGCGCCTTTTTCCAGCCAGCTGTCGCCGGCGACGAGGGCCATCACCTGGGCCTTGCCGACCATGGGGACCGCCTCGAACTCGAAGCTCTCCAGGGTCTTGCCCGGAGGCAGCCTGGCCTCGTCGAGATGACGCTCGATCCGGCGGCGGGAGCGCTCGGCGATCTCGTGCTCGGTCAGGGCGGCCAGGAACCGGGCGGCGGGCCAGCCTTCCTTGTCGGCCCGGTCGGCGAAGTCCGGCCAGATCACCTTGATGGCCGGCAGGCGCAGGTCGCCCAGGGCCAGCGACAGGCGGGCGGTGTCGATGGGATCGGTCGCACTCATGCCGCGGCTCCATGCACGAGTTCGTCGTAGACGCTCAGCGGCACGAGATCGACGACGACACCGGTGACCGGCGCCCCGGTGCGCTGGAAGCGTTCGCGCAGGGCCGGAAGGTCGGGCAGCCGTCCCGCTTCCAGGTCGGCATCGAGGACTTCGGCCAGTTCGGCCTCGCAGCCGCGCTCGTGGGCCAGCGACAGCAGGGCGACGGCCGTGGTGCAGGCCTGGCGGTCACTGCCGGCGGCGAGCAGCGCCTCGAAGGTGCGCTCGAAGGCCCGGCGGGGGAACAGCTGGTCCCGGTAGACGAGGTTGAGCAGGGCCATCGGCTTGCGTCGCAGGGCATGGATGACGTGACGGTAATCGACGACATGGCCGTGCCGGCCGTTGCCGCGCGGACGGCCGCGGGCCAGGGTGAGGACGCGCGTGCCGCCCAGGAAGCAGTCCAGGCGATCGTCGAACAGGTGGACCCGCAGGCGGTGGCCGATCAGCCGGGAGGGCACGGTGTAGAACACCTTGCGCAGGGTGAAGCCGCCACTGGAGGTGACGTGGACGAGGGTCTGCTCGAAGTCGGCGGTCCTGTCGGGCGGCAATGGCTTGAGGGTGCCGCGCTCCACCTCGATCGCCTTGGCCCGGCGGGCGTTCTGCTGGCCGACCACCTCGTCGATGAAGCGGCGGTAGTCCGGCAGGTCGGGGAAGTCCCGGCTGCCGCGGAGCAGCAGCGCATCGTCGATGGCGCGCTTGAGATGGCCGTGCGGGCTCTCGATGGAGCCGTTCTCGTGGGCGAGGCCGCGGTTGTTGCGGCTCGGCACCATGCCGTAATGGCGGCACAGGTCCTCATAGCGGCGGGTCAGATCCTCGGCGGCATCGCGGTCCAGGTTGCGGAACGCCGCCGACAGGCTGTCGCTGCGATGGTCCGCCGGCGCCCCGCCGAGCGACCAGAGCGCGTTCTGCAGCCCTTCGGCCAGGGCGACGAAGCTCTCGCCGCCCAGGATGACATGGGCGTGCTGCCAGCCGGAATAGGCCAGGCGGAAGTGGAAGAGACGGTGATCGAGCGGCTGCCCGGCAACGGACACGGCGGCGTCGCCCATGTCCGTGAAGTCCGACAAGCCCATCTTGCCCGGCTCATGATGCTGCCGGAAGATGACGTCCTGGTCCGGACCGTTGACGGCTCGCCAGGCCCGGATGCGGCGCTCCAGCGTTCGGCGGACCTTCTCGCTCAGGTCCGGATGCCGCCGGCGCATCTCGGCGAACACGGCGATCGAGCGCAGGCCCGGAGCGGCTTTGAGCATCGGCACCACCTCGCTGTCCCAGATCCCGGCCAGCGGATCCGGGCGGCGCCGGCCGCGGGGTAGGATCTTCTGCGAGGGTGGTCGGGGGTCCTGCTCGATGCGGTAGGCGGTTGACGTGCTGAACCCGGCTTTGGCCGCAGCGACGGCGGGAGTGTTGGTTTGTCGGTTTTTCATGTAAAGGCTCACTTGGCGGTCGGTGATGTGTGTGCCCGGCAAGATCGCGGTTCCTCATTGGCGTGAAGATCCTCGATCCTGGCCGCATTCACCGCTTCCGTCAGCGACGTCCTTTTCCAGGAAAGGATGTCGGTGTCGCGGTCGTGACTACGGTCAGGCTACGCCCGCCCTCCGTCACGACCGCGACATTCCATTCCGACCCTGATTGACGCTCTTCCTATCCTGATTGTCGGGCCATATGGTGCAGCACCGGGACGATGCCCTTGCCATCATGCCTATTGGCCGGCGAGACGTTGATCGCCAGCGGGAAGCCATATTTATCGACCGCGAGATGGATCTTGATGCCCTTGATCTTCTTGCCGCCGTCGAAACCGCGCCCAAAGCAAGTCGGCGCCGAATGACAGGACCGGCTGTCGATGATGACGGCGCTGGGTACGGGTTTGTCGCCGCAAGCCTGCCGCCAAGCCAGGGTCAGGCGGTTGAGCAGGCGCCGCCACAGGCCGAGCCGGGTCCAGCGGGCGAACAGGGTGTAGAGCGTACCGAACGGGATATCGCAGAGCTGGCCGATGGCGCGCCACTGCATGCCGCAGAAGCAGACGCACCAGATCGCCATGATCGCCTTGCGCAGCGCCGCTCCGGACAGAGCTGCCGTCGGCCCGGAGCGGGTCGACCGGGTACCGTCCACCGCCATGGCGGCGAGTTCCGCCAGCACCTCGTCCACGAAGGCGTCCACGTCGGCAAAGGCGTCCCAGGAGGCCGGAGACGTCTTGGCGGTTTTGACGGCGGTGCCCATATAATGCTGGTCCGGTGGCTCTGGTGCATGGATGCCGACGAGCACAGATTTCTCCCTGGTTCGTTGACCATCAGGCAGCGTGGACGGAGTTCGGGCGTCCGAGGTCGAACATGCGGTTAAGAACGTTGATGGCGATCCTGGTTTCGACCTCCTGGGCCGGCCGGGTATGGGAGCGCAAGGTGTCGCCGATGATGCGCTTGTATCGACTCATCGTTCCCTCCACCCCGGCCCTCGCATTGTAGCCCGAGGTTTTTTGCCAGCCCATCCGGCCCTGCTCGGCAATGGCCTGGATATGGCAGTCGCGCTGGGTCGGGTCGGTCTCGGCCGCAGGGCTGGGCACAGCCGTCACACGCGGCGGCACGACCACCGCGGCCTCCGGAGAGTGCCCGGCAACGGTAGCGTAGACATTGTCCTGGTCGTAGGCGCCGTCGGCAATGACGGCCGCGACCGGTCCCTCGACCTGATCGAGCAAGGGGCCGAGTTCGGCGGCATCGTCGACCTCCTTGCCGGTCAGGGTCGAGGCGACGATCGTGCCGGTCTTCGCATCCATAGCAAGGTGCAGCTTGCGCCAGGCCCGGCGGCGCTGGGTTCCATGCTTCTCGACCAGCCACTCGCCCGGCCCGCTGAGCTTCACCCCGGTACTGTCGACCAGCAGGTGCAGCGGACCGCTCGCCGCCCGGGGCTGAGGAGCCACCGCCAAGGCCCCGGCCCGCCGGCTCAACGTCGAATGGTCCGGTACCGGCAGGTCCAGCCCCATCAGCCCGAGCAGCGAGCCGACCAGCCCTTCGGTCTGCCGCAACGGCTGGCGGAACACCGCTCTCAGGATCAGCGCTGTCTCGATCGCAAGGTCCGAGTAGCGCGCCTGGCCGCCCGGCGTGGTTCGCGGCGCCGCCCGCCACGCCTCGATGGCCTCCGCGGTGAACCAGATTGTCAGCGAACCGCGCTGCCGCAGCTCGGCCTCGTAGTCTCGCCAATTCTTCACCTTGTAGCGGGTCTTCGGAATCCGGTGGCGACGGGCGGCATTGTACTTGTGCGGCATGGTCAGGCGGGGCGATCAGCAAGGGGTCCGCCTTCTATCCGACGACATCTGCCCGGGCAACCGCGGCATCCCTGCACCAAAGCACCTTCAGCGCCTCGGCCACCAGCGCGACCAGGCCGTGGACCCCTTTGCGGAAATCGATCGGCTGCGTGGCGAGCACGACCTTGAGGTCGGGACGCGGCGTGATCATCCCCGCCCTCGGGCGGCCGCGACGACTGCCGCCGCGAGGCCGGGATCGACGGCGCCGTGGAACACCAGCCGCCCGCTGCGCAGATCCATCTCGATCCGGCCCGGCGCCGTCTCCCGGGGCGCCGGACGCCGGTCCCGCGGGGGAGCGGGCGCAGGCTCCTCGACC
Source organism: Skermanella mucosa (assembly GCF_016765655.2). Taxonomy (NCBI): domain Bacteria; kingdom Pseudomonadati; phylum Pseudomonadota; class Alphaproteobacteria; order Rhodospirillales; family Azospirillaceae; genus Skermanella; species Skermanella mucosa. The sequence goes on from NZ_CP086107.1 coordinate 448,597, forward strand.
ACGGTGACCGGGACGAACAGCGGCGTCTGCGCCGGGGTCGCTTCCGGGACGGCACCTGCCTCTCGGCGCCAGACCGTGAGCAGGCCGCGGTTCACCTCGTTCCGCCGCGCGACCTCGGAGATGTTGGCGCCCGGTACCGCGCTCTCCGCCACGATGCGCGCCTTCTCCTGTGCCGTCCACACGCGCCGTTGACGCCGTCCCGTGATCACCTCGACCCGCCGATACGGCCTGTCTTCATCCATGGCTTCAAGCCTGGGATGAAGCCTGACGCCATCCTCCATCGCCCCCTCCGTGCCCCGTGAACCCGCGCGTAATCTCGCTCACAGACCCGGTTCCGGGAAGAAGGGTGCTCTCGCATCGCTTACTGTCGAACTGCTGAGCCAGTTCGGCCAACGTCTTCTCGCCCTTGACGGCAGCCAAAGCCACCTTCGCCTTGAAAGCCGGTGTGTGGTTCCGGCGCGGTCGTCTGGTCATCGTTTCTCCTGTGCGGCACGCATATTGGCCGCTTTCAGGCAGAAACTCCACTTATCCCGATGTTCAGATTTCCCGAGCCAGCTCTCTTCTATCCGCCATCATCTCCGAGGGCAACCGCGGCATCTGTGCACCAATCCACCCGGCGCGGTTCAGTCGCCAGCTTCCTGGCTAAGGTTCGCTTGGCCTAAAGGCCGAATCGGTCCCCATGCTTCGGGCGAAAGCATGGGGATCGATCAGACCATGGGTCATTCACCTCTGCAGTGGACGGGTGATCACAACCACAGGTAATCGGTCTGAGCAACAAACTCGGCGGATTTCGAGAACTCAGCCAGTGCATCCGCTCTTGTCATGCCATGGTCAAGAGCGTTCTTCCACATCGCGAAACCTCCCTCGTCTGGCGCGCGGTGAAGAACATTCTTGTACAGCAGTCTGACATAATCGTCGTTGCCGGGATTGCCATACAGATTTCGAAATTCAGCAGACTCAACGAAGCCGCCTGCGATATCGTTCAGGGTGTGTCCTGCGTTGAGATGGTTCACCCATGCATTAGAGCCATTGGCATCAGGCATACGGTTGAGAGCAGCCAGATACAAGCGTCCAACTTGAGGCTCAAGCACATCGTCTTTGTATTTGTTGACGTTTTCATTCGACTCGGAAAATCCAATCAGGGCTTCCGCACGACTGTTGCCGGCCGCCAGGTACTGCATCCAGCCGTTGTGGCCAGCAGAATCGGGTGCACGATCTAGGACATTGGCGTAGAGCTGGGTGACGAAGGCAGCTTCCGAAAGGTTCTTTCCATAGCGGCCTCCGAATTCGTCGGATGCCACAAACCCGTTGGCAATCTGTTCCAGGGACATTCCGCTCTTGGACACACGCACCCAGTGATTGAGGCCCTCATCGTCCGGAAGCCGGTCCAGAGCGGCAAGGTACAGCCTCGAAATCGAGTGGATCTGGGCCGCGGTCGTGGAGCTTGCAACGTCGGCAAGCGTATAGGTACCATCGGTGAACTGGACGCGTTCGATATTATGGGCTTTTATCTCACCCTGGCGACCAGTGTTGTCGATGATATAGGTCGTGCCATCCTTGATGTGCGTGAAGTAGTCCCCTCTCCTCCCTGTGAGGCCTATTGTATCTATGCCAAGTCCTCCATCGACGGTGTCTCCGCCGCCGTTCGGATAGATAATGTCGTTCCCGTCATATCCGATCAGGATATCGTAGTAATCACTCCCACGTATCTCATCATTACCGGTAAACTGGCTCTGGAAGTGAGAAAAGTTGAGAGCATTTACATCGTTAGTGTTGGCTGTCAGAGAGATTCCGGAAATAGTTAAAACATTTGTCCCATTAGTTTCTGAGATTTTGATCTGGTTCAGCGTGACCCGGGAGGCAGCTTGGTTATATAAGCCCCATATTTCGACATATTGGGAATAGGAATTGACCCACTTTGCGTAGGTGTTGCTGTCGTAAATGATGTATGACACGAGAAAGGGATTGTACGATCCTCCGCCGGAGCCATCCATGGTCAGTGGGAGATTCGAGTTCAGATAAGCCATGACATATGCTCCTGGAAAACTTTCTTCCGTTCGTGCTGCTTCGATGTTGCGCGCAGAGGAATTATGAATAGAAAGTTACTCGCAAGAAACATATAAGTCGTCGGGATTTGTGCGAAATTAGTCGTACTCAGGGCCTTCTCGTTTTGGCCGACGGCGTCCATTCCGCCTATGAGAAAATGCTTGTGAAGCCGACTGCATCTTCAGAGGGTACCGTCAAGTTGGCGGCGGGCTGGGTTGTCTGAGAACCTGTTCGCAGACAAGACGTACCCGCCAGTGCTGACTGGGATGCTACTTTGAGATGAATGGGTGCTGCGCACAGGAAGCTGATGGACTACGTCTGCGGTGGTCGTCAACAGCCACCGGACCAGCATTATATGGGCACCGCCGTCAAAACCGCCAAGACGTCTCCGGCCTCCTGGGACGCCTTTGCCGACGTGGACGCCTTCGTGGACGAGGTGCTGGCGGAACTCGCCGCCATGGCGGTGGACGGTACCCGGTCGACCCGCTCCGGGCCGACGGCAGCTCTGTCCGGAGCGGCGCTGCGCAAGGCGATCATGGCGATCTGGTGCGTCTGCTTCTGCGGCATGCAGTGGCGCGCCATCGGCCAGCTCTGCGATATCCCGTTCGGTACGCTCTACACCCTGTTCGCCCGCTGGACCCGGCTCGGCCTGTGGCGGCGCCTGCTCAACCGCCTGACCCTGGCTTGGCGGCAGGCTTGCGGCGACAAACCCGTACCCAGCGCCGTCATCATCGACAGCCGGTCCTGTCATTCGGCGCCGACTTGCTTTGGGCGCGGTTTCGACGGCGGCAAGAAGATCAAGGGCATCAAGATCCATCTCGCGGTCGATAAATATGGCTTCCCGCTGGCGATCAACGTCTCGCCGGCCAATAGGCATGATGGCAAGGGCATCGTCCCGGTGCTGCACCAGCTTGCCGGCCGCGGCTTCAAGGGGACCGCCCTGGGCGATCTCAGCTATCGGGGCGAGCGGCTGTCCAAGACCGGCGGGGCGCTCGGCATCACCATCCAACCCAGCGCCGGCGGCCACGGCGGAACCTTCATTCCGGAGGGTATTCGGTGGGTCGTCGAGCGCTCGCTGGGGTGGGTCAGCCGCTACCGTCGGTTGAACACCATCTTCGAGCGGACAGAGGCTCACCTCGTCGCTTTCATCGAGATCGCCTTCATTTCGATCCTCTCCCGCCGCCTCGTCCGCCTTGCGCCCCAGGAAATCGGCGCCTGACACCTACAAACAGACTCTCAGGAGAGCCGTCAGAGCTACTTTCCGGAGTGCCCGCAGGCGGAAGTTCCGGAATTTCATCGGGCAGATCCTCCGGCACCTCATCAGGTGCGTTGTCGAGTGCCTGTCTCCGCGCAGAAACGACAATCACTCTATTCTCCTTCGCCAAACATCGGAGTGCGACCAAGCTCCGCCCGAGACTGCTTTATATCGGAAGACGTCAGTCATCTGGCACTTCGCTGGAAGGTGAAGTTCATCAACTTTCGGTCCCGCCAGAGGATCGGAAAGATTCGATTGCCAGATTGAAGCGGTGCAGGCGATCATAAAGCGTTTTGCGTGGAAGCTGCAGATGATGGCTCACGGCCGCAACGTTGCCGTGGTGCCGGGACATTGCATCCACGATAACCGCCCGCTCGAAGGCATCGACCTGTTCGGCGAGCGTCGACACCTCCGGCGCCATCTCCCCGAGCAGATCTAGGCTGGCGCCATGCACGCCGAGCACGAAGCGGTCGGCCACGTTGCGCAGCTCCCTGACATTGCCCGGCCACGCATAAGCCATCAGCTGCCGCCGCTGTTCGTTCGCCAGAACCGGCGCGTCGCGATTGTATCGGGCGGCGGCCTGCAGCACGAAATGCTCGAACAGCACCGGGATGTCCTCGCGCCGGTCGCGCAGCGGTGGCAGCTCCATGGCAACAACATTCAGGCGATAGTAGAGGTCGTCGCGGAATCGCTGCCGCCGGCTCATTTCGGACAGATCCTCCTTGGTCGCGGCAACGATCCGGACATCGATCGGAATCTCGTCATTCGAGCCCAGGCGTTCGATCGTACGTTCCTGCAGCGCCCGCAGAAGCTTGACCTGGAGCGACAGCGGCATGGACTCGACCTCGTCGAGAAACACCGTGCCACCGGCGGCGTACTCCAGTCGTCCGATCCGTTGCCGGCCGGCTCCGGTGAAGGCCCCGGCCTCATGACCGAACACCTCGGCATCGAACATGGTTTCGGGAAAGGCGCCACAGTTCAGAGCGACGAAGCGGTCGTCGCGCCGTCGGGAGAACTGGTGAAGACAGCGGGCGACCAGCTCCTTGCCGGTGCCGGTCTCGCCCAGGATCAGGACATCGGCCGAGGTGTCGGCCACCTGAAGGATCAGGCGCTGAACCTCCTTGATTGCCGCGGATTGGCCCAGCAGGATCGCTTCGATCCCCTCGCGGTCGCTCAGCCGGCGCCGCAGCGTTTCGACCTCGAGCGTCAGGAAACGCCGCTCAAGCGCGCGCTGAACGGCACCGACCAGACGTTCCGGCGGGAACGGCTTCTCAATGAAATCATAAGCCCCCGTGCGCATCGCCTCGACCGCCATGGAGATGTCGCCGTGTCCGGTGATCAGGATGACTGGCAGCTTGGGATCGGTTTTCAGCGCGTATTGCAGCAGCGCCAGTCCATCCATGCCCGGCAGCCGCACATCGGTCACGATTACACCCGGGAAACCGGGGTAAATGGCGTCACGCGCGTGCTCGGCATGTTCAAAGCCCCTGGCTTCGATGCCGGCCAGCTGCAGCGCTTGACTGCTGGCAATCCGCAACGCGGCATCATCCTCGACCAGCAGCACGGGCAGGCTGTCCGGCATGGCTTCGCTCCTTCGCTCTCGGCTGTGGCGGATGAATCGGCTGCGGGCAGGTCGATGATGAACTGAGCACCGCCACCGGGAACATTCCCGGCCTTCAGCGTACCGCCGAACTCGCTGACAATGGCGGCCGAGATGACCAGCCCCAGGCCAAGTCCCTTACCGGCCTCTTTCGTGGTGAAGAAAGGTTCGAACAGGTGCGGGAGTGCCGCCTCGGAAATGCCGGTACCCGTATCGCAGACGCGAATCAGGACACGACCGTCCTGTCCAGTGATGGCGACGGCCAAGCGACGTTCCGAGACACCCGCCATCGCATCGATCGCATTTCTGAACAGATTGACCAGAACCTGCTCCAGGCGATGAGGGTCGGCCATGACCTTCAGATCCTCCGGCACTTCCGACAGGTCCACCTCGACACCGTACCTGTGAAGCTGCTCGTTCAGCAGGAACAAGGCGTTGCCGATACAGCGGTGGAGCGGAACGGCGTCGGCGGGCGCCGGCGATTTGTGCGCGAATGTACGGAGCTGGCCGGTGATCCGACCCATGCGGTCGATCATTTCAACCATCAGCGCCAAGTTGTCCTCGACCTGAACCGGTTGGGCGCGCTGGAGGAAAACAGCGATATTGGAAACTAGCAGGCGCAGTGTCGCCAGGGGCTGGTTGAGTTCGTGGGTGATGCCGGCGGCCATCTGGCCGAGCACCGCCAGCTTGCCGGCCTGGACCAGTTTCCCCTGGGCTTCGCGCAGGTCCCGTTCGGCTCGCCGTCGCTCCTCAATCTGCTGCAGAAGCCGAGTGTTGGTGCTGCGCAGATCCGCGGTGCGGGTCTCGACCCGGCGTTCGAGAAGGTCGTGGGCGCGCTGCAGATCCTTCCTGGCCGCGAGCTTCTGGCGCAAGGCATGCTGCCGCTGACGAAGATAAAGAGCCAGCAGCACGGCACAGCCATAGCCGAGCCCGGCCAGGGTGCTGGTCGTGCCCGCGGTTGCCCGAACCCGCTTCAGATCGGACAACATCGTGATGCGCCAGCCGGTTCCGGGCACATCCTTGCTCAGAGCCAGGAATTCGGGTGAACCAGGCGTCCCGTCGTCCAACGCGACAATCCGTGTGCCGCCAGCCAGTTCCCGTCGCTCCACGAAACGGATCGGCTCCAGCGCGACGCGGTCGTACTGGCGCGCAGCTTCCAGCTGGGCCAGCGTTTCGGCCGGCAGAGTGCCGGTTATCTTGAACTTCCACTCCACCACTGAAGCCAGGATGATGACGCCATTGCCGTCCGTCACGAAGACACGCTCCTGGTCGGGCGCCCAGGTCGATTCGAGCCGGTCGAGGCTGATCTTGACGGCCGCCACGCCAAGCAGTTGACCGTTGGACCGGATGGCATGGGCAAAGTAATATCCGGGTTCACCGCTGGTCGTGCCGATGCCGTAAAAGCGACCGCTGCCGTAGAGCCGTGCATCGTGAAAATAGGGGCGATAGGACAGATCCATCCCGACGAAGCTGGCCGGCTCATTCCAGTTGCTGGCCGCTACGGTGCGTCCCCTCGCGTCAAGAATATAGATGGCACTTGACTGGGCACGCAAGTTGAGCTGCTCCAGGTGGTGGTTCACCCCGGCGATAAGAGTCGTTTCATCCGGTCGGCGCAACAGGGCAATCACGGCTTCATTGAGCGGTAGAATAGTCGGCAGATAATCATACTTGCCGAGTTCGCCCTCCAGGGTGGTGGAATACAAGTTGAGACGATGGGCCATCTGCTGGCGCAATCCATCGATCGCGGTCCATTCGGCCCATCGATAGGCGAGGCCTAGTGTTAGGAAAAAGAGAGCAAGAGCCGCGATCAGAACGTGCAGACGCGAGACCGCAGATCTTATCGGCGGTCTTCTTCGCCCGGACACTCCCGCCTCCGAGGAAGATCCGGGATCGGCAGCATTGTGTTTGCGCGCATCCATCATAGCCGTCGTTTGCCTGTCCAACTCAACATAGCGTCCCACAGAGTATGCGGTAACTCGCGGCAAAGTACTGATGCTGCTCCGCCCACATGGCGCCGCGCAAAGAGCTTGGCCGACATGCTCCCGGGAAGAGCGCCTCTCCCTGAAACAAATAAGCGCTTCTTCACGGCACCGGTGGGATCGGCCGCGGCCGTCGGGCCTCGTCGATCGCCACGAAGGTGAAGGTCGCTTCCGTAACCTTGAAGCGGTCGTCCCCGTCCCGGCTACGCCGCCACGCTTCTATCCGGATGCTCATCGACGTCCGTCCGATCCGGACGATGTCGGCATACAGGCTGACCTCGTCGCCGACGAAAACCGGCGAGTGAAGAACCATGCTGTCTGCCGCGATGGTCGCACAGCGCCCGCAGCCCCGGCGCACGGCGGCGTTGCCTGCCGCCAGATCCATCTGAGCCATCAGCCACCCGCCGAAGATGTCGCCTGCGGGGTTGGTGTCCGCGGGCATGGCGATGGTGCGAATGACCGGTTCACCACTGGAAGAAGCAAGGGAATCCGACATGACAAGTCACCTTTGTTCCTTCAGCTTGACGGGCAGGAGAAGCCATTGACTCACGCAGCGGCTACCGGGCGCGATCGAAACATGATGAATGGTAGAAGGGTTGCCGGAATAAGAAGCGGCTCGTCCATAAACCTGACAGCGACCGCCCCGGCGCCAGCTCCCGCTGCGTAAGCGAACCATACGAAGGCAAAGATCGAAGTCCCTTGCGGAGCCGGTCCTCCCTTGTTTGGCCACATCCACGCAACCAGCTCTTCTCCAAGTTTTTGTATATTGCCGGTAATGAATACCGTATTGAGAGCAACACCGTTGAAACGGTTTGCCGCTGAGTTCTGCATGCCCATGGCAAGGGCAAGGAGGACGGCTGCTACAGATTTCTCGATAAAACTGCACAGCACCAACAGCCCACTGGCAACAGACAGGGCAACCCAACTCTTCAAACCAGCGCGCGCTTTGACCCGGGCGGCTACGACACCAGACAAGAAAGCCAGTATAATCACGCTATGAAACATAGCCATTCCGTACTGCCCGTTGGCAGCCTCAATCCCCAGGAAAATCGTATTTCCCGTCATCAAGCCTGCAAACGCATTGAAGTGCAGATAACCGACCGTATCCACATAGCCAGCTATCAACGCGAGGAGTATTGCTTGAAGCATCACGGCCTCCTGCTCAGGGGATGCAGTTTCGGAGTGGCAGATAATCCACTCGCCGATCACCTTGTATACGCACCAGAATGATGAGCGTATTATCTGTCGCCGCGGCGGGCCTTGTGGCTCGGGTCAGGTCGTTATGTCGCTCGGAAGCAACGACTTGACACGATCCCCGACATCGCCCCTCCGACCTCTCATCGATTTTGCCGTCACGCACCGTAGATCGCGTCAATCCGGCACCTATGCTGGTCTTCCGTCTTCCGTGCGGGTGTCTTCCGTGTGGGGCCGGAAGGGGGTCCCGGATTGCGCAATGTTTTGTCGGCTGCTGCGGTAAGGCTATGCAGCTTTCCTCAGAATTTCAGCCCGAGCGCGAGGCCGCCCAGGACATAGCAGAAGCCGGTGATCAGTATGATGCCGACGATGTTCAGGACGAAGCCGCCGCGCGCCATCTGCGCGATGGTCACCGCACCGGTCCCGAAAACGATGGCGTTCGGCGGGGTGCCGACGGGGAGCATGAAGGCGCAGGTCGCGGCGAAGGCCGCCGGGATGAGCAGCGTCATCGGATCGGCCCCGATGCCGGCCGCGACACCGCCGAGCACGGGAATGAACGTCGCGGCGGTCGCGGTATTGCTGGTGACCTCGGTCAGGAACAGGACGATCGCGGCGACGGCGGCGACCAGCAGGATAATCGGAAGCGCGCCGAGGCCCATAACCTGCTGGCCGAACCAGTTGTCAAGTCCGGACGCGGCGACGGCGCCCGCCAGGCTCAGGCCGCCGCCGAAGAGCAGGAGCACGCCCCAGGGCAGCCCGTCCTCGGCATCCTTCCAGTCCAGCACCATCTCGGTCCGCCCGCGCGCGGGCAGAAAGAACAGCGCGATACCGGCGGCGATGGCGATGGCGGTGTCGTTCAGCTCGCCGAACGGCCCCAGTCTCTCGCCCATGCCCGGGATGCTGGCGAGGATGCCGGGCACAACCCACAGGAAGGCCGCCGCACCGAAGACGATCATCACCATCTTCTCCCCTTGGCTGATCGGGCCGAGGTTGTGAATTTGCTCGTCGACCATCTCGCGGCCGCCTGGAATTTCGGCGAGGGTGAAGCGGTAGAGCACTCGCGTCATCAGCACCCAGCCGATCAGGATGAAGGTGAAGGCGAGCGGCACTCCGACCATCATCCATTCGAGAAAGCCGATCGTGCGCCCGAGTTCGTCGGCGGCGTAGCCGGCAACGATGGCGTTCGGCGGGCTGCCGAGCAAGGTGCCCAGGCCGCCCATCGTCGCCGACCAGGCGATCGCCAGCATGAGGCAGACGCCGAACCGCCTGATGTTCTCGTCGAAGATGAAGTCGATGTGGCCGGGCCGGTGGTGGTCGTGCCCGGGCGCGGCCGTCTTCTGCGACGCGCCGCTGCGCTCCGCGACCAGGGTCAGCACGGAGAGGCCGATCGGCAGCATCATCAGCGTCGTCGCGGTGTTCGAGACCCACATGGACAGGAAGCCGGTTGACAGCATCAGCCCGAGCACGATCCGGGTCGGCTCGACCCCCACCCGGCGCAGGGTCAGGAGTGCGATGCGTCGGTGCAGGTTCCATTTCTCCATAGCGATGGCGATCAGGAAGCCGCCGAGGAACAGGAAGACGATCGAACTGGCGTAGGGCGCGGTCGCCTCGGAGACGGTGCGCCCGGTCAGCATCGGGATCAGCACGATCGGCAGGAGCGAGGTGACCGAGAGCGGGATCGCCTCGGTCATCCACCATAGCGCCATCAACGTGGCGATCGTCGCAACCCACCGCGCGTCCTGCGACAGTCCCTCGGCGGCGCCCAGGGCGAGCCACACCGCGAGGGCCGCGATCAGCCCGAAGGCGCGCAGGCCCCAAAGTATCTTGGCCGAGCGCCGGCCAGGGGCCGCTTCCTCAGCGTATTCCTCGTACTCGCCTTGGTGGGGCGGCGGTTTGGTCGGCGTCTTGGTCATCTGCTCTTCCCCCTGTTTATTTGGATTGAGTCACGACGGTCATACCGCGGCGGCTTCATCAGCTCTGAGCGGGCCGTCGCCGTTGCTTCTCTTGCCGAACAGATTGTGTCACCCGCTCTCGCACGGCGGGCCGACGTTTGGTCTGGCCTCATGGCTGGTACCATCCAAGTCGTAGGGTCCCCGGTCCGAGGAAAATGGCCAAGGGAGCTTCCCGTCCAGGGTCTCAGTCCGAGATCGCAACCCCGGATACACCAATCTCCTGATAGTAACGAACAGCACCGGGATGGAACGGCAGGAAGGTGTTTCGCGTGAGGTTCGCCGGGATCGTCGATGCGGCCGCGGGATGGGTCGCCATCATCTCCTCATGAAAGCCGAATACCGCCTTGATGATGGCGTAGACCAGATCGTTGGGCAGGCTCGCGTGCGCCACCGCGAGATTATACAGGCCGACAGTCCGGTAACCGGTCATCAGCGACGGGTATGAACCGGGCCGGATGATCGATGGTTCAAGTTCCGGCATCGCCAGGTCAAGGGACGTGATCTGTTCGTCGGTCAGCGTGACATATGTCACCTTGCTCTTGGCCTCGATCTGGGCGAAGGCGGGAAACGGCACGCCGCTGGCGACGGCCAGGGCGTCGATCTCCTTCCGCTCCAGCTGTTCAGCGAGACTGGACCAGTCACCGTGGCTCAGCGTCGCCTGGATGTTCAGGGTTTCCAGGAACTTCGGGATGTACGTGCCTGAAGTCCCGCCCTGCGGGCCGACACCGACCCGCTTGCCGGCCAGATCCTTAACCGTCCGGATGCCGGACTCCTCGAGCGCCAGGAAATGGATCGGCGTGTCATACATTGGGAACAGCACGCGCATGGACTGGAACTTCCGGCCCTGCGTCCAGTCCCCGCTGCCGTTCCAGGCCTGCAACCCGCTTCCGGTCGTGATGAACCCGATCTGGATCTCGCCATTCTCCAGAAGCCTGATGTTTTCATTCGGCCCTTCCGTCGGCCGCGTCGAGACCCTGATGCCGAGGGTGCGCGTCAGGATCTGTGCTAATCCATTGCCGTAATCGTAGTAGGTGCCTCCAGGAGACGCCGTTCCGATGACCAAAGTATTCGGCCAATGAGGTTCGGCGGAGTGCGCCGACATCGATCCCACAAGTAGACCAACACATACCGTCAATATTCCGAAGACGCGCGCTTTCATGACGATCCCTCCCGGATTCTGTAAGAGCCCGTTTGATAATTCGGAAAACCTACATCATGTTGCAGTTTCATGCCTCAGGACCTACAACATGATGCGTCTTTAGACATTTATCAAACGGGCTCTAAGCCACGATTCTTGTAAGCCAGGCTCTTGTGTTAGTTCGCTGATCTGACGTCGCTCAGCTATCACTTCTCCAGGACGTAGCTGCCCGGGGCATCCTGGAGGACGGGATACTGCCCGCTGCCCAGCGATGGCGGCTTTGCCTTCCTGCCGGAGCGCTTGGCCAGCCAGGCGAACCAGTCGGTCCACCAGCTTCCCTGGTGTGCCGCAGCACTCTCGCGCCATTCCTCCGCAGTGGCGGCCGGCTTGCCGGACGCGGTGATCCAGTAGGTGCCCTTGCCGCCCGGCGGATTGATGATGCCGGCGATGTGGCCGCTGGATGCCAGCACGAAGCGGACGTTGCCCTTGACGAGTTGGGTGATGCGCCAGGCGGCGTCCCAGGGGACGATGTGGTCTTTCTCGGCGCCCACCGCGTAGGTTTCGAGATCAACAAGACCGAGGTCGATCGGCTGACCCTTGAGGGTCACCTTGCCGGGCTCGATCAGGTTGTTCTCGACGTAGGTGTTGCGCAGGTACCAGCTGTGGGCGGCGCGGCACATGCGGGTGCCGTCGCTGTTCCAGTACAGCAGGTCGAAGGCCGGCGGCTTCTCGCCCATCAGGTAGTTGTTGACGACGTTGGACCAGATCAGGTCGTTGGAGCGCAGCAGGTTGAACATATTGGACATCTCGCGGCTGTCGAGATAACCCCGCTCCATCATCTGCTGCTCGATGAAGTCGATCTTGTCCTCCCCCAGGAAGATCGCGGTGTCGCCAACCTTCGAGAAGTCCTGCATCGAGACCATGAACGTGGCCGAGTTGAACCGCTTGTCGCCCTGTGTCGCCAGCCAGGCGAGCGTGGTGATCAGCAGCGTCCCGCCGATGCAGTAGCCCATGGCGTTGACGGTCGGGCTGCCGGTGATGTCGCGCGCCACGTCGGATGCCGCCAGCGGCCCGAGGTCCATGTAGTCCTCGAACGCGATCTCGTCCATCGAGGCGTCCGGGTTCTTCCACGAGACGACGAAGACCGTGAAGCCCTGCTCGACCAGATGACGGACCATGCTGTTCTTCGGCTGGAGGTCGAGGATGTAGTACTTGTTGATCCAGGGCGGCATGATCATGATCGGCACCGCGTGTACCGTCTTAGTGGTCGGCTCATACTGGATCAGCTCGATCAGGCGGTTGCGGTAGACCACCTTGCCCGGCGTCATGGCCATGTTGCGACCCGGCGCGAACGCCGATGTGTCGACCATGGAGAGACGGCCCTCCTTCAGGTCGCTCAACAGGTTCTGCGCCCCGGTGGCGAGGCTGGACCCGCCGGTTTCCATGGCCTTGCGCAGTGCCGCGGGGTTGGACAGCAGCAGCAGGGTCGGGCTCATGGCGGCGACGAACTGCTGGAGATGGAAGTTGAGGCGCTGCCGCTCTGCATCGCTGCCGGCCTCGACGGACCGGCCATGCTCGATCAGCCAGTCCGAGGCCAGCAGGTACATCTCCTTGAGGGTCCGGTAGACCGGGTTCTCGTGCCATTCCGGGGCAGCGAAGCGCTTGTCGCCGCCCTTCTTCGCGTCGGCCGGCTCCGCCTCGGCCAATCCCCACCATCGCTGGCCGGCCTGGTTCCAGTTGGTGATCGCCGTCTGCCAGAGCCTGGCGTTGAGTTCGGTCGCAGAGCGCACGCTGGTGCCGGGGCGGGCCAGCGACTTAACCCAGATGGTGCGGAGCGCCCGGGCGATCTCCGCCCAATCCACCGGCACGACATCGCGCATCGGGTTGGCATTCCACATCTGGTCGATCGAGCGCAGCAGCGGGTCACGCGCCAGGATCTCGTTGAGCTGCCGGCTGCCGGCGGCCAGCATGTTGCCGGCCAGATCGTCCGGCGTCATCTGCCACCAGAGCTTGGCACTTCCGGTCCAGTCCTGGGCCTTGCCGAAGTTGGTCTCCATCCACGACATCCAGAGGCCGAGCGCCACATCGGGCCGCATCGGCATGTCGGTGGTGGCTGCCCCGGAGGCGGCGCCGGCGATGTCGCCCTGTAGTGTCTGGGAACGGCGTTCCTCGGTATGTTCGGTAACCATGGCGTTTCCTCTATCCCTGGTATCGTTGGCCGACCCCCGGACAGGGCCGGCAATGTTTTGGCGTTGGTTATGGTCAATGGTAGCCGGTCTCTCCGGTCACCTTGCCCCGGAAGACCCAGTAGCTGAACGCGGTGTAGGCCAGGATGGTCGGGATCAGGAACATCATGCCGATCAGCAGGAAGACCTGACTCTCCGGCGGCGAGGAGGCGTCCCAGATCGTGATGTGCGGCGGCACCACATAGGGCCAGACGCTGACGGCCAGCCCGACAAAGGACACCAGGAACAGCGCCATGGACCAGACGAAGGGCTGTACCTCCAGCCGCTCGGTCACTGAACGCCAGAGCATGTAGGTAATGCCGGCCGTGATCAGCGGAACGGGCGACAGGAACACGATGTTGGGCCAGGAAAACCAGCGGGCGGCGATTCCTTCATGGTTCAGCGGCGTCCAGATGCTGACCAGCAGGATGAAACCGAGCACGACGATCAGCAGGGTCTTGGCGAGATGGTAGGCCCAGTTCTGCAGCGACCCTTCCGAGCGCCAGATCAGCCAGGTGCAGCCCAGCAGGGCATAGCCGGCAACCAGCGCTATCCCGCACACCACCGCGAACGGCGTCAGCCAATCGAACATGCCGCCGGCGAAGTCCCGGCCCTCGACCTGAAAGCCCTGGATGAAGGCACCGAGGGCGGCGCCCTGGACGAAGGTCGCGACCAGGGAACCGACGTTGAAGGCGATGTTCCACAGGAAGCGGCTCTTGTTGGCCTTGAAGCGGAACTCGAAGGCGACACCGCGGAAGATCAGCGCGATCAGCATCGCCAGCAGCGGCAGGTAAAGCGCCGGCAGCACGATCGCGTAGGCCAGCGGAAATGCCGCGAACAGCCCGGCCCCACCCAGCACCAGCCAGGTCTCGTTGAAGTCCCAGATCGGCGCCACCGAGTTCATCATGATGTCGCGATCCCGGTCGCTGGGCGCGAAGGGGAACAGAATGCCAAGCCCGAGATCGAAGCCGTCCCTCAGCACGTACATGAACACCGCGAAGCCGACGATGCCGGTCCAGATCAGAGTCAGTTGGGTTTCGACCATGGTCGGTCACTCCGCCGGTTCGATACGTTCGTCGGGCAGCGAGAGCGGCCGCTTGGGGCGGCCGGCCTCGCTCCTGGCCTGGAAGGCGTCCTCGTGCGGCGAATGGACGGGGCCGAGCTTGAGCAGCCGGAAGATGTAGTAGGTGCCCGCGGTGAAGATCATCGCGTAGACCACGATGAAGGTCACCAGCGAGGTCATGGCAGCCCCCCGGTCAGCGCCGGAGTGACGCTGTCGGCGGTGCGCAGCAGACCGTAGACCGTGAAGGGCTGACGTCCGACCTCGGTGGTGAACCAGCCGGCCAGCAAGGCGACGAACCCGACCGGCGTCAGCGCCATGCAGACCGCGAGGAACCCGCGGTCCTCATCGAGCCGGCGCTTGCGGCGGAGCCACAGGCTGTAGAGGCCGACACCCAGCATGACGAATCCCAGACCCACCATCAGGCGGAAGGTCCAGAACACGATTGGCACATAGGGCCGGTCGGCCGGCGGGACATCCTTCAGGCCGGGGACCTTGCCCTCCAGCTCGTGGGTCAGGATCAGGCTGGAAAGGTAGGGGATGGCGATCTCGTAGTGGTTCTCCTCGGCTTCCATGTCTGGCAGGCCGAACAGGATCAGGGGTGCGCGCGGCCCTCCTTTCCAGTGCCCCTCCATCGCGGCCACCTTGGTCGGCTGGTGGTGCAATGTGTTGAGGCCGTGCAGGTCGCCGAGCAGGATCTGGAGCGGCGCCAGGGCCGAGATCAGCCCGATCGCCATGGAGAAGGAAATTTTCGAGTGCTCGGGGAAACGCCCTTTGAGCAGGTACCACGCGCTGATGCCGGCGACCACGAAGGAGGTCGTCAGGAACGACGCGGTGACCATGTGCATCAGGCGGAAGGGGAACGACGGGTTGAAGATGATGGCCGCCCAGTCCGTCGGGAAGAACCGCCCGTCGCGGATCTCGAAGCCGGCCGGCGTGTGCATCCAGCTGTTGGCGGAAAGGATCCAGAAGGACGAGATCAGCGTGCCGAGCGCCACCATGGAGGCGGCAAAGAAATGCATGCCGCGCGGAACGCGGTCGCGCCCGAACAGCAGGATGCCGAGAAAAGCCGCCTCGAGGAAGAAGGCGGTGACGACCTCGTACTGGATCAGCGGTCCCAGGACATAGCCGATGATGTCCGACCAGCGGCTCCAGTTGGTGCCGAACTGGTAGGACATGACGATCCCGGAAACGACGCCCATGCCGAAGGAGATGGCGAAGATCTTGGTCCAGAACCCGGAAAGCTTGAAGTAGGCCTCCCGCCCGGTCGCAAGGTACAAGCCTTCCAGAACGACGATCCAGTTGGCGAGGCCGATCGTGAAGGCCGGAAAAAGAATGTGGAAGGAGACAATGAACGCGAACTGGATACGGGATAGGAAGAGTGGATCATACTCCATCGCCGGCGGTCCCCTCCAATATTATGCATATTATTGTGGCCGACATTTCTTTAGAACCGGGTCCCCGGCCAGGGGGACCCGGACTTATGCTTGTACCGGACGGCGCTCAGTACATGTGCTGGCCGCCGTTGATCGACAGGGTGGCGCCGGTGACGAAGCCGCCCTCGTCGGCCACCAGGAACAGGGTGCCGCGGGCGATCTCCGACGCCTTGCCGAGCCGGCCGACCGGCACCTTGGCGACGATCTTCTCCAGCACGTTCGGGGGAACGGCGCGCACCATGTCGGTGTCGATGTAGCCGGGTGCGATTGCGTTGACGGTGATCCCCTTGGCCGCACCCTCCTGGGCCAGCGCCTTGGTGAATCCGTGGATGCCCGACTTGGCCGCCGCGTAGTTGACCTGGCCGTACTGGCCGGCCTGGCCGTTGATCGAGCCGATGTTGACGATGCGGCCGAAGCCGCGCTCGCGCATGCCGTCGATCACGTTCCGGCACATGTTGAAGCAGGAGGTCAGGTTCGTCTGAATGACGTCGTTCCACTGCTCATAGCTCATGCGGTGAAGAACGCCGTCGCGGGTGATGCCGGCGTTGTTGACGACGATGTCCACGGGACCCAGTTCCGACGCGACCTTCGCGAGGCCTTCCTTGCAGGCATCATAGCTGCTGACGTCCCACTTGAAGACCGCGATGCCGGTACGCTCGGAGAACTCACGGGCCTTTTCGTCGTTGCCGGCGTAGATCGCGGCGACAGTGTATCCGGCGTCCTTCAAGCCGACCGAGATGGCCTCTCCGATGCCGCGCGTACCGCCGGTAACAACTGCGACTCTTGGCATTGTCCTCTCCCTTATGCGGATTGTTTCTTCACGTTCAGTCACGGGCGACGGTAAGAGCGATGCCCATGCCGCCGCCGATGCACAGGGTGGCGAGCCCCTTCTTGGCGTCGCGCTTCTGCATCTCGTGCAGCAGGGTGATCAGGACGCGGGCTCCCGAGGCGCCAATCGGATGCCCGAGTGCTATGGCGCCGCCGTTAACGTTCACCTTCGCCGGATCCCAACCCATGTCCTTGTTGACCGCGCAGGCCTGGGCGGCGAACGCCTCGTTCGCCTCGATCAGGTCCAGATCGTCTACCGACCAGCCGGCTTTCTTGAGTGCCAGGCGGCTGGCCGGGATCGGTCCGGAACCCATCACCGCGGGATCGACGCCGGCGGTCGCCCAGGACACGATGCGCGCCAGCGGCGTGATGCCGCGTTTCGCGGCGGCGTCCGCCCCCATCAGCACCAGGGCCGAAGCTCCGTCGTTGATGCCCGACGCGTTGCCCGCGGTCACCGTTCCTTCCTTGGAAAAAGCCGGCCGGAGTTTGGCCAACGCTTCCACGGTGACGCCGGGCTTGGGAAACTCGTCGGTATCGACGACGGTATCACCCTTGCGGGTCTTGATGGTAAGCGGAACGATTTCGTCCTTGAACCTGCCGGCCTTGATGGCGGCTTCTGCCTTGTTCTGCGATGCCGTTGCGAACTCGTCTTGCTGATCACGGGTGATCTGCCATTTCTGGGCCACGTTCTCGGCGGTGGTGCCCATGTGATAGCCGTTGAAGGCATCCCACAACCCGTCGCGGATCATGGTATCGATCAGCTGGGTGTCGCCCATCTTAGTGCCGCCCCGCAGATGCATGCAGTGGGGCGCCTGACTCATGCTTTCCTGGCCGCCGGCGACGACGATCTCGGCGTCGCCCGTCCGGATCGCCTGGAAGCCGAGCGCCACCGTGCGCAGGCCGGACCCGCACAGCTGGTTGATGCTGTAGGCGGTCTTTTCGACCGGAATGCCGGCGTTGACGGCCGCCTGGCGGGCGGGATTTTGCCCGGTTCCCGCCGTCAGCACCTGCCCCAGCACGACCTCCGAGACCTCATCCGGCTCGACGCCGGCGCGCCTCAACGCTTCCCGGATTGCCACCTCGCCCAGATAGTGGGCTGGCACCGTGCCCAGCGAGCCGTTGAATGCGCCGGTCGGGGTGCGGGCGGCTGAGGCTATAACAACTTCAGTCATGCGTTTCCTCCGCTTCAAAATTATGAACTTGCCTGATCCAGGCTTAGGTTCTCAGTTTTCCCGTGAGATCGAGACGGGCTTGTCGATGGGCCTGTCAGTGCAACTTCACGCTCGGTTCCGTGCGATGCGTAAGGCTTCGGGAGAGCGTTTCCAGCGCGACCCTTGCGGATCCGTGAAGGGCCATGAGGTGCATCTTGTAGAGCGACATGTACATGATGCGGGCGAAGTACCCTTCGATCATCATGTTGCCGCCGACCAGCTTGCCCATCAGGTTGCCCACCGTCGAGTACTCGCCCAGCGACACCAGGGATCCGAAGTCTCGGTAGACGAAGGGTTGTAGCGGCTTGCCTTCCAGCCGGCGGCGCAGCTGCTTCAGCAGGTGCGACGCCTGCTGATGAGCTGCCTGGGCGCGGGGCGGAACCGGCGCCTTATGCCCCTCGCGCGGACACGACGCGCAGTCCCCCATGGCGAAGATGTCGGGGTCGCGGGTGGTCTGGAGTGTCGGTGTCACGATCAGCTGGTTGTTACGGGTGACCTCGAGCCCGTCCAGCTCACGGAGAAACTCGGGGCCCTTCACACCCGCCGCCCACACCACCAGCTCGGCGGGAATGAAGCCGCCATCAGCCAGGGAGACGCCATCCCGGCGCACCTCGGTGACCTTTGCTCCGGTTCGCAGATCGACGCCGAGATCGGTCAGCAACTTGGCAGTGGCTTTCGAAATGCGCTCAGGCAGCGCCGGCAGGATCCGCTCGGCACCCTCGATCAGGGTGATGCGGAAGTCCTTCTCGGGGTCGATCCGGTCGAGGCCAAAGGCGGCGATCTGGCGGGTCGTGCGATGCAGTTGCGCCGCCAGTTCGGTGCCGGTGGCGCCGGCTCCAATGATCGCGACGTGGAGCTGCCCCGACCGCACCGGCTCGGGTTGAGCGTGGGCCCGGATGCAGGCGTTGACCAGACGCTTGTTGAAGCGTTCCGCCTGGCGCAGCGTATCCAGCGGGATCGCGAACTCCTTAACACCCGGCGTTCCGAAGTCGTTGCTGGTGCTGCCCACCGCCATCACCAGCGTGTCGTACCGGAACGACCGCGCCGGGGTGATCTCGTTGCCCTCGTCGTCGTAAGTGGGGGCCAGGCAGACCTCGCGCTTGCTCCGGTCCAGTCCGATCATCTCGCCGTAGCGGTAGCGGAAATGATGCCAGTGTGCCTGAGCCAGATAGTCAAGCGCGTGATTGTCCACATTCATGCTGCCGGCCGCCACCTCGTGCAGCAGCGGCTTCCAGAGGTGGGTGCGCGAACGCTCGATCAGCGTGATGCTAGCCCGATTGCGCTTGCCCAGCTTGTCTCCCAGCCCGGTCGCCAGTTCCAGGCCGGCGGCGCCCCCGCCGACGACCACGATGTGGTGCAGCATATCATTCCGGGGCTTGACGCCGGAGCGGGGCTCCGTCGCCTCCGGCGCACCAGCTCGCTCAAGGGTTTCCGTCAGGCCGGATGTCTGCCGTGACGTAATTGTCGTGTCATCAGCCGCTGCCTTGTCTGCCATGGCCCGGCACTCCCCGCTGTTTTCGTCATGCGCTACCCTGCCCCGCTCCCGCACCACCGGATGCCTGCATCCATATCCGGTGGTGCTGGAACCGGGGGATCAGGCCCGTACCGGCGAAGGAGCCCCTGCCGTTCCTCTCCCTGTGCCGATCCCGACGCTTTCCTCCTCTTCGACCAGGACGCTCTCTGGGCTGTCGGCCTCGGCATCGGTCTCGTTGTTGAGGTGCCGGTGCATGCGCTCGGTGTCGAGCGCTCCCTCCCATTTCGCGACCACGATGGTGGCGACACCGTTGCCGATCAGGTTGGTCAGGGCTCTCGCTTCCGACATGAAGCGGTCGATGCCCAGGATCAGCGCGATGCTGGCGACCGGAATGGTGCCGACCGAGGCCAGCGTTGCCGCCAGCACGATGAAGCCGCTGCCGGTGACGCCGGCCGCCCCCTTGGAGGTCAGCAGCAGCACGCCGATGATGCCCAGCTGCTGCGCCATCGTCAGGTCCGTGTTGGTCGCCTGGGCCAGGAAGATCGCGGCCATCGTCAGGTAGATGCAGGTGCCATCCAGGTTGAACGAGTAGCCGGTCGGGATCACCAGCCCCACCACGGACTTGTCCGCCCCAAGCAGCTCCATCTTGGCGATCATGCGCGGCAGGACTGATTCAGAGGAGGATGTGCCGAGGACGATCAGCAGCTCCTCCTTGATGTACTTGATGAACTTCAGGATGCTGAAGCCGGCCAGACGGGCGACCCCGCCCAGCACCAGGAAGACGAAGATCAGGCAGGTGGCGTAGAAGGCAATCATCATTGAGCCGAGCGAGACCAGGCTGCCCACGCCGTACTTGCCGATGGTGAAGGCCATGGCGCCGAAGGCACCGATCGGGGCCACCTTCATCACGATGCCGACGATCTTGAAGAAGACGTGGGCCGACTGGTCGATGATGCCCAGCAATGGCTTGCCGCGCTCACCCAGCGCGAACAGGGCGAAACCGAACAGCAATGCAAAGAACAGCACCTGAAGGATCTCACCCTCGGCGAAGGCGCCGACCACCGTGCTCGGCACGATGTGCATGATGTACTCGATGGTGCCCTGCTCGGCCGCTTTCGAGGTATAGGCCGCGATCGCCTTGGTGTCGAGCGCGCTCACATCGACGTTCATGCCGACGCCGGGCTGCCACAGGTTGACGACGATCAGCCCGACGATCAGGGCCAGGGTGGTCATGACCTCGAAGTAGATCAGCGCCTTGACGCCGACCCGGCCGACCTTCTTCATGTCCTCCATGCTGGCGATGCCGTGCACCACGGTGCAGAAGATGATCGGGGCGATCAGCATCTTGATCAGCTTGATGAACAGGTCGCCCAGCCACTTCAGGCTCTCGCCGAACTGGGGATAGAAGTATCCGACCAGCACGCCGAGAACGATGGCGCACAGGACCTGGAAGTAAAGATGATGGTAGATCTTCTTGTGTGGCGCCGTTGCGGCCGAGGCCGCGCCTCCGGTGACTTCCATAGCGTTCTCTCCCCTACTCGGCGGCTTTGGCCATAGGCACTTCGCCCAGTTCCACAGCCGCATCCACGGCTGTCAGGGCGGTCATGTTGACGATGCGGCGGACGGTGCTGGTCGGGGTCAGGATGTGAACCGGCTGGGCCGCGCCCAGCAGGATCGGCCCGACCGTGACGCCCTGCCCGGCCACCGCCTTCAGGGCGTTGAAGGTGATGTTGGCGGCATCCAAGTTGGGCATGATCAGCAGGTTGGCCTCGCAGGTGAGGGTGCTGTCCGGCATGATCCGGTCCAGCGTGTGTTTGGCAAGAGCCGCATCGGCGTGCATCTCGCCATCCACCTCCAGGTCCGGAGCCATTCCCTGGATCAGTCCCAGGGCCTGGCGCATCTTGATCGCCGAGGGCGTGTCGGCGCTGCCGAAGTTGGAGTGCGACAGCAGGGCGGCGCGTGGCGTCAGGCCGAATCGTTGGACCTCCTTCGCCGCCAGCAGCGTGAACTCGGCGATCTGCTCGGCCGTCGGATCAGGATTGATCGAGGTGTCGCAGATGAACAGAGTATGCCCCGGCAGCATCAGCAGGTTCATGGCGGCGAAGTTTCGGGTGCCCTCCTGCAGGCCGATAACATCGGCGACATATCCCAGGTGTGTGGCATAGGGGCCGGAGGTGCCGCACAGCAGTCCATCGGCCTTGCCCTGTCGCACCAGCGCCGCCCCGATCAGCGTCGAGTTCCGCCGCATCTCCGCGACCGCGAAGTTGCTGGTGAGACCACGGCGGCGGCGAAGCTGATAGTAAAGTTCCGCCGCCTCATTGATCATGGCGTCATCGTCGAAGTCGGCGACGTCGTAGTCCTTGCCCGCTTGAATATGCAGGCCCAGCTCACGCATTTTCTGCTCGATTACGTGGGTTCTGCCGACCAGGATCGGGCGCGCCAGGTTCTCATCGACTACCACCTGGGCCGCCCGCAGCACCCGATCGTCCTCGCCTTCCGCGTAGCAGACGCGCTTTCTGAGCTCCGCCGCGGCGGCGAACACTGGCTGCATGACCGTGCCGGAGCGGTAGACGAAGCCGCCGAGCTGGTCGCGGTAGGCCTTCATGTCGGTGATCGGCCGGGTGGCGACGCCGGTCTTCATGGCCGCTTCCGCCACCGCCGGAGCCACCGTCGTGATCAGCCGCGGGTCGAACGGACGCGGGATCAGGTATTCCGGGCCGAACGGCTCCTGAGTGCCGTAGGCCGAGGTCACCACGTCGGACGGCTCGGCTTCCGCGATGGCGGCGATCGCCAGCGTGGCCGCCATCTTCATTTCCTCGTTGATGGTGCTGGCGCCGACATCCAACGCCCCCCGGAAGATGAAGGGGAAGCACAGGACGTTGTTGACCTGGTTGGGATAGTCCGACCGCCCGGTGGCGATCACGCAGTCCGGCCTGACCTCCCTTGCCAGTTCGGGACGGATCTCCGGTTCCGGGTTCGCCATCGCCAGGATCAGCGGCTTGTCTGCCATGCCCTTGACCATCTCGGGCTTCAGCACGCCGCCAGCCGACAAGCCTAGGAAGATGTCGGCGTCAGGCATGATGTCGGCCAGCGTTCTGGCCTGGGTCGGCTGCCCGTAACGCGCCTTGTTGTCGTCCATGTACTCGGTGCGTCCTTCGTAGACCACACCCTTGCTATCGGTGACGAAGACGCTCTCCTTGCGGAGTCCCAGATTGATCAGCAGGTCGAGGCAGGCGAGTGCCGCGGCACCGGCACCGGAGCAGACCAGCTTGACGTCCTCGATCTTTTTCCCGACGACCTTCAGGCCGTTGATGACGGCCGCCGCCGTGACGATGGCGGTGCCGTGCTGGTCATCGTGGAAGACCGGGATTTTCATGCGTTCGCGCAGCTTGGTCTCGATGTAGAAGCATTCCGGCGACTTGATGTCTTCCAGGTTGATGCCGCCGAAGGTCGGCTCCAGGCTGGCGATGATCTCGACCAGCTTCTCGGGATCTGTCTCGTCGATCTCGATGTCGAACACGTCGATCCCGGCGAACTTCTTGAACAGGCAACCCTTGCCTTCCATGACCGGCTTGCTGGCGAGCGCGCCGATGTTGCCCAGGCCCAGCACCGCGGTCCCGTTGCTGATCACCGCCACCAGGTTGCCGCGCGAGGTCAGGTTCAGCGCCTCCAGCGGGTCCTTGTTGATCGACATGCAGGGGATCGCGACGCCCGGAGAATAGGCCAGCGCCAGATCGCGCTGGTTGACCATGCTCTTGGTCGGAGTGATCGAGATCTTACCTGGATTGGGAAAACGGTGATAGTTCAGGGCGCTTTGGACCAGATGTTCGTCCATTCTTTTGGTCTCCCTTTCGGAGGGGTTCTTTTGGCCCCTGTTCTTGTCAAATGTTTCGCTTGCTCAAGTCTTCACTTTCGCTTGGGCATGTAGAGGTCGGTGATGGTGCCCTCGAAGGCTTCGGCTGACATGGCGATGGTTTCGGAGAGTGTCGGGTGCGGGTGGATGGTCAGGCCGATGTCCTCGGCATCGGCTCCCATCTCGATCGCGAGTGCGGCTTCCGCGATCAGGTCGCCGGCGCTGGGACCGACGATGCCGCAGCCGAGGATGCGGTCGGTCGCCTCGTCGAACAGGATCTTGGTGATCCCCTCGTCGCGCCCCAGTGACAGCGACCGGCCGCTCGCGGCCCACGGGAAGACCCCCTTGCCGTACTTTACGCCCTTGGCCTTCAGCTCGTTCTCGGTCGGTCCCACCCAGGCGACTTCCGGATCGGTATAGGCGACCGACGGGATCACCTTGGCGTCGAAGAAGCTGTTCTTGCCCGACGCGGCCTCGGCTGCCACCCTGCCCTCATGGACCGCCTTGTGCGCCAGCATCGGCTGACCGACGACGTCGCCGATCGCGAAGATATGGGCCACGTTGGTCCGCATCTGCTTGTCCACCGGGATGTAGCCGCGCTCGTCCACGGCAACCCCGGCATTCTCCGCCCCGATCGTGCGCCCGTTCGGTCGCCGGCCCACAGCAACCAGGATGCGATCGAAAATGTCGGTCGCTGGCGCCTTGCCGCCTTCGAAATATGCTATCAGACCATCCGCCGTCGCCTCGACCTTGGTCACCTTGGTCTTCAGGTGGATGTTCTCGTACTTCTTCTGGATCCGCTTCATCAGCGGCGTCACGATGTCCTTGTCGGCGCCGGGGATGATCTGGTCCATCAACTCGACTATGGTCACCTTGGATCCCAGCGCGTGATAGACCGTCGCCATCTCCAGCCCGATGATGCCGCCGCCCAGCACCAGCAGCCGCTTCGGGATCCCGTCCAGTTCCAGCGCCCCGGTGCTGTCGATCACCCGCGGGTCCTGGTGCGGGATGAACGGCAGCGTCACCGGCTCCGACCCCGCGGCGATGATCGCCTGGTCGAAGGTCACAACTTTCCTTGACCCATCCTGCCCCTCCACCTCGACCTGGTTGAGCGAGATGAACCGGCCGAACCCGGAAACAACCGTCACCTTGCGCTGCTTGGCCAGGCCGGACAGGCCGCCGGTCAGCTTCTTGACGACACCGTCCTTCCAGCCGCGGAGCGCATCGATGTCGATGGTGGGATCGGTGAAGCGGATGCCGTGGCCGGACATGTCCTGGGTCTCGTCGATCACCTTGGCCGCGTGCAGCAGGGCTTTCGACGGGATGCAGCCGACATTCAGGCAGACACCGCCCAGCGTCGGCCAACGTTCGATCAGCACGACCTGCTTGCCGAGATCAGCCGCCCGGAAGGCGGCGGTGTAACCGCCGGGGCCGGCCCCCAGCACCAACACCTCGGCATGGATGTCACTCGCCACGGCGCTGGCCGGTTTGCCCGCCGGAGCACTGGCTGGAGCTGGCGGCGCCATGGTTATCGCAGCACCGTTGCCCTTGGCGGCTGCCTGGGTCCGGAGCGTCATGATGGTGTCGCCCTGGGACACCCGGTCGCCCACCTTGATCCTGATCGCGCCGACGGTGCCCGCCGCGGGCGCCGGGATCTCCATCGTGGCTTTGTCGGATTCCAGCGTCATCAGGGGGTCTTCGGCGCCGATCTCGTCACCTTCCCTGACCAGGATCTCGATGACCGGCACGTCCTTGAAGTCACCGATATCGGGAACCTTGACCTCGATCGTGTCGTAGGTTCCCGCCGGCGAGCCGTAACCGGCCTGCGCATAGCCGGCCGAGGGGGCAGCGTCTTCCCTCAGGCGTTCCTTGGGCGGAATGGCAGCCCCACCCTCGGCTTCGAGCATGAGGATCAGGTCGCCCTCCGAGACGCGGTCGCCGGTCTTGACCTTGACCTCGCCGACGGTGCCGGCCTGCGGGCACGGCACCTCCAGCGTCGCTTTGTCGGACTCCAGCGTCAGCAGCGGGTCTTCCACCGCCACCTTGTCGCCGGTCTTCACGTGGACCTCGATGATCGGCACCTCCTTAAAGTCGCCGATATCAGGGATGCGGATTTCCATCGTGCTCATGGGGCAGCTCTCCAGTCATGTGTTCGGGACGGCCGTCGGCTAAGCGGTCACAGGACCAGCCGGCGGACATCCTCCAGCACGTGGCAGAGATGCCGGGAGAACCGGGCGGCGAGTGCTCCGTCGATGACCCGGTGGTCGTAGGACAGCGACACCGGGAGCATCAGCCGGGGCACGAACTCCTTGCCGTTCCACACGGGAGCCATCTTGGACCGCACCACCCCCAGGATCGCCACCTCCGGCGCGTTGACGATCGGCGTGAAGCCGGTGCCGCCGATGCCGCCCAGGCTCGAAATCGTGAAGCACGCCCCCTGCATGTCGGCGGCACTCAGCTTGCCGTCGCGCGCCCGTTTGGAGGCCGAGCCCAGCTCCTGGCTCAGTTCATGGATACCCTTGCGGTCCACGTCCCGGATCACGGGAACCACCAGCCCTTCCGGAGTGTCGGCGGCGATACCGATGTGGTAGTATTTCTTGACGATCAGGCTGTCCTTCTCCGGCGACAGCGAGCTGTTGAACTCGGGAAACTCCCGCAGCGCCGAGACGGCCGCCTTCATCAGGAAGGCCAGCAGCGTCACCCGGTAACCCTTCTCCTTCGCGGACGAGTCCAGCTCCTTCCGGTAGGCGTCGATCTCCGTGATGTCGGACTCGTCGTTGTGCGTGACGTGCGGCACGTTCAGCCAGGCCCGGTGCAGGTGCGGACCGGACAGCTTCTTGATGCGCGGCAGCGGCCTGGTCTCGATCGGCCCGAACTTGGAGAAGTCCACCGCCGGGATTTCCGGAATACCGGCTCCTCCCGAGGATCCCGGTGCTGCTGCCGGCGCGGCCGCCGGTCCTTTGAGGAAGTTCAGCACGTCGTCCTTGGTGATGCGTCCTTTCTCACCGCTGCCCTTCAGCCTGGTCAGATCGACGCCCAGCTCGCGCGCCACCCGGCGCACGCTGGGGCTCGCATGGACGTTGCCGAAGTCTGCAGTTCCCGTCGTGGCTCCCGCTCCCCGATCGGCGGAGGCCGTTGCCTGGGATGGAGCGGGGTTCGTGTTCGGCACCGCGACGGGCTTCGACTGCGGCGGCGGCTCCTGCTGATTGACCAGCGACGGCGGTTGGGTCATGGCACCGTCGCCGCCCTTGAACATCAGGATCGGCGTGCCCTCGCTGACCTTGTCGCCGACCTTGACCAGGATCTTCTCCACGGTGCCGGAAGATGGTGCAGGCACTTCCATGGTCGCCTTGTCCGACTCCAGCGTCAGCAAGGGGTCTTCGGCGTTGATCGCGTCGCCTTCCTTGACCAGAATCTCGATGATCGGAACGTCCTTGAAGTCTCCGATGTCGGGCACGGTCACCTGTGTCGTGACGCCGACACGAGTTTCGGTCATGGCAGTCATCTGTTTTCTCCTCCCTCGTTGCATACGGCGGGTCGTGCCGCCGCATGCCTATTCATTGCTTGGCGTACCGGCCGGTTCAGACGGTCATCGGATTGGGCTTCGACGGATCGAGGCCGTACCTGTTGATGGCGTCGGCCACGACGGAGGCCTCGACAGCTCCTTCCTCGGCCAGCGACTTGAGTGCAGCAACGGTCACCCAGTGCCGGTCCACCTCGAAGAAATGCCGCAGCTTCTTGCGGTAGTCGGACCGGCCGTAACCGTCGGTCCCAAGCACCCGGTAGCGGCCAGGCACCCAGGTGCAGATCTGGTCGGCGAACAGGCGGATATAGTCGGTAGCAGCCACCACCGGGCCAAGCCGATCGGTCAGGCACGTCTCGACATGGCTCCGGCGCGGCACTTCGGTCGGGTGCAGCAGGTTCCAGCGCTCGACATCGATCGCATCGCGCCGCAGTTCGGTGAAGCTGGGCACGCTCCAGATATCGGACGCGACGCCCCAATCATTCGCCAGCAGGTCGGCCGCAGCAATCACCTCCCGCAGGATCGTGCCGCTGCCCAGCAGCTGAACCCGCCTGGCCTCACTCTTGGCTCCCTGGCCCTGGCGGAACAGGTACATGCCCTTGAGGATATCGGCCTCGACACCGTCGGGCATGGCCGGGTGCTCGTAGTTCTCGTTCATGACCGTGATGTAGTAGTAGACGTCCTCCTGCTCGGCATACATCCGGCGCAGACCGTCCTGAACGATGACGGCGACCTCGTACGAGAAGGTCGGGTCGTACGAGACGCAGTTGGGAATTACCGAGGAGAAGATGTGGCTGTGGCCGTCCTCGTGCTGCAAACCTTCCCCGTTCAGCGTGGTACGCCCGGCAGTGCCGCCGATTAGGAAGCCGCGCGCCCGCATGTCGCCGGCCGCCCAGGCAAGGTCGCCGACCCGCTGGAACCCAAACATCGAGTAGTAGATGTAGAACGGGATCATCGGCGTGTTGTTGGTGCTGTAGGAGGTCGCCGCCGCGATCCACGACGACATGGCGCCAGGTTCGTTGATGCCCTCCTGGAGGAGCTGACCGTTCTTGTCCTCGCGGTAGTACATCAGCTGCTTGGCGTCTTCCGGCTGGTAGAGCTGGCCGGTCTGAGAGAAGATGCCGAACTGCCGGAACATGCCTTCCATGCCGAACGTCCGGCTCTCGTCCGGGACAATCGGGACGATCCGCTTGCCGATCTGCTTGTCTCGTAGCAGCGTGTTGAGGATGCGCACGAACGCCATCGTAGTGGAAATCTCGCGCCCGTCGGTTGCCTTCAGCTGGGCCTCGAAGGTCGAGAGCGGCGGGATCTCCAGCGATTGCGACCTGACCCGGCGCGCCGGCAGGCTGCCGCCGAGTGCCGCCCGGCGCTCGCGCAGGTAGGTCATCTCCGGGCTGTCCTCGGCTAGGCGGAGGAACGGCACCTCCTTGATCTGCTCGTCGGTGACCGGCAAGCTGAAGCGGTCGCGGAACTCCTTGAGCACGGCCTCGCCCATCTTCTTCTGCTGGTGGGTGATGTTCTGGCCCTCGCCGGCCTCGCCCATGCCGTAACCCTTGACGGTCTTGGCCAGGATCACGGTCGGTTGGCCCTTGTGGGCGACTGCCGCGGAATAAGCTGCGTAGACTTTGCTGGGATCGTGGCCGCCGCGCGTCAGGCTCCAGATCTGCTCGTCCGACATGCCGGCGACACGAGCCTTCAGCTCGGGGTCCTTGCCGAAGAAGTGTTCGCGCACATAAGCGCCGTTCTTGGACTTGAAATCCTGGAACTCGCCATCGACGCATTCCTCCATGCGCCGGAGCAGCCGGCCGTCGGTGTCGGCCGCGATCAGCGGGTCCCACGAGCTGCCCCACAGGACTTTGATGACGTTCCAGCCGGCGCCGCGGAAGTCACCTTCCAGTTCCTGGACGATCTTGCCGTTGCCGCGCACCGGGCCATCCAGGCGCTGGAGGTTGCAGTTGATCACGAAGACCAGGTTGTCCAGCTTCTCGCGCCCGGCCAGCGAGATCGCACCCAGGCTTTCCGGCTCGTCCATCTCGCCGTCGCCCATGAAGGCCCAGACTTTGCGAGGCGCTGTGTCAGCCAGACCGCGATGGTGGAGATATTTCAGGAAGCGGGCCTGGTATATGGCCATCAGCGGGCCCAGGCCCATCGACACTGTGGGGAACTGCCAGAAATCCGGCATCAGCCAGGGGTGCGGGTAGGAGGACAGCCCCTGACCATCGACCTCCTGGCGGAAGTCGAGAAGCTGCTCCTCGGTCAGCCGGCCCTCCAGGAAGGCGCGGGCGTAGATACCGGGTGACGAGTGGCCCTGGATGAAGACCAGATCGCCGCCGTGCTTCTCGGTCGGTGCGTGCCAGAAATGCTGAAAGCCAGTGTCGTACAGTGTAGCTGCCGATTGGAAGCTGGCGATGTGGCCGCCCAACTCCGAGGACTCCTTGTTGGCGCGCAGCACGATGGCCAGCGCGTTCCAGCGGATCAGCGAGCGGATCTTGTGCTCGATCGCGCGGTTGCCCGGATGGCGGGGCTCGCGGTCAGGCGCTATGGTGTTGAGATAGGGTGTGGTGCCGGAATACGGCACCGGCGTGCCCTTGCGGCGCGCCTCGGTGAACAACTCGTCCAGGAGGAAGTGAGCCCGGTCCGGACCCTCGAACTCCAGCACGGAAGCAAGAGCTTCGCGCCACTCCTGGGTTTCCAACGGATCATTGTCGCTGATCTTGTTCATTGATTTCCTCCCTCGTTATCCCGGCCCCTTCTGGATAGGAGGCCGAAAGCTCTTCTTTATCGAGCACCCGTGAAACAGCGGGTTTGTGCGGGTTTACTGGCATGAACCGTGCCAGTCCGCGCCCAACCAGAAAATAATAGCTAAGTTATTAAAGAGGAAGGATCTTTTGATTATTGATAAGCATGCAACAGAGACTTCATTCTGATATTCCGCACAAATGGGGCGATTTGCGTCCGGAATCTCACACAGCTTGATGGACTTTGGTGCGTAATTTGCGTGGCAGGCGGTCTTCGGTCCTGGTGAGTGTCGCTCAGGGACGTTGGTGCAGAGATCAGCGGGCGGGCGGACTTCTCCCTTTCCCGCGGTGGTCAGGCAATCCGACGGGACACCGGCATGCCGAGGCCGGTCATGATGTTGATCACCTTGCAGGCGACCTTGGGCTCGGTCCTCTGCGTTGGCAGGGTCCGGGCGTGGAGGCTGCGGCCGATCAGGACCTTGTAGCGCAGCATCGCGACTTCGCCGAGGGAGCGGCGGCCGTAACCGACGGCGCGTTGCCGGCCCAGCCGACCCCGTTCCTTGATCAGCTGGATGTGGCGGTCGCGCTGAGTGGGTTCGGTGTCCGCCGTGGCGCTCGGCACTGCGGTCGATCTGGGCGGGATGACCACGGCGGCGTCGGGCGTATGGTCGGTGACGGACCGGTAGGTCGGCTCTCCGTCGTAAGCGCCGTCAGCGAACACCGCGGCGATCGGGCATTCGATCTGCTCGAGCAGCGGGCCGACCAGCGAGGCGGCGCCCTCCTCCGCGGTGGTCAGCAGTTCCGAGGCCAGGATCTCACCTCCGTCGGGATCCACCGCCAGGTGGAGCTTGCGCCAGCTCCGGCGCGGCTTGCCGCCGTGCTGCTCGTGGAGCCAGTCGCCGGCCCCGAACACCTTCAGCCCCGTGCTGTCGATCACGACGGGGGCCGGACCCTTCGTCTTCTTCAGGGCCGTCGCGACACCCAGGTCGGCGCTGCGACGCGAGAACGTGGCGTGGTCCGGAACCGACAACTCCAGGCCGAGCAGGTCCGCCATCGACCCGAGCAGGCCCTCGGTCTGGCGCCACGGCCGACCGAATGCCAGCCTCAGCATCAGCCCGGTCTCGATGGCGAGGTCCGAGTAAGGAGCTATAGCGGAATTTGGGTGACGAGGTGTTCAGGCGGCGCTGTGTGATGTCGGCACGCTGACCTCGATGCCGTCGCGGAATTTGACGCCTTGGATGATCTTGGGCAACTGGTTTTCGCCCTGAAGCCGTCGCCAGGTTCTGGATGCTGCCGAGATCAGCTTGAAGACCATGAGCTTGGCAGTGTCCTGGGAAAGCGCCCCCTTGGTGCGGACCGTCCGGTGCCGGACCGTGGCGAACACGCTTTCTATAGGGTTTGTGGTCCGGACGTGATCCCAATGCTCGGCCGGGAAGCTGTAGAAGGCCAGCAGGGCATCACGATCTTTGGTCAGGCATTCGACGGCCCCGGAGTACTTAGCGCCGTACTTCTTCCCGAAGGTATCAAGGGCATGCTCCGCCGCCTTGAGGTCGGGCGCCATCCAGATCTCCCGCAGGTCCCGCTTCACCGCGGGCTGGATGGACTTCGCCACCTTGTTGAGAACATTAGAACTTTTATGCACCATCCGGACGCAATCGATACCATCCGTCTCACTCTGGCGATCCCGTTCCGTAATACGCTCCGGGCCCGGGGTTGCCGGCGCCAGCCAAAGGCGGAGACCCCGTAAGGCAATGACGTCTGGGTTGAGAGGGCAATCACCATGCAAGGGATTGCCCGATGCGCCATGGCCAGCACTCCTCTGAGGCTCCGGTCTGGACCATCCGCTCTGTCGCCGTCCGGACCCGTGATGGACCTGAGCGGCTGGAGGAGGTCTATCGCCGCCTGCTGCTTGATCCGCCTGAGGCCGCCTCCGCCGACGGTTCACCCTGTTCTGCCACTCCAGCCATGAAGGATGCATTATGATCACCGCGTTTTACGCCCGGGTTTCCACCGACCGCCAAGGGCGCAACCAGACCATAGATAGCCAATTGACCGCCTTGCGGGCCTGGGCGACGACCAACGGCCACGATGTCGCCGAAGCTCACGTGTACTGCGACGAGGGAGTCAGCGGCTCCCGCCTGGATAGACCGGGACTTGATCGCCTACGTGATGCGGTGCGCGATGGCGTGGTCGCGACCGTCGTCGTGCTCAGCCCGGATCGATTGGCTCGCAAGTACGCCTACCAGGTGCTGCTGCTCGAAGAATTCCGCCGCGCCGGCTGCACCGTCGAGTTCCTGCATCGCCCCATTTCCGACGACCCGAACGATCAGCTTCTGCTCCAAATTCAGGGGGCGATCGCCGAGTACGAAAGGGCGGTGCTGGCGGAACGCTTCCGCCGCGGCAAGCTGCAGAAGGCTCGAGCCGGTCAGGTTCTGGCCGGCCGGGCCCCTTATGGCTACCGCTACGTCCACAAGCAGGACGGTGCGATGGGCCACCTGGTCATCGACGAAACCGAAGCTGATCTGGTCCGCCTTCTGTTCCGCTGGCTCACCGAGGAACGGATGACCTGCCGCCAGATCGCCAAGCGGCTGAATGCCGGTCCGTGGTTCCCGCGAGCCGGGCAGCGTCCCTGGTCACCATCGACCATCCATCACATCCTGTCGGACTCGGCATGTGCCGGTACCGTCTACGCCAACCGCTATGTCAACGTTCCGGCTCACCGGCCACGCTCGCAACGGGGACGGCGCGAACCGACGTGCCGGCAGCTGCGGCCCAGGGAGGAATGGATCCCGATCCCGGTGCCGGCGATCATTGATCAGGCGACTTGGGAGCGCGCGCAATCCCAGTTGGCTCGCAATGCCACTTTGTCCTTCCGTCACAACACCAAGTACAATTACCTGCTTCGCTATCTTTTGACGTGCCAGACCTGCGGGCTTGCCATGTTCGGCGTCACTCATCGTCCCACCAAGACGCAGCCGCAGCGTCGCTATTATTGCTGCCACGGCAAGGATTGCACTCTGAGCGCCCGACCGGCACCTTGCCCGCAGCGGATGGCCAGGGCCGATGATCTGGAGCGGGCGGTCTGGGAGCACGTCGCTGCGCTCCTGAATGATCCGGCCCAACTGGCCGTGCAGTTCGGACAGGCTTGTGCCCGTGTCGAGGCCGGCTCCTCGCAGGAGCAAGCGGCCGAGCAGCACGTTCAGCAACGCCTGCGTCGGCTGTCCCAGGCCGATCAACGCCTGCTCGATGCGTACCAAGCCGGAGTTCTGGATCTGGCAGAACTCGCGGAGCGCCGCCGGCAGCTGGCCGAACAGCGCCATGCCCTGGCCTCGGAATTGGAACAGGGCCAACACCTACGCCAGCAACGGGTTCACACCCAAGAAGTGATGGCATCCCTGACGGCCTTTTGTGATCGCATCCGAGACCGATTGCGGGAAGCTACGTTCGAAGATCGGCAGGTCATCCTGCAACTCGTCATCGAGCGGATCATTGTCGGTGAGAACAACCTGGAGATCAGACATGTCATCCCGCTGCATAGTCCGCCGCCAGGGCGTGACACGCCCGCAGATCCGGATATCCGATTGCGTCCGGATGGTATGTTGCCAGCAGCGCTGATGCCGGGTAGCGGGGAAGACCTCCTCCAACGCCTTCCAGAAGCCGAGCGCGCCGTCGGCGATTGCCAGTTCGGGGGCGATCACGAGGCCACGGGCCTGGATGTCGACCAGCAGCTCGCGCCAGCTCTGCGCGCTTTCGCGCATGCCGACCTGGAAGCCGACCAGTTCCTTTTTACCTTCCGGCGTGGCGCCGATGATCACCAGCATGCACTCGGCCGCCGGTTCCATGCGGGCCTGGAGGTAGACGCCGTCGGCCCAGACATAGACGTACCGGCGGGCCGACAGGTCGCGCCCCTGCCAGCGCGCGTAGTCGGCCGCCCAGTCCTCCTTCAGCCGGACGAGGACGGCGGGTGACAGGTTCGGCGCCTCCTTGCCAAGCAGAACACTCAGCGCCTCCTGGAAATCACCGGCCGAAACACCGCGCAGGTACAGGATCGGCAGCAGGGCGTCGAGACTGGTCGTCCGCCGAGCCCAGCGCGGCAGCAAGGCTGAGCTGAACCGGATCCGCTCGGCTGCCGGGCCGGGAGCGCGATCACGGACCTTGATCCGCTGGACCTCGACCGGCCCGATCCCGGTCTGGATCACCCGTTCCGGTCCATGGCCATGCCGGACCAGCCGGTCCCGGCCATCGGCCAGCTTCAGGTCTTTGCCGGCAGCCAGGAAAGCCGCCACCTCGGCTTCGATGGCCTGCTCCAGCAACTGGCGGGCTCCCGACCGCAGAAGGGCCGTCAGCGGATCATCGATTTCTTCGGGCTGGCGAAGCCGGACAATGCTGGTATCTTCCGTCATGGCGTAGCGCTCCCTCGTGGAGGTTCTGGCAGACGTCAAGCACCTACCTCGTTACGCCACCTTCCTCACCTCGTCATCACCCAGTTTCCGCCATAGCTCCAGCCACAGCGGTAAAAGCGCGGGCTGGAGAGGGCGACATTGCCGAACACGGTGCGAAAGACGACCGGGTACTTTCCTTTGCTGCTCAACTGACGATCGCAGGCCGGACAGCAGCGGTGCCTGTCGACAAAGGCAGCAGCCTGGGCGGTGACGATATGCTGCTGCAGGCACTTCTGCAGCGATTTACTTTCGCCGATCGACAAACCAATGGCTTCCAGCTGGTGGTGGCTCTTCACGAGACGCAGGATCTCGCAGTCGGTGAAAACCGTGCCATCGTCGCCGACGATCCGAAGTTGAAGGTGAACGTGCACGGCCGACGGCATGCTGGGGTCTTCCGGAAATTGCAGAGGATACAGCCACCAAACTACCCTCCTGCACTCACCCAGGCTATCAACCTCCCACGGTTCCTGTTGCTCTCCTCGCCAACCGCTATTTTACGACCTTGGCCGATCTCGATCAGGCTCTGGGCGAGCGCTGCTGTGATCTCGCCGATGATGACAACAGGATCAAATCCTCAACACAGTTCCATTGGTGGCCAGCTTTCGTCTAAAAGCCTAGAACTGGAAGCCTTTACCCGCCGTTGGTATGACTGGCTGCAATCAACGGGCCGCGTGCCCGTTTCCGTGCCTTTGGCACGGGAGCGGACATGGGACCGAAGGCGGGGAACTGGTGGCGGAGTACTGCGGGACAGATCAGATAATGATTGGCGGTAGGCTCAAATCTCGGTGGTTTCGCGCCCCCGCGACCAGATAACTTCGAATACTCGAAGACTTGAGAAAGGCCCGGAGTAAACCTCCGGGGCTTTCTTGTTCACCCCGGTCCATGTCGAGCCGGAGGAACTCGCCCTATATGGCGACAAAGCGGGCAACACACGCCAGTCTAAACCAAGGGTTGTTTTCAGGTGGCGTAGATCACCAAAATATATCAGATAAGTACCGATCAGTCGCATAATATCCTGAAGTACTACTTGCCAATCGAATTTGCCCGACCACATGCAGTTGAGGCTTCTTAGACTAACCAACCGCCTGATAATGGCAACAGGAGGTGCAAAAGACAATGCCTGCACTGTTCGGTCGGGTCTTGTTTTATCTGCTGCTCTCGTGTTGTATCGCCGCAGTATCACTCAACGCAGGTCGCGCCTACTCGGTTGACTTGGCCGAGCCTTTTGTCGTGGAAGGAACCGCCGGTTCAAGTGGCAGGGACGGAAGAACGCAGACACTGCGCGCCCTCACACTGCTGGACTCCCCCCGATATCCCGATGGCTTCAGTCATTTCAATTATGCGGATCCGAGTGCTCCGAAACGGGGAACGCTGCGCACTGCGGAGGTCGGCACATTCCACAATCTGGCGCCCCTCATCATACATCAAAGCAGCGTGCAGATATGGCTCGTCTATGATCAGCTTTTTACCTCTCCCCGCGACGACCCGCTATCATCCTATCCCCTGATTGCGCAAAGCGTCGAAATTGCGGAAGACAAGTCGTTCATCCTGTTTCACCTGGACCCCAGGGCACGCTGGCAGGATGGCAGGCCCGTCACGCCGGAAGATGTTGTTTTTACTTTCGACACCTTGATGAACCACGAAAAGGCTCTCCCCTATTATCGCATGGTGTACAGGGACGTAAAAGGTGCCGAAGCCATAAGTCCGCACCAGGTGAAATTTCATCTGCTCCCCGGCAGCAACAAAAATCTGCCTTTCCTGATCGCGAGCATGCATGTCCTGCCCAGGCATACCTACGCGATCACTGAGTTCGGCAAAATCTCGTTGGAGGCTCCCATCGGAAGCGGTCCATACCGTGTGGGCCAGGTGCTTCCCGGCCGCCGGATCGTTTATGAACGCGTCCAGGATTATTGGGCTCAGGATCTGCCGACACGCCGCGGGCTTTACAATTTCGACCAGTGGATAGTGGACTACTACCGCAATACGAACGCCAAGACCCAGGCGCTCATGGCCGGTCTTTCCGATGTCGTGGTCGAATTCAACCCCAGGCGCTGGATCGCCTATGACGATCTTCCGGACAAGGCGGAGCGTCAACTCATCAAGGTTCAGTCCAGGCTCCAGGGCGCACTGGGAAGCATGAACTTCGCGTTCAACCTGAGGCGGCCGCCTTTCGACAACAGGTTGGTCCGGGAAGCGATCACGCAACTCTTCGACTTCGAATGGATAAACCGTGTCCTCCTCGGCGGCTGGGCCGAGCGCAACGACAGCCAGTTTCCCAACTCCGAACTGGCTGCCCACAGCCGTCCGTCTGCCGCGGAACTTGAGCTGCTCCTGCCCTGGAATGGAAAGATCAGGAATGAGACGCTTGAAGCGGAATTCACCCTTCCAACCAGCGACGGTCGCGGCTATCAGCGCCAGCAGCGCCGCAGGGCCCTGGAACTGTTCGCGCAGGCGGGCTATGTCCTACGTGACGGTGTATTGGTGAACGCAGCGGGCAAGCCGCTCGCGATCGAGATCCTCACCGGGAATGCGGATTTCGAAAATGTACTTCTGGCCTTCGTTGCCAGCCTCAGGAGAGCGGGGATTGATGCCCGGCTGAGGATCATCGACATGCCTCAGTTCGAAAGACGGACCAGGGCGGATTTCGATTTCGACATGACATTTCAGTTCTTCGGCACGACGAACCTTCCCGGGCCGGAGCAGGAATTCTATTGGGGATCAAGATTCGCCCATGAGCGCTATACAGTCAATGTTCCAGGCATTGAGGATCCCGTGGTTGATGACTTGGTGAGCCGGATCGGGCGCGCTGCCTCCCGCGAGGAGCTGATCCCCGCGACCCGGGCCCTTGATCGTGTCATTGCGTGGAACGGCTATCTGCTTCCGGGATGGTACATGGCCTTCGCCCACTACGCCTACTGGGACAGATTCGGCCGGGCCGATCATAGGGCAGGGCGGGAGGCCGCCCCGGAACTGGGATCACCCGCCATCGAGGCCTGGTGGATTAAGTGAGGCAGTGGCGTGTGAGATCGTCCAACTAAAACATCCATCTGGCATAAGCCGGATAAGACATCGCCAGAGCTGCCGACGAGCAACAACATCAATGTTAATGTTTTACCCATGACAGGTTCCTCATGCGCCGCTTTCCGGAAACTTCAGCTCTGTTCAAGCATGAATCCGTACTGGCGTCCGGGTTCGTCTTTTTAGCCATCCTTCTCAGGTCTCCGGCCCTGCTTTATTCTGTTCTCAACTATGATGAGAGCATGTATCTCCTCATGGGGCTGGAGTTCGCGCGCGGGCATCTGCCTTACACGACCGTGTGCGACTTGAAGCCTTTCGGTTTGTTCGCGCTGGCGACGCCCTTCGCGGCTTCACCGTTCGACCCCGTCATCTCGAGCCGCATCGGGGCCAGCATCGTCGTCGGGCTGACCGCCTATCTGCTGTCCCGGATATCGGGCCTGCTGTTCGACGATGAGCGGCGGCTGATCGGCATCAGCGCGGGCCTGGGCTATGTCGTCTTCAGCTTGGCCGATGGCGGCATGGCGTTCCAGGGAGAGATCTTCCACACGGCCTGCGCGGTTCTGGCGCTTCTGATGGCTCTTCGGGCGGTCCGGCGTCGGATGCCACCCCACCTGGGGACCATGATCGCCGCCGGACTTGTGCTCGGGATCGGCATCCAGATCAAGCAGTCCGTGCTGTTCGACATGCTGGCCTTCCTGGCCGGCTTCTTCATCCTGACGACCCCGAGCCGGCGGGACCTGCGCCGTCACGCCCTGGAAAACCTGCCGCCGCTGACCGCGTTGGCTCTCGCCGCTTCGATTCCGACACTGGGCGTGATGGCGCTCTATGCGGCTGCCGGCCACTGGGATGCCTGGGTCGCGGCCAACATCACGGCCCATTCCGTGTTCTATGCCGGCGACCGTGAATGGGCCTGGCACCCAGCCTTGTGGGCCGCGGCGGAGCAGGCGCCGCTTTGGATGGGCGCCGCGCTGGCGGCCGTCCTCGTGCGCCGGCTGACCTTCGACGGACGGGAGCTGGGGGCAGTGGCCTTTCTCGGCGTCTGGGTCATCGCCATCATCCTGTGCCAGCTGTTCCTGCGCATTGCTTCCGATCATTACTTCCTGCAGTTTCTGCCCCCGCTCTGCCTGGTAACTACTCACCCCCCTGGCTTTAGCCGGTAACATGCTGAAACTATGCTGGTTTTCGGGTTCTGCAGCCATACCCCATAGTGAAGTAACGGCTCGCGGCTGGTCTCGCCACAAGTATTTGTTTTACTTGATCAGCTGATCCGCCGAAGAGCAGGGCAAATCGTTATTTGATACCGCTTATGCGGAGCGTCGCCCAAATCCAGCGGTATCAATGCGTTACCGGTTGTCAGGGAGGTGAGCAATCACTCTGCCTGCTGGGTGGGCTGGTCATCGGGCGCGGTCTGCTGATCCATTTGCCCGGCTGGCGTCCCGCGGGTGCAACCCTCGCCGTGCTGGTCGGGCTCACGCTGTTCGCGGTGGCCAAGAACCCGATCATGCACAGCTTCCACATCGTCATGGACCGGCTGGCCGGCGACACCTGGGCGGGCGACACCCCCCGGCGCGTCGCGGCCGATCTGAAGCCGGTGCTCGATTCCGGCGACGCGGTTTATGTGGTGGGCTTCCAGCCGGCGATCTACTATCTGACGGGTGCCGTAATCCCGACCCGGTTCGCGTTCACCGGCCTGCCGAGCGCCGGGGTGCCAGGACGCGACGGCTGCCCCTGGGTCGAGCAATCGGTTGAGCTGCAGCGCATCCTGGACAGCCGCCCGCGGTTCATCGTGATCGAGCGCGGGATCTTCTATGCCGAGCTGGGACCAGAGGTGCGCCGGATGCTGGACGAGCGCCTGGCCCGGGATTACCGGGTCCGCGTTCGATACGAACAGCATTTCGCCCATTTCATCTATCCGTTCGAACGCTTCGTCATGAATGGCGGCGCACCGGCCGATCTGTACGAATTGCAGGATGGAGAGCATTCCGGCGCGGTTGCCGACCGGCCGGACGCGAATTGATTAGCGCACTGTGGCTCTGGTGCATGGATGCCGACGAGCACAGATTTCTCCCTGGTTCGTTGATCATCAGGCGGCGCGGACGGAGTTCGGGCGTCCGAGGTCGAACATGCGGTTAAGAACGTTGATGGCGATCCTGGTTTCGACCTCCTGGGCCGGCCGGGTATGGGAGCGCAAGGTATCGCCGATGATGCGCTTGTATCGACTCATCGTTCCCTCCACCCCGGCCCTCGCATTGTAGCCCGAGGTTTTTTGCCAGCCCATCCGGCCCTGCTCGGCAATGGCCTGGATATGGCAGTCGCGCTGGGTCGGGTCGGTCTCGGCCGCAGGGCTGGGCACAGCCGTCACACGCGGCGGCACGACCACCGCGGCCTCCGGAGAGTGCCCGGCAACGGTAGCGTAGACATTGTCCTGGTCGTAGGCGCCGTCGGCAATGACGGCCGCGACCGGTCCCTCGACCTGATCGAGCAAGGGGCCGAGTTCGGCGGCATCGTCGACCTCCTTGCCGGTCAGGGTCGAGGCGACGATCGTGCCGGTCTTCGCATCCATAGCAAGGTGCAGCTTGCGCCAGGCCCGGCGGCGCTGGGTTCCATGCTTCTCGACCAGCCACTCGCCCGGCCCGCTGAGCTTCACCCCGGTACTGTCGACCAGCAGGTGCAGCGGACCGCTCGCCGCCCGGGGCTGAGGAGCCACCGCCAAGGCCCCGGCCCGCCGGCTCAACGTCGAATGGTCCGGTACCGGCAGGTCCAGCCCCATCAGCCCGAGCAGCGAGCCGACCAGCCCTTCGGTCTGCCGCAACGGCTGGCGGAACACCGCTCTCAGGATCAGCGCTGTCTCGATCGCAAGGTCCGAGTAGCGCGCCTGGCCGCCCGGCGTGGTTCGCGGCGCCGCCCGCCACGCCTCGATGGCCTCCGCGGTGAACCAGATTGTCAGCGAACCGCGCTGCCGCAGCCCGGTGCTTTGGTGCAGGGATGCCGCGGTTGCCCGGGCAGATGTCGTCGGATAGAAGGCGGACCCCTTGCTGATCGCCCCGCCTGACCATGCCGCACAAGTACAATGCCGCCCGTCGCCACCGGATTCCGAAGACCCGCTACAAGGTGAAGAATTGGCGAGACTACGAGGCCGGGCTGCGGCAGCGCGGTTCGCTGACAATCTGGTTCACCGCGGAGGCCATCGAGGCGTGGCGGGCGGCGCCGCGAACCACGCCGGGCGGCCAGGCGCGCTACTCGGACCTTGCGATCGAGACAGCGCTGATCCTGAGAGCGGTGTTCCGCCAGCCGTTGCGGCAGACCGAAGGGCTGGTCGGCTCGCTGCTCGGGCTGATGGGGCTGGACCTGCCGGTACCGGACCATTCGACGTTGAGCCGGCGGGCCGGGGCCTTGGCGGTGGCTCCTCAGCCCCGGGCGGCGAGCGGTCCGCTGCACCTGCTGGTCGACAGTACCGGGGTGAAGCTCAGCGGGCCGGGCGAGTGGCTGGTCGAGAAGCATGGAACCCAGCGCCGCCGGGCCTGGCGCAAGCTGCACCTTGCTATGGATGCGAAGACCGGCACGATCGTCGCCTCGACCCTGACCGGCAAGGAGGTCGACGATGCCGCCGAACTCGGCCCCTTGCTCGATCAGGTCGAGGGACCGGTCGCGGCCGTCATTGCCGACGGCGCCTACGACCAGGACAATGTCTACGCTACCGTTGCCGGGCACTCTCCGGAGGCCGCGGTGGTCGTGCCGCCGCGTGTGACGGCTGTGCCCAGCCCTGCGGCCGAGACCGACCCGACCCAGCGCGACTGCCATATCCAGGCCATTGCCGAGCAGGGCCGGATGGGCTGGCAAAAAACCTCGGGCTACAATGCGAGGGCCGGGGTGGAGGGAACGATGAGTCGATACAAGCGCATCATCGGCGATACCTTGCGCTCCCATACCCGGCCGGCCCAGGAGGTCGAAACCAGGATCGCCATCAACGTTCTTAACCGCATGTTCGACCTCGGACGCCCGAACTCCGTCCGCGCCGCCTGATGATCAACGAACCAGGGAGAAATCTGTGCTCGTCGGCATCCATGCACCAGAGCCACGACGTGCTGGTCGCCGACAACACCCTGGACGGCGACTGGCGCCAGGAAGCGATCGACAACGTCTCGGTCCGCGATGTCGTCTACGCCGGCAACACGATCGTCGGCCGGGCCGGGTTCTCGGGCCTCACCCTGAAGGCGGGCAGCCGGGACAACGTCGTCCGCGACAACCGGATCGACATCGACGCGCCGACCCAGCTCAGCGTCGGGGGATACGGCAACTCGCGCCTGGACCGGGAGTTCCCGGCGGAGTGGCAGGGCTTCGAGGCCAGGAACACCACGGTCACCGGCAACGCGATCGACGGCAGCGTGCGCCTGGTCTCGGCGGTGGACAACCGGATCACCGGCAACGCCATCACCGGCCCGGTGAGCAGCGGCACCAACGACCGCATGCCGAACTCCATCAGAAGTTCGGGCAACACCGTGGACGGCGGCTCGCGCCTGGAACGGGGCGTGGACGGGGTCGGGGCGAACATCGGCGACACGGGATCGAACATCTCGGACTCGGTCGACCGGGGCGCCTACCGCTCCCAGCGACGCCTGGAGGATCTGCTGTCCGGCGACGGGATCACCCGCCAGGCCAACCGGGCGATCGACGGGGCGACCGGCGCCGTCACCGGCGCGATCGACAGGGTCATCGACGAGACGGCCGACACGGTGATGCAGCCGGTCGAGGACCTGATCGACGGCATCGGCCAGACCCTGTCGTGCAACGTCGCCGGCGCCGCGGTCTCCGGCGCGGCCGGACTCGTCGGCGGGATCTTCGGCAGGGGCAGGGCCACGCTGGGCGCGCAGCTGGCGCAGCACATGACCCAGATCGCCGGGAACCTGTGCCTGGGCAAGCAGCTCGCGGCCCAGCGCCGGCAGCTCGAGGTGCAGCGCCGGATCCTCGACCTCGAACGGCGCAACATCGCGGCCGGCACGGCCGACAACGCGGCCGGCCTCGACGGCATGATGGCGAGGACCCTGCCCGGCCTGGACCGGGCCGGGTTCCTGCTGCCCGAACCGCGGATCGAGGATGAGTATCGGCGGACGTATCCCGACATGTTCCCGCCCCTGCCGCCGGACGGACTGGTCGGGATCGAGGACGGGTTGCGCCGGCACGAACGCGACGCGCATCTCCGGTCGCTCGCCTTGCAGAACCGGGCGGTCCAGGAACAGGCCGGCACTCTCGGCCGGGCGATGGACCATGCGGCGGCCGGTCGTGCCGGTCCGGGCCTGCGCTCCGAACTCCAGGCCATGAACGCCATCCAGGGCGAGACGATCGCGTCGATCAACGTCCTGACCGCGGCCACGGTGGGTCACCAGCGGGCCGTGACCGAGGTGCGTCTGCGCGAGGAGGCCAGGAGAACCGCCGCCAACGCGACGGCGGAGGAGTTCATGAGCACGCTCGCCATCTGCGGCAACTGCAACATCAGCCGCCCGTTCCTGGGCGATTAGACAGGAGGCACCATCATGAAACACTTGACAACGGCTGCACTCGTTCTCGCGGGCCTGACGGTTGCCGCATGCTGGGACGAAGAGAAGGAAAAAAAGTCCTCAGAGTTCATGTCCACTCTAACGAAGTGCGACAACTGTGAACTCAAGAAGCCGTTTTTGGGGTCTTCAAAAAAGGATGATGAGAATGCCCGCTGAATACGGCCATTTGAATGAAGCTGTCAGCGGTATGCTCGATAAGATCACTTCCGTTGGAGGTGTGATCGACGCTGCTCTGCAGCCAATCTACTTTATTGTTGGAGTTTTGCTCCTCGTATTTGCATGTATAAAGTTCATGTGGCAGCGGAGTTTATCGCCGCTCGCGATATTCGTAATTCGGTATATTCAACTGATGGTTCTCATCTTCGTATCAGGGCAATGGATGCCATTGACTGACAACTATGTCTCGCAAATGGGCGATTTTGGCGCAAACGCCGCAGGATTCAATATACTCCAATTAGCTCCGAGCGCTGTAATAATACGCGCAATGGAGATTGCAAATCGGATGTATGCTGAAAACGTCTCTTGGATGCGGGTGATTTTTGGCAGTACCGAAGATACCGTTGCTCATATACTGCTGTTAATTGGTTGTGTTGGGACGATTTTGATGGCTATTTTCATGGCTGCGTGGATTATGCTGTTTTTCGTCGTATTTAAACTGGCGTCGGTTGTTGCCCTAGTCTTTTTGGCATTCCTGATATTTGAGGGCACGCGCTTCATGGCAGCGCCCGGCCTTGCCCGCATTTTGGCCTATGGTGTTCAGATGTTGGTGTTAGGCTTAACGACCGGATTGTTCTTCATGACTTTGGATGCGCTCGATCTCAGCGGGCACTTGAAAGTTGATCAAAGCCTTGCCTTGCTCGTAGTCATGTTTTTCTTCGGGCTGCTGTTCAAGTATACGACGGATATCGCCAAGGAGCAGGTCACCGGTGTGCCGACCCTGTCGCTGCATGACACCGGCCAGCTCGCAGGCCGTGCGGCAGCCACTGCCGCATCGATGGTCGGCCACATCGGAACGGTCGGGCTCGGTACGCTGGGAGCTTTGAGGCTGACCGGCGCTGCCACGGCCGGGAGATACGCCAGCATTCCCCCTTCGACCTCGGGCGCCGCCGCTTCGTCAGGCATGAGACACGCCGTTGAAGGGGGTGCCGCCGAAGCACCGGCCACCGTCGCCCGTTTGCTGAACCGGTCGCCGATAGACACCACATGGACCGAAGCCCGCGACCTCCCCCGGACGGCGGCACGCCTGCTGGAAGCGCGCCGCGCCCTGCCGCCGCCGCCGCGCCAGC
Organism: Skermanella mucosa; assembly: GCF_016765655.2. NCBI lineage: Bacteria > Pseudomonadati > Pseudomonadota > Alphaproteobacteria > Rhodospirillales > Azospirillaceae > Skermanella > Skermanella mucosa. The sequence goes on from NZ_CP086107.1 coordinate 492,410, forward strand.
TACCCCCACCCCGTTCATGATCGGAGTTTCCCATGTTCGGATTTCGCCGAAGCAAGTGGAAGGAAGAGGACGAGTACAAGCGGGCCCGCTGGGCTTACGAGGGCCAGGGTGCCGCCGCGACCAAGGCGGCGTGGTTCCTTGGCTTCGGCCTGATCGCCATGACGGGATTCGCCGCCCTGCAGACCTGGGACAAGCACCTGTTGGCCAGCCTGGGCGACCTGAAGTTCGCGACCATCGAAACCTCCCGGACGACCGGCGACGTGGTCAGCGTGTCGATCACCGACGGCGAGCTGGTGGTCGACGAAACCAAGCGGCGCCAATTCCTTAAATGGTGGATCCCGCTCTGGCGGTCGGTCCCGGCCGACGCTGTGGCCTACAACCACAACTACCTGACGTCCCAGATCTATATGAGCGAACCGGTATACCACCGTGTCGCGGAGTACATGGCGGCGAATCCGGTGGACCAGTTCATCAGGGCGGGCAACGCCCGCATGGTGCGCGTCCAGAACGTGACGCCCACCGGCACCGGAACGCGCTACCGGGTGGACTGGATCGAGAGCGTCTACCGCCATTCCCAGCTCGTCGCGCAGGTCCCGATGACGGCCGACATCGACCTGGAGCAGCACACGCCCCGCACCGAGGCGGAGGCCGAGGCCAATATCTTCGGCTTCGTGATCGAAGGCTTCTACTGGACTCCCTCTCCGGGAACCTGAGCCACCTTTCCGAGTTCGCATGACTACACTAATACGGTAGTCAGACCGGAACAGGGATGGTATCGATGAGACGCGCCGCCGTTCTTTTGCTGTCCTGCCTCTCGGGAGCCTGTTCGCCCTCACCGGGATACCACCCTCCCCTGCCCACTCTCCCGTCGGCCGCCGCGTCCCTGCCGGTCCCGGCGGCCAGACCGCCGCCGGAAACCTTGCCCAAGCTGCCTCCCGAAGACCCCGTCAGGGCGACCGTCACCGCGCTGAGGGACGGACTGGTGAAGCCGCGCCGGGAATGGTTCAAGGGAGTGACCTACGCCCCGCCCTACCATCCCAACCACAGCTACCTGGTCTACATTCCCGAAGGGGCCGTCTCGACGTTTGAATTCACCCCCGGAGAGAAGCCGCGTCCGGCCTACTGCGGCGACGGCGGCGTGATCCTGTCGCAGTCATGGTCGCACCTGGGCACCGGGCCGTCGAAGGCGTGGGTCTGGCACGTCAAGGCCAAGATGACTGCACCGCGCCAGACCTGCACGGTCACGACCAGCCGCGGCATCTACCGCGTGGTCATCCAGCCGACGGCCAGCACGCACACCCCCGCCGTCCACTGGTCCGATCCCTACGGGTTCCTGTCGCCCGCCGACCCCGCGGCGCCGGAGATGATCTGCCAGAAGGCCGACATCAACTACGCCTTCGCCGGGGATCCCGGCGCCTTCGGCCTGCGCCCCGGCGACGTCTCCAACGACGGGATGCACACCTGCATCCAATTTCCCCAATCCGCCGGCTTCGCCACGCCGGCGGTCTGGCTGATCGAGGGTGACCAGGCACGTCCGGCCAGCCCGACCATGATCAACGGCGCTTACCTGGTCGACGGCGTCCCCGCCGTCCTCGAGTTGCGCACCGACACCGCGACACTGCGCATCGAAAGGTCCATCCCATGACTTATGCCGAGCCACCGCGGCCGGTGGACGATCCCCGCCCGCCGGTCGAAACCCTGCGCAAATGGCCGTTCGTCCTGATGGGGATCGTCGCCGTGACGGTCCTCGGTGCCGTCACCATCGGCCCCTCGCTGCTGCGCGGGGAGCCGGAAAGCAGGCGGATCGAACCGGAGCCCCGGACAGGCCCGCCGCGCCCCCTGCAGGGCATGCCGCTGGACTACACCCAGGTGGTCCAGCAGCCGCCGCCTCCGGTACCGGAACCGGTGCCGCCGCCGGCCCCCGAACCGGCGGCCCAGGCCCCGGCCGCCCCGGCCATCGGAATGGAAGGGATGCGGCCGCAGGGCCCGACCCGCGCCGAATTGCTCAAGGCGGCCCGCATGGCCGATCTCGCGGCGGTGCCGGTCGCCGCCGCCGGGACGGTCGAAGATACGGAACCGGGCGGCGGTCCCGCCGCGTCCGGCAGCAGGCTTTACAGCCGCCATTCGCTGACCGATCCGTTCCCCTGCCAGGTCAATGCCGGCGTCAGCATTCCCGCCATGACGGAGCAGCGCATCACCAGCGAGTCGCCGGGCACCGTCTCCGCCATCGTCACCCGGGATATCTGGAGCGCCGACAAGACCTGCCTGGCCATGCCCCGCGGGACGCGCTTCGTCGGCCGGTACCAGACCGCGGTTGCCGAAGGCCAGGCCCGCCTCGGCATCGTGTGGACCGGCCTGACCCGCCCGCCCCCGCGCAACGACACGATCGACCTCGACGACACCGTGGCCGGCGATCCGGACGGCACGGCCGGGCTGAGCGGCGAGGTCAACGGCCACTTCTGGCGCAAGCTGGGCTACGTCGCCGCCGCCTCGATCCTCGACATCACGAAGACCGCCATCACGGCCAGCGGCGAAGGAGGTATGGGGGCGGCCATTGCCGGTATTTTCGCTAATCGCGCGACAAACCCTATGGACGAGTGGGCGCGGAGACAGTTAGACATCCCGCCGGTTATAGAGGTGGAGCCCCGCGAGATCACCATCGTCCTCGCCCGGCATGTCCCTCTTGACGAGTTCAGAACCAGGAGATGAAGCTTCATGCCCCAGCGCGATGATAAGATCGGCGTACACTTCGGAAAGATCTCATCGGCAGTCTGGGACAGGATAAAGGATCAGCCCGGGGCCATCGTCGAGAACGCGGTGCCCCTGCTGGTCCGGACATACCGAGCCGGCACCCCCATCAACTACCAGCCGGCGATGAAGGCCGGGTTGTCGAAGAAGCTCTGGCTGACCCCGGAGACGGTGCAGATGCTGAACACGCTCAGCGAGGAAACCGGGCATCGCCGGACAACCCTGATCCTGACCGCCCTCGACCTGTATCTTGACGGCATCTACGAAAGCGCTGGGCCAAGGCAGATATCACAAGAACGCCGATGGTGATCCAGCCGCCCCAGGCGAAGAAAGCCGCCTCATAGGGCGCCAGGGCCCGGTCGATGGCTCCGAACACCATTTCGATGAGCAGCAACAGAGCCAAAGTGGACACATCGCGCTCCATCTCGATCCTCACAGCCGCCGGGAGCAGGTCTTTCCTCGATATTGGATCGATGCGATCTTGCCGCGGGTTCATCCGGCGCGCAAGGCGCTGAACCCGTTCGGGAACTCGGCGGTGCCGTGAAGTTCCTGCCGTACCGCCGCCCGGTTATTGGGCACAGCATTGGAACGGAGCGACTCAGGACGGTGTCCACCAGCGCCGGAGATCTCCTGGTCGAGGTCATCGGGCTGCCCAAGGCGGCCGACCACAGGGCGCTGCGCAGGGCCGGCCACAGCCGTGTCTTCGCGCGCCCGCTCTTTCTCTCCTGCCCTGGCGCTGTGCGGCGGTGATCAATCCCTGTCGGAGTTGGTCAGATCAACCACTACTGGGCAGTGGTCGGACAGGTGCCGGTAGGCGGCCGGCATCGCGGACCTGCTTAGCGGCGCGCATCGGGCGACCGCGCAGTACCCCGACACGCGAACTGTCTCCGGTCGCAGTTCGGTCATCGCCCGGGTCGCCACGATATGGTCCAGCCATCCTCCTGTGCCCTCGAAGTATTCGGTGCACTGCATCTCGGGCTTGAGGTGCCGGAACGCCACGGACTGGCGCCCGAGAACGGCCTCGACATCGGCGATCTCCCGACGGTCCGAGATCCCGCCATCCATGCCCATGGTATTCCAGTCACCGAGGATGACGATGTCCTGATCGGTGCGTGCCAGCTGGGCGGCGACATAGGCCACCCGGTCGCGAGCCCGTTCCCGGTGGCCCAGATCGCGCTCCGATCGGCCGGAGTCGGCGTGGACGACGATCAAGTGGAAATCGGGGCCGCCGCCAAGGCTGCTGACACGGGCATGGTAGCCGGGCCGGAGGTTGCCGGCACACGGGCTGTTGGGAGAGCGGGCGGCGCCGTTGAGACGCCATTCGTCCCGGGCATCCGCGACATGCATGGTCCCGGCATTCCAGAGGAACCCGACGTGCTGCGCGGTGGCGCCGCCGCACTGCTGGAATCCGGCGCGCCACGGATGGCCGGTCAGGTCGCCCAGGCGGCCGAGCAGCGCCTCCAGCGAGGCTTGCGCCTGCCGGGTGTCCAGCATTTCCTCGACCGCGACCAGATCGGTATCCAGCCACGTTATCGCGCAGGCCAGCCACTCTATGTCGGTCGGCGTGGCCCTGTCCTGCCCGGGAGCGCCGCCGATAGGAAACCAGCGGATGTTCCAAGTCGCGATACGACGGCTTCGCGGTTCCGCCTTGGGCAGCCGACCGCCGGCCTGGACGACGTCAAGGCAGCCGGTCCGGCTCGCCCACACCCGCGCTTCCTGATCCTGGAGGGCAGGCCGTTTGCCGGGCACGTTGGGAGGCGGCACGACACGACCGATGTAGCGGGGCACGATCCAGCCGGTCCGGCCGTCCGGCAGGCGAACGTTGAGCCAGTGCTTGTCCGCGGTAGCACCGATCACCTCCGCGCCGCTGCCATCGGCGATGCGTCCGGTCATGCTCGGGCGCGGTCCCGCATGCAGCGGCACGCCATGGGCATGCTCGGCGTTCAGCTCGATCGTATCCCCGACCTGCTGCGCCTCCGCGACCGGTATCAATGCCAGGACGACCAGTATCGCCGCCATGGCGTTGCGGAGGAGGAACGGCAAGGATACGGACCTGAAGGACTGCACTGGGTGAACCTCGTTTGATGTCGGAAAAAATCTCATCGCGACCGGTATAGGATCGTTGTCGGCACACAGGCCGACGGTTCCTTTGCCTGCCGACAAGCCACGTGTTCCTGCGCCACACGGGAAAGATGGCCGGGAAGGCTCCTTACCGGCACTCGATCCTGCCGTCGAGATAGGACACCCGTGTTCCCGGAGCGCAGTTCAGCAGCCCAGTCGCCGGTGGCGCCGCGGGTCGATTCTGTCCGGATCGGACTGGAACCTCAACGGGCTGACCGGTGATCGCGGCTCGTGCCTGCAATCCCGATAGAACGTCGGCGAAGCTGACAGGCTCGGATCCTGCCTCCTCGGCCGAAGGTTCAGCCGCGGCTGCCCCGGTCGCCCGAGCGAGCGAGTCCTGGGTGCCGACGCAGATGTTCTTGCCGTTCCACCGTATTGGAGCCGTTCCCGGCGGGCAGTCATCGGCACCGGCTCCGGCCCGCCGGTCCAGGTTGGAAGCCTCCCCGCCATCGGCAGGTCCCGGCCGCATCCCGATCGCCGGTTCGAGAGGCATTGGCGGTGGCGCCGGCGCTGCCGTCCGCAGTTTCGCCGGCTTGGCCGCCGCCAGGTCCTGGGAATCGGTCCTCCTCGCCCGGAATGTCGTTATGTCGGCTGCGGACACGTCGGAAGGATAGCACAAGGGGGACCGGCCGCCCGGGCGGCTGTAGGCGCTCGATCCACCACACCGGTGACCGTTTCCCTTCGAGTTGTAGGGGCACGGACAATTGCCGCTGTAGCCCGCGATCGACTGCTCGATCAGCAAACGCCTGATCGCATCGTCGGAGAGGCCTTGTGCGGATGCCTGCGGAACGGAGACAAGGAAAAGCCCGAGGAGTGCTACTATAAACTTCATGAACGGGAGTTCCGCCACAATCAGGGTGCTGCGGCAAGTGCAATCAAGGATATGGTCCGAGGCGATAAGCAAGTCCTGTGGCTTAATGAGGGCCTCGGCACCGAATAACAGGAAACGCCGTGAGGTGGAAGATGCATACCGGTCCACCGGGCAGCGAATGATGAAGTCCCGGCCGGACAGCGATCACGCACAGATACTTGGTGCTGTCACGAAGGGGTGCGGTAGTCCTCAAGCCGGTATCCCGCGGCGGCGGCACTGTCGATCCAGGCACCGACGATATCGTCGTGGGTTGGGCCGGCACGGACGTCCCGGCACCCATACAGGGAACCGTCATCTTCCCGGTAGGCGACAACGGTGCCATCCCCGTCTCGGGGTAGCAGCACCAGGGCCACGGGCCGGAGCGGCATCCGCTCCCAGTCTATCGTGCCGTCCATTGTGCACATGGCATCCTTCGTCATTGTTGGCCTGCGGTCCGCCGTCGGGGATGGCGCCGTACTCCGTCGCGGTCTGGGGCGATCATCATCGATCTACCGGTTCACGGCGGCTACCCCCCAGGAACTTCGGCGCGGTGCGACGTTTCGTCTGCAGGGTCCCTGCTTGCAAACGTATTCAGATTGAACCGATCTCATATACTATCTAATTTCGAGTAACAATATCCTGAACTACCACCGTAATGAACAACACCAGTTCCATCCCGGCACTTCTCCTGCGCGCGGCAACGGTGATCGTAACGGTGATAATCGCCGTCGCTTCCCTGTCACCACAGGCGCCGGCGGTCGCGACCGGCATCAGCGACAAGGTCGATCACCTCACAGCCTATGCCTGCCTTGGCTTTCTGCTGACCCTAGACTGGTCCCGGCGAACTTCCGGGCCGGTGATCATGGCGGCCGGTGCGGCGGTCGGCGCCGTGCTCGAACTGACCTTGCCCCACCAGACCGGACCGGGTGATGGCGTGCGGCCGGCTGATTGACCGGATCCAGGCATGCATCAGGCAGGCCGGCCGGCCGGCCGGTCGGTCGGCGTCAGCGGTATGACCAGCGGCGGCTGACGGTAAATATCCATTTCAGCGATATCGGGAGGATTAGCTCGATCTCTACCAGAGCAGGACGCCTTTAGGCATGCCAACGTCCTCACCCAAGTACATCTGGCGGGGGCAACCAATGGCTATGATCAAGGGTACGAATAACTCCGAGACCAAGTACGGCACGGCATTTGTCGATACTATCTACGGCTACGGCGGCAACGACAGCCTATACGGCCGGGCAGGTAGCGATACGATCTGGGGCGGAGTCGGCAACGACAAGATTTGGGGCGACGCCGGCAACGATACTCTGCGCGGCGAGGACGGGACGGACTTCGTCTATGGGGGCGACGGTAACGACCTGATCTATGGCGGATCCGGCAACGATACGCTCTACGGCGACGCGGGCACCGACACGATCTACGGCGGCGCCGGGAACGACGTCATCAAGGGCGGAACCGGAATCTCACATCTCTACGGCGGCAGCGGCAACGACTCCCTCTACTACGATCCGACAACCGAGAACATCAGCAAGCTCGGCAGCTATCTCTCGACGACGACGCTGGACGGCGGGGCCAACTACGACACGCTCTACGTCTACAGTCGCGCGACCTACACCGAGACCGGCACCGGCTTGGTCAAGCCCGCGCAGGTCGAGATAGATATCGGGTACGACACCAATACCCTCTACTTTGAGGGGCCGCGCCGGCAGGATCCATTCATCAAGGCTGGTACGTTCACGAACATCGAAAAGATCGTTGCCGGAGGCAACACGGCAATCGACTTCTGGGGCTCGCACGAAGACCGGGGCATGACGGTCATCGGCTCCAGCGCCAGGGACACGTTCAACAGCTCCTACGCGAACGACATTATGGACGGCGGCGCCGGCGATGATCGGTTCAACATGTGGGAAGGTACGGGCGTAGACATCATCTACAGCACCGAAACAGATAACGACACCTTCTACTTCACTGCATACGACGGTGCTGCAGCCAAGATCAACGGCTTCAACGGCGAGGGTGTAGCTCGCGGTGACAAGCTGATTTTCAGCGTCTATAAAGATATGTGGCCGGAGCCGCCGGAAAGCCTGCTTACAGTTTCGGAGAGTGGCAATAGGACCTTCTTCGACTTCGACAATGGCGCCATCTACGCCGAAGTCGATGCCGTCGGCCTGAAGCCGGGGCTCGATTACGCCTTCGAGGTCTTGTAGGCCGTTTAAGAGCCCGTTTGATAAATGACCTTGCCCCCGTGCAGCGCCTTCCATAGCGCCTGAGTTATGCCGCCAACGTTTTCTGCTGGCGACGCCAATTTTCCTCGAACGCCATCGGGCTTGTGTAGCCCAGGGTAGAATGCATTCTGTTCCGGCTGTAGAAGGTCAGCCAGTCAACAACCTCATCTTTGGCCTGGCGCCGGATCTCGAAGTGCATGCCATGCAGGCGTTCAACCTTCAACGAGCCGAAAAGCGTTTCCGTCACCGAGTTATCCCAACAGTTTCCCTTGCGGCTCATCGATCCGCGTATGCCGTAGCGGCGCAAGGTCGCTTGGAAATCGGTACTGGCATATTGCGAGCCTTGATCCGAATGGAAGATCAAACCTTTCGCCGGCTGTCGCCGGAACCATGCCATGGTCAGGGCATCGATCACGAGGTGTCGTGTCATGCGCTCGCCCGTCGCCCAGCCGACCACTTGCCGGCTGAACAGGTCGATGACGACGGCCAGGTACAACCAGCCTTCCTGCGTAGCAATATACGTGATGTCGCCGGTCCACACCAGATCCGGCCGTTTCGGCTGGAAGTTACGGTTCAGCAGGTTGTCCGAGACTGGTAAGCCATGATTGCTGTCGGTCGTCGCTTTGTATTTCCGCTTTGACCGCGCCCGAATGGCGTTGTCGTGCATCATCCTGCGCACCCGTTCCTTACCGACCCGAAAGCCTCGATGCCGCAGCTCACGCCAGATCCGAGGTCATCCATAGGCGCCCCTGGTTTCGGCATGGATCGCCTTGATGTGGGTCAGCAGGGCCATGTCACTGACGCGCCCCACGTCCTTGTCGGGGATTCTTGTCCGACGCAGGTATTGATGAAATCCTCTGGCACTGACATCCAGGACAGAGCGTTGTATCGAGACAGGCCAGTCCCGTCGGTGCCGCTCGATAAAGGCGTACTTCACAGCGACTCCCTGGCGAAGTACGCCGCTGCTTTTTTAATATGTCGCGCTCCATTTTTACACGCGACAATTCCGTTCGTAGACGACTGATTTCCATTTGTTCAGCACTGACTGCCGGTGTAACAGAACTTTTCAACCCACCGTTGCCGGCTGCCTTGACCCAGTTATGTGACGTCTGCTCCGACAGGCCGAGATTCCTGGCGACCGTCGCCACCCGCTCGCCACCGGTGACCAGACGAACGGCCTCTTCCTTGAACTCCAGCGTGTAGCGTGCCCTTGTTGATTTCGTCATTCCGCCTCCATCCTCTCGCCGATCTTATCCGGCTATGGGAGGCGCTGCACGGGGGCAAGGTCAAAATGCTTAAAAACTCATCATGTTGTAGGTCTTTCGAATGATCAAACGGGCTCTTAAACCGCGAAATGGATTACGCTTTGGTTAACGGTATTGTTCCCGACCCGACGGCTCCCGCCCTCCCCCGCCTTGCCATCACTTCCCAAACCGGCAACTCACACCGGATGGGCCATGGCGAACTCGTCGAGCACGAGGTGGACCCACTCGTGGAAATGGACCGCCTCGACCGACGTCCCCGGCAGCTTCGACCGGGGAGACCTGTCGGCGGCCTTGCGCCGGGCCAGGTTCAGCCACCGCTGCCGCTGCTGGGCCACCATGTTGCTGAGCGAGAACATGGCCCTGCAGTTGGGCTGGTCCAGGTCGCGGCCCAGGGCTTCGGTCCAATCCGCCGGACGGCCCTGCTGCACGGCCAGGACCAAGTCCCCGAACATGGTGGTCAGCCAGCGCTCGAACACCCGGGCGGGCCGGTCGACCTTGACGCCGTGCCGGGCGCACCATTCCGCCCAGGCCACCACCAGGTCGTCGATCGGCGCGTGGCCGTAATCGGCGCGCAGACGCTCGCGGGTCTGGGCCGTCAGCCTGCGGGCCAATGCTGCCGGATCGATCTCGCAAGCAGGATCGACCGCCGGCAGGTCGAGGGTGAGCTGCCCTGGCAGGTCCTGCGGCTCGGCCTCCATCTTGGCGGGCGGAAGCGCGCTGCTCGGTCCTTCCACCACGAAGGTCACATGGGTCCGCCGCCGCGTCCGCTCATCCGCGATCAACTCGTAGCGGACGCGGAAGGCGGCATACCGGTTGATCTCGTCCACGGCCACCTTGAGCACGCGACGCTCGAACGCCGCCCAGGAGTCGTAACTCGCCGCGGCCGCGTTCAGCACCTGCCTCAGATCGCCCACCGACACCGTCCAGGAAAAGGTCTCGCGGTCGGCATTGGCGCAGAGGAGCTGGTAGAGGCGGTGGCTGTAGCCGGAGGTGAGCTTGGCCAGCACCTTCAGCTGCACCAGGAACCGCTCGCCCCGCGTGGACATCAGCTTCTCCAGCTCGGGACTGAAGCGCCAATACACGATGCCCTGGTTCTCGGGCACATCGGACAGGGTGACGAGGCTGATGTTCATGTGGCGGAGATTGTCGTCGCCCGGCGCGAAGTAGCCGATCGTGATGACCGACCCCTGCAGCTTCCGGGCCGCCGCCAGAAGGCTCTTGTTGCTCTTATGCCCTTCCCATCCCATCGCCCGCTTCATGTCGGTCGCGAGAGCGGAGTAGAGCATCGTGCCGGGAGACGACTTGCCGCTGGCGACGACGCTCACCACGGCGTCGGTGGCGTGGGCCAGCATGGCGTCGAGGAGCTTGCGGTCGGTGACCGACAGCTCTGGATCCACGACCTCGATCAGTTCCCGCACCTTCAGGAAGCTGGGATCGCCGTGGATCCAGTTCGACACGGCCAGCGGGCTGGTCCTCAAGGCCGGATCCGGCGGCAGGACCTCCGGCACCTTGCCGGTGCCGGCCGGACCGGTAGCACCCCTGCCGCAGCCGCCCAGCGCGGCATCGAAACTGTCGGTATCGAAATCCTGCACGAGAACCTCTCCCGGGGCCCGCTCCATGATGGCCCCCAGGACGTCATGGTGACCTGTTCGGGGCCATCCTGACAACCCGTCGAAAGGCGGCGGGTTGTCCAACATGACGCGCCGGGGGCCATAAAGGCGCCAGCAGCACCGAACAGGGCGACTTGGAGGCCAGCCAAACCCCCGCGTCATCCCGGGCTGAGGCCATCACGGCCTCCTATACGTCACGATGACCTGTCCGGGTCCATGATGGCGCCCGCACTGAACGCCCATGCACGCCGATTCGGCAGGTGTGCGGGATGGTCGATCGCACCGCGTCATCCCCAAAGCCCTTCCTTCGCGGCCATGGGCGCCGACCGAAAGGGTGACATTGAAGCGTCAGAACGGTTTCGACGCCACCGACGCCCCAGGCACGTCAGGGTGACGTATCCGAGGGCATGATGGCTGATCCTCCAGGATCTTCCGGATGCCATCATGCCCCCAAACACGTCACCCCCCTCCCAGGGCACGCTTTTGGAGCCATCATGCCTCCAACTACGTCACCTTGACGTCCCGGGGGGCATGATGGCGCCTTGGTCGAGAACCCCGCGGACCCGGGCAAGCCCAACGAACCAGTGCCCAGGGGCATTCCGATCGATGCGGAGTTGCGATTCGCAGGGTGACGCGACGGGGGGGTTGATGGCAGGCGGAAGCTCGCACCACCATGCCCCACGACCCGTCACCCTGACGCCGCTGACGGCATGATGGCAGGTGCGCCGGCGCCTTTATCCACCCCTGGCCGTCACCATGACGCGGTGGGGGCCATATTGGCGGGGAAAAACCGAACATCAGCGTGTGAATCGGTCGGTAGACCCCATGAGGGAGCGGGCCATCCGGATGCGGTCCTCCTCCATGCCCGGTCCCGGCGGCAGTCGAACGATCGCCGGACGGGAGATGGTCAGGACGGATCGCGCCGAGATGACGACGACCCGACCCGATTGACGACTTGAAAGGATTTGCTGCATGGAATGCCGTTCCAGGCAGAGGATCGGGCTCGTTCCGGCCCGTTATCTGGACCACCCCGACCTGGGCGCCGCCGACCTGGCCGTCCTGTTCGTCCTCTGCGCCCATGCCGACCGACACGGCCTGTGCTGGCCTTCGCAATCCACGATCGCCGCCAAGTCGAAGCTCGACCGCAGTACCGTCAACCGTATCCTGGCGAAGCTCGTGGATCTCGCGTTGATCGCGAAGGGCCGGCATCCGAACCCGAGGATCCGCACCTGCACCTACCGTCTTGCGGGGCATGAAGCCCTGTTCCGGATCTTTTCCGACGACCTGGACAGCGAGCCCGAAAGGGCGGGCCCTTCGCCTTCGAAGGATCTACCGGCCGAGCATCTGTCGGCGGAGGCTGCTGTCGTCCAGCGCGACACAGAACACCTTGAACAACAAACCTCTCCCCCTGGAGGCGCTGGCGCGCGGGAGGCGGGAAATTCCGGGACCGGCATGACGGTCGCGGCAGAACCGACGGTCCTGGGCGACGATTGGACGCCCGACCCGTCCGACCTGGTATTCGCCCGCGACCACCGGAGCGACCTCACGCCGGAAGACGTCGCCCTGGTTACCCGCAAGTTCATCCTCCATCACGGCGGCAGGCCGCTCACCGACCCGTCGAGCCTGTTCCGCCGCTGGCTGCTCACCGAAAGGAAGACGCATGCGTGCCCCGACGCTTCCCGCGACCCCCGACGCCCTGCCCCGCGCTCCGGTTTCCCCCGAGGCGGCGCGACCCAGGGGCCTGCCGGCCAAGCCCGATTTGACGCCTGGGCTCGCGCGGCTGCTGAACGGCGAGCGCGTTACGCTCACCACGCCTGATCCCGGCGACGACACGGCGCCCTGCCGGCCCGATTTCGTGGGGACCGCCGAGAAGCCGTGGCACCCCGCTCCCCTGCCCGCCTGCCAAGTCACGGAGGCACGGCGGATACTTGCCGGGTTCGACGACTACCTGCGTCCGCAGGACTGGGACGAGAACGGGAGGGCCATGCGGGCCATCGCCGTCCTGCTGTCCAGATACAGGCAAGCTGACAGGCCTCCGGAGATGGAGGAGGATATCGCCGCGGAGTGGGGCGAGGATGTCGAGGAATACCCACTCTGGGCGGTCCAGGAAGCCTGCCGCAGTTGGCGGCGCGATCCGAACAACCGCCGGGCTCCCCATCCGGGGGAGTTCCGGACCCTGTGCGAGTCGCTGGTCCGGGAAGCCCGGCAGCAGCGGGACCGCCTGAAGCGCTGCCTGGAAATGCCCCCCTTGCTGGAAGCGCCGAGACCGCTTTCGGCGAAGGACCGCGCCGCCCTGGAGGACCGCCGGAGGGCGGAACGACAGGCCGAGATCGCGCGCTTCGAGGAGATCAAGGCGCGGCTGGTGGCAGAGGGCAAATGGCCCGGCAGGATCGCCGGTACTCCCCTTCCCTCTCCCGACGAGGCTGCCGGTCCGCCGCCGGATCCCGCATCGGAGCCGTCCGGCGGACGGCTGCCGGACCGCTCAGTCGCCGACGATGTCGACTCCGCGATGCGCAGTATCCTGGACGCCGCCGCCCTCCAGGAGGCGGATGCTGTCCTCGACTTCCGCCAGGGCGCGGCGGAGACGGTCGCGCTGAGCCTTCAGCCGGCGCAGGTCGAGGGTGCCTTGGCGGGGCTTGGCGGCGCGCAGCGAGCGCTTGAAATCGATGATGTCCTTGCGCCCGATGTCCGGCCGCACGAGGCCGGACTGACGGGCGCGCTTGATCTCCTCGTCGGACAGGGTGGTCAGCTGGTAGGCGACGGAATAGGACGGAGGGATCTCCTCCTCGACCAGCTTCCGCTCCTCCACCGCCTTGGCGATGGCGATCATCTGGCTGGCGATCGGGCGCGAAAACGGCAGTCCCTCGATCAGCCGCTCGAAACGCCCTGGCTGGTCCTCAAGCTTCTCCAGGGCGTTCAGCAGGTTGCGGCCGATCGCCAGCACGCGCTGACGGGTTTCACGCCAGAGGCGGTCGAGATGCTCCCGGAACGCGTCGACATCCTCGGGATCGACGATGCGCTCGAGGCCGGCGTCCGGCGCGACCGGCACGGCGCGGGTCTCCTCCGGGTCGCCGATGAAGGACAGCGCCCGGGTGTCGGCGACGGCGGCCTTCTTCTTCGCCTGAGTAAGACTGACCATCACAGCCTCATTTCGTTACGGACGAAGTGCCACAGCCCGATGCAGTCGTCGCGGCCCTTGGCATTGTCGATGTCGACCGCGGATAGGCCCTGGTCGGCGAAGGAATGGATGTGCTCGAGATCGGGAATGTCCACCGGGCAGAGACGGCCCTCCTTCAGGAGCAGCTTCTTGGCGTCGCGAAACGCCACCGTCCCCCGCTTCACGCGGTTCATGACGAACGCGGCCTCCTTGCCGTAGTGCTTCATCACGCCCATCCAGGGTATGGCGGAGCGGCGGTCGTCGAAGGTCATTCCCGTCGGCAGGAGGACGAAGTCCGCCAGGCCGATCAGGCGGATCACCGCGTCCCGGTAGGCCTGGACGGCGTTGGGCGTGTCGATCACGACGAGATCGTAGCCGGTCAGCTTCTCGATCTCCTCGGGAGCGGTCGTGATGTCCATCGGGAAGCAGTCGAGCTTCGCAAGGCTCTCGTAGCCGGATTCGTCCCGCAGGGTATGCCAGGCGGCAAGGCTTCTCTGGTCGTCGGTATCGACGAGCGCCACCCGCAGTCCGTCCAGGCTCGCGGCGACCCCGACGATGCGGCTGCATCCTGTCTTGCCGATGCCGCCCTTGCTTCCGGAAATGAGCAGCTTCCGCGGTAGCTTGGCCGTTTCCGCGACCGCACCGTCCGGTGCCGGCGTTCCACTGGTTTTCTTCGACCTGGGTTTCTTCATCATGACCGCATCGTCCACCATGGCCACCCCCTGGTGATTGGTAATCCCGACGGTCTTATAGGAAACGGCAAGTCAAGAACAGCAGCATGACGCGGCGGCGACGCGGTTGACCGGCCGGTGTGTCCCGTTTACCCGGTAAACGGGTTCGCAGCGGCAAGACGGGGCGTCACAAGAGACCCGCATGTGACGACTTGATGAGCACCATGAACGCGTTTCGCGGCGGCAGTTGAGTACTGCGGAAGCTGCGGAAGCTGCGGAGCTGCCTGGCAGGCTGAGTACCGGCCGGACTTTGAGCGGGCCGCACGCCGCGGTGGTCGTCCCCCGCCAGGCAAGCATTGGGTGGACGACAAGAAGCGACCGCTCAGGGCAGCGCCGGATATGGTCCGGAAAAGGAGTCTGGTCCTGGATGAACAGGACGGGATCGTGGGACCGGCCGGCGGTTTGTCGAACCCGGCCTCGGTGGGCGCCGTGAGCACCCCGAGGGTGGCCCCCTCGCTGTCGAGCAGCCGGTAGGCCGCCTTCAGGTCGGTCATGCCGGCCACCTGCCGGGGCAGGTTCTGATCGCTGTGCTCGCCCTGGCCTCCAGCGCCACGGCCCACCGGATCCGCCGGCGATCTTCCAGGTCACACGTCGACCACTGCTCTTCCGCCCGTCGCCTCCAGCAGGCAAACCACGATCAACACTGAGTCGACAGCCAAGCGCGGTGTTCACCCCCATGAGGGACTGAGATGGGCGTAACGTTATGGGCTCCAGCCAAGGGCTTGCGCGCCGCCAACGGCCCGTGCTCCGTCATGTTGCACAGGGCAGCCGATGGGTCGAGGGAGCGACCGTCGTGAACAGGTTGGGATAGCCATGCACCTGGAGGCCCATGGTGGTGCGGATGTCCCTGCCCCGGGCCTGCCGGAGCGGGCGCCCTCCCCGCCTGCGGATGTCGATCCGGGTCAGGGCTCTGGCGCCCGAATCAAACCCCGTCGCGAGGGTGATGATATTCAACTCATGGAGTGTGTCGTCGGCGGTCCTGATGCCATCCGGGGTCATGCACTCGATTGCGTTGCAGGCGATGCCGACGGCTTCGACATTCGGGGGGTGATAGACTTCGAGATGACCAGCCTCCAGCGGGACGCGGCGAGGTCCGAACCCGTAGCCGGGCGGAACGTGAAGAACACAGAGCCTTGGGTCCTTCAGCTGTGCCCTCCTCTTCCCGCGCACGAATTTGGAGATTTCCTCGCTGACCGCTTCTTCGAAGAACATCTCCGCCAAGGAGGCAAGCCAGAGCTTCAGCAAGCCCTTTTCGTAGTTTTTTCCAGCACCTCGCGGCGGCGCGCCGGCGTCAGATCCGTCCATCTGTGCTGTAAATCGTACCCTAAGCCGGTGTAAGGTGTGCGGAAGAGTCGCTTCCAGTTCGTCGAATCACTCCTTGTAAGCCACCACGTCGGAAGCCGTACCGACGTTTCCTCATGGGCAAGACCTACTGGGGCGTCCGCCCGAGAACCTTCGAATACCCGACCTCCGCAGCGATGACCTGGATACCGGTCGCCCCCACGACGGCGACGCCGACGCGCGTGCCGACGAACTCGACCCGCTCGCAAGGCTACCGCGCGGTGTCCAGGATCGGTCCCCTGAAACCATCGCGGCCGGGGAACGGATCGCTCAGCGGAGCCGAGAGCATCCAGCAGCAGGTGATCAGGAACCGGATGTCGATGCTCTCGCCACGGCTGGTCGCGACCGTCCAGCAGGCGGCGTCCTTGTTCTAAAGGGCACTGTTGGTGGCCGTCCCGAACTGGATGTCCCTGCGGACGTCGAGGAGGTCGGCGACGTCGTGCATCCACCGTTCTACTTCCGGCTGTCCAGGGTACCGCTCGCGGCGGCTTCATCCCTGGTACCGATCCTCCGCGAGAAGGTATTGGTAGATACAGGCATCGGTGTCGAGGCGTGCCCCCCGCATAGCGCTTAGAGTAACAGGTGCCGCCGACATCGGACGCGCTGTCAAACGCCTTGGCGCTAAGCCCCTGGTTCCTGAGAGAATGCAGCTGGTATAGCCCCGCAATGCTGGCGCCGACGATCGTCGCGTCCAGCCTTCCCTGGAGCGGTTTCGGCCCAGTCCAACCCGAACAATCGATGTCCGCAGCCATTCTGCCGTTTCCCCGTTATTATTTTGTCGGACCGCCGTTGTGGTCAGCCGGGGCCGGGAGACGCGCTGCATCGTCCCGGGATCTGGCAGTCGGCGCGCACGCAGGCAGGATGCCGGTACCGCAAGCCAGCTGTAACGAACGCTTCCTGACGTTCGCCGGGTGATCGCGTCAGGAACATCTATGTGGCCGGGATAGAGCTGGCCCGGGATGTTGCGTCGCCGCGCCGCGCGTTTCGTGGAAGGGCAGGGCCGCGCGGTCGGTCGCGAGGCACTTTCGAGGATCGCCGTTCAGAGGGCAGTATCTCTCCGTTTACCTGGTAAACGGGGACGACCGCCGTCGGTAGAAGCTCAGATCGGCTGGTCTTTCTGACAGGTGGGTTGGCCGCTCATCCCGTGAGTAAGTCCGGGGGCAAACCGCGGACGCGTGGACCGGGATCACGCAGCCCATGGTGTCCCCCGTTCCGCACGGCGCCAGTCGCCCTGACGATGTCGGCCTGTCGCGCATCGGGAGGGATCTTTAGGACATGCTCATGGGAGCGCACCGCGTGGCCCGAGAGCCGCCAGGCGGTCCTCCTGCTGACCTAGGATCTCGGCCAAGCTGCCCCCGATCACGGGCGCCAAGGCCTGCCCGACCCGTTCGCCACGACCGCGAATCGGGTGTCATACCGGACCCAACAATCCGTGGCCAAGAGTCAGCTGACCGAGCACGGGACGTTGGCGGCGCGCAAGCCCTTTGCTTGAGCCATGGGGACAACGCCGCCCCTCTCCGCAGGCGAAAACGAAAGATGGAAAGCAGATATACAGAGCCCTAGAATCACACGATGCGTGCCAAGACCCCCTCCTTCATCGCCGAGTTCCCGCTGCGCACCACCGCCGCGGACGAGCGAACGCTGGAGGTGCGCCTGGAAGCGGCCCGCCACGTCTACAATGCCTGCCTGGGTGAAAGCCTGAGGCGTCTCGCCCTGATGCGCCATTCGAAGGACTGGCAGGCGGCCCGCGCCATGGCCAAGGGCAAGCAGCGAACAGCACTGTTCAAGTCGACGATGCAGCGCTTCGGGTTTTCCTCGGCGTCCATCCAGAAGCACGCAGAGGCGTGCCGGGACGCCTGCTGGCTGGGTGACCACATCGGCAGCCACGATACCCAGACCACGTCCTTGCGCGCCTTCAAGGCGGTGCAGATGCACGCCTACGGCAAGCGCGGCCGGCCGCGCCTCAAGGGCCGGAACCGCTTGCACTCGGTCGAGGGCAAGGGCGACGCCGTGATCCGGCTCCGCTGCCAGGACGAGAGGCCGGTCGTGCTGTGGGACGGTCTCGTGCTGCCGCTGATGCTCGACCCGCGCGACCGCGACCGCTGGCAGGAGCAGGCGCTGTCGTGCCGCACCAAGTACGTCCGCATCCTGCTGCGCAGCGTGCGCGGCAAGACGCTCTGGTATGCGCAACTGGTGCAGGAGGGATTGGCCCCGCGCAAGGAGCGCCTGCCGCTCGGCGACGGTGTCGTCGGCCTGGACCTCGGTCCTAGCACCATCGCCGCCGTGTCGGACACCGACGCCACGCTGGAGCCGTTCTGCCCCGGCGTGGCCGACATGGACGCGGTGATCCGCCGCCTGCAGCGCGCCCTGGACCGGTCGCGGCGCGCCACCAACCCCGACGCCTTCAACGACGACGGCACGTATCGCCCGGGTGCCCGGATCACGGTGCGCTCGCGCCGTTACCGCGAACTCGCGGCGAAGAGGGCAGACCGCGAGCGGCGCCTGGCGTCGGAACGCAAGCGGGCGCAGGGCGAACTCGCCAACCGCGTGCTGGCCTGGGGCAACCTCATCAAGACGGAGAAGGTGAGCTACAAGAGTTTCCAGAGGAATTTCGGCCGGAGCGTGAAGCGGCGCGCGCCTTGCCTGTTCGTCTCGACGCTGAAGCGCAAGGCTGCGAGTGCCGGCGTTTCGGTGGTCGAGTTCGCGACGCGGACGACGCGACTGTCGCAGTTCAGCCATGACACGGGCGGGTACGTGAGGAAGCCGCTGTCGCAGCGGTGGCACGTGTTCGCCGACGGCAGCCGGGTGCAGCGCGACCTGTACTCGGCCTGGCTGGCGCGCTTCGTCGACCGGGACAGGCTCGACGCATCCCGGTGCCGACGGCACTGGGCGGCTGCGGAACCGCTGCTGAGACGGGCGGCGTCGGGCTTGAAGCAATCCGCGAGCGGGGCGGGCTTTGCCCGTCCCCACGCCCGCCCCGGCAACGGGGGTGTCGTCGGAGCGGATCGTCCGTCGCAGGGGGAGGGCCGCTGGAACGAGGCCGCGGATGCTGTAGCGCAAGCGAGAGCCGCGGAGAGTTCCGGCACACGCACCCCCAGAACTCCCGCCTTATAGGGCTGGAGAGGTTCAGCCCCCTGCTGTTCGATCCGGGCGAGAAGTGGGAATACGGGAGCAACATCGACGGGTGCGGGCAAGTCGTCGAGGGCATCACCGGCCAGAGGCTGGGAGAAGTCCTCACGACGCGCATCTTCGAACCGCTCGGCATCCGAGACATGACGTTCGAACTCGATGACGGGCTTCGGCGCAGGCTTGCCGGGATGCATGCGCGCAATCCGGACGGCTCCCTGACGCCGATGGACTTCGAGCTGCCTGCAAATCCCGAGGTCCACATGGGCGGCCATGGCCTCTACGGGACGGTCGGCGACTACATGCGGTTCATACGCATGTGGCTCAAGGACGGGCAGGGGGAGCACGGGCGCGTCCTCAAACCCGAAACCGTGGCCATGGCCGAGAAGAACCATCTCGGCGACATGAAGGTCTCCATGCTTCCCGGCGTGATCCCGTCGCTGCCCACGACGCGGAGTTGTTCCCCGGCCTGTCGAAATCCTGGTCCTTCACCTTCATGGTCAACGACGAGGAGGCGCCTACCGGAAGGCCTGCCAAATCCCTCGGATGGGCGGGGCTGGCCAACCTGTTCTACTTCATCGACCGGAAGAACGGCTATGGCGGGTTCTGGGCGACGCAGATCCTGCCCTTCGGCGCCCGCGTGTCGTTCAGCGGGTATGTGGACTTCGAATCCGCCCTCTATTCCTGCCTGAAGCGGACCAAGGCCGCCTGACCCCTGCTGGACCCCGGCCCGGATCGCCGGGCTTGGCCGGTCTCGCGGATCACCGCATCTCCGCGTCCGCGCACTTCCGGCAGGAGCGCGGTGCCCAGGCCCGGCCCGGTGGGCGCTTGCACCATGCCGTTCACGATCACCGGAAGGTCGGTGACAAGATCCCGGTACCACGTGGCCAGGGTCGCCCTGACGACCTCCTGGAAGATCGCGGTCGGGGCGTGCAGGCCCAGATGAAGGCCCGCGATCAGGGTCACCGGCCCGGTACAGTCGTGGGGCGCCAGCGGCTTGGCGTAGGCCTCGGCCAGGGCCGCGATCTTGCGCCCCTCCGTCAACCCGCCGCACCAGGCGAGATCGAGCATGACGACGTCGACCGCGTCAGCCTCCAGCATGCCCCGGAACGAGACGGCGCCGCCCAGCGTCTCGCTGCCGCAGACGGGCACCCGTGTGCGGCGGCGCAGGTCGGCCAGGGCCTTCGCATCGCTCATCTTGGCGATCGGGTCCTCGACCCAGAAGACGTCGAACTCTTCCAGCGCCTGGCAGATCCGGAGGGCGGCGCCGGCACTCCACAGGCTGTGCAATTCGCACATGATGTCGATCCTGTCGCCGACCGCGGCACGGACCCTGCGGAACGGCTCGATCCCGGCCTTCAGGTCGGCCAAGCCGATCATCTGGCCGCCCGAAGCATCGGCGTAGATATCGAGCGGCCAGATCTTCATGGCCGTGAATCCTTCCGCCAGGAGGCTTTCCGCTAGACCGCCGGCGTCGCGCATGAAGGCGATCTGATCGTCATAGGGGCCGGCAGGAGCGTCCGCGGCGTGGATGGCGCGGCGCGCGACGCCGCCGCTGTTGTAGGCATAGCCGGCGCAGGTGTTATAGGCGCGGATCTCCGTCCGGACCGCCCCGCCCAAAGCCTCGTGCACCGGAACTCCATGACGCTTTCCCGCGAGATCCCACAGGGCGAGATCGATGGCGCTGGCCGCGCGCATCTCGGCCCCGGTGCTGTGGAACCCCAGGTAGGGCGTCATCAGATGGCGCGATACCGCTTCGATGCGGCGGGAATCGCGGCCGACCAGCCAAGGGGCGACCTGCTCGTGGACCACCGCCTCGACGGCCTGGGCGCCGCGGAAGCTTTCGCCGAGACCGGTCAGGCCCTCGTCCGTCTCGATCTCGACCCAGATGAGGTTGGGCCGTTCCGCGATGCGGATCGTGCGGACGCAGTGCACCTTCGACATTCCTGTTACCCGCCGTGGATGTTGTTGCCGTGGGAAACAGCCTATCACCATGGCCGGCCTCGATCGATTCGGGTATGGCGATTCGGCTGGCTGGGGCGCTCGCGTCCCGTCGGCATGCGGACCATGCCGACAGCGTTCAGGAAGGGAGCCGGCTCGCGGCCAATCCCGCCAGCGTGCGCTTGGTCCGCGCGATCGCCCGGTCGGTGTCCGCCAGCAGCGCATCCAGATCGACCGGCGTGGCAGACTGATGACGGTGGGGCCGGGCGGAGATTTCCAGCACCTGCCGCACCGGCTCCTCCAGGTCCCGATCGGATTCCGGCTCGTCCCGGAGCGGCGGCCGGCCGATCATGCCGGCCTGCGGGCGGCGAGGCCCGGCAGTGGCCAAGCGGAGCGGGACCAGGTCGGGCAGGCCGTACAAGCGATGGGTCCGCCGGCCGGTCAGCTCGACCGCGACGCCGAGGCCGACCAGCTCGTTCAGCGCCGTCGTCGCGGCCGGGATGCTGCGGCGGAGCACCCGCGCCAGCTGGGCCGGTCCAAGGGTCGGCGCGGATGCCGGCAGGGTGACGGTGCGGGGCAGGGGAGAGTCGGAACGGACGGCCCGGCGCCGGCCCTGTCCGGCCGGCCCGCTGCTCCAAGGCGTCAAGGGCGTTCAGCCACGCTCTCTCCATCGTCCACAGCAGACGGACACCCTCGTCCGCCTGTTCCGCCAAGGTGTCGAGGATCACAACGAGCCGCCGACCGGCGATGGCTCGGCCGTCGCCCAGCGGGGCATCGCCGGTCAGGTTGGGACACAGGGACCGCATCAGCCCGCGCTCGACCAGCAGCCGGGGGATCGCCGCCCGGATCGCGCCGCGGTCGTCGGATCGCTCCAGCCAAGTCATCAGGCGGGCGGCGGCCGTCGACAGCACCGGACTGTCGGCCGGACCGGAACGCAGGTGCGCCAGCGCCGTCCCGACCGCCGCCTCCAGTTCGGTCCGCTCGCTGTCGGGATCCTCGGCCGGTGGCTCGGCGGGGTCCGCCGCCACGGCCATCAGGCGGTCATGCCGGCAGGCCAGCAGGTATCCCGCCATCTCGATCGAGCGGTCGACCAGCGACTAGCGGCGATCCACGGTCAGCCGCAGGCCCTCAATCATGGCGCCCAGGCGGCGCGGGTCGACGCTGTGTCCATCGGTCTCCGCATGCCGGCACGCCGGGCGGGTTCGATGCCGCCATGCCGGCGCCAGCGGGTGGCCGGTGACGGCGCTTTCGAGCCGGCCAAGCGCGGCTGCGGTGCGCTCCAGGGCCAGCAAGCCTGCGCGGTCGCCGTTGTGTAGTGGCGGAACGTTGTTACTGGCCGTCGCCGTGATCATTGGACCCAGCACCTGCTCGCCCAAGCCTCGTAGGCGCGCGTCACAATGTCTTCGGCTGCAGGCGCCCGCCCTGGTCATCGTAGGTCGTGATCATCACCGCACTGGATGAGGCGCCCGGCAAAGCGCAGCCCGGAGGCATGTCGGTCAGCCATGTCCAGGCGGGCTGCCTAAGTTCGTCCCGCACCAGACCCGGTAGGCTGTCGAAATGGCTCTCGATCTCGCCGGACCGGGCGGGTTCCTGGATCGGGAACCGTGTTTCCGAAAAGATCAGGCTGTCACCGTCGAAGTTGACGAGGCTGGGCATCGGCTGGCCCGGAACGCCGCGCAGCGACCTTTCCAGCACGCCTGGGTGAACAGCGGCGCCATCTCGCCGAGAAAGGCGTCCGCCACCGGACACCGATCGATGGCGCCGATCGGGACGCCCTGCTGCCTGGCCCGCCGCTTGACGCTGCGGGCGAAGCTTTTCCGGGCCTGGGTGAACCCGTCGAGCAGGGCACCGCTGTCCTCGAACGTCAGCGGCATGCCGCCGCCGGCCATGGGCACCTCGGTGCCGCGCGGCAACATTCGGGCGGCGGTGCGGTCCCATTGGGCGAGGCTCCGGGAAGCCGGCCGGTTCTTGACCTGGATCGGATCGCCGCCGCGGATCATGTCCCGGGCCACGAAGTGGCGGCCCGGCGTGGTGCCGACGACCTCGTGTATGCGCATGACCGAACGGCGCAGGGCCTCCAGATAGCGCCTGACCGGCGCCGGCTCCTTCCAGCCGGCGCGCTTGAGATAGTCGTCGACGACGTTCCGGCCGTCAGGTTCGAAGTCGCAGGTCACGAAGTCCTCGAAGGCGCAGCCGATCAGCTGGGTGTAACCGCCCGGTCCGAGCAGATCCGGCAGTTCGTCTGGCTTGAGGTCGAAGTGCCTGAAAGCCGGCTCGAGGTGGTCGGCAATGATGGCGTCGAGACGGCCGCGCCGTTCCCCCCTTCCGCCTACCTCATGATCGCGGCGATTGCCTTGTCGTGAGCGGAAACCCGCATGCCTCGCCCTCCCGGTCACTCATGGGGAGAAACGGTAGCGGGTCAGAAACCGCCCGGCAAAGGCGTAGAAAGGATCAGAGGGGCAGGATATCCTTATCACGGGAGACGAGGGGCGCGGCTCTCATCCAGCTCGCCTGGTCGGGGTCAGCTCGCCAAAGCGGACGGCGTGACCGCGTGAAAATCAGCCAACCCTTCGGTCGTGGAACAATCAGGATCCGGCGGTTCCCGGCTCTTCTGTTCCGGCATCGGTTGGAAAGGGTCTGTCGCCGCGGGCGATCCGGCCGAGCAGACGACGCACCCTGCGGGTCCGCTCGTCGGCTGCGGCGATCAGCCGGTCGAGCGCGTCGAAGTCGAAACTCACTGCCGCGAGGCGCGCCGGCTCGACCGGATCGGTGTCCGGCGTCCTGTCCTCCGCCTGCTGTTCGTCCGCCAGTTCGGCGAAGGGGGCGGTCAGGTCGCGTTTCGGCCGCCCGCGCGGTCCGCCCCTGGCCCGGCGTCGGACGGCGGTGGTCTCGGCCCGGATCGGCAGCAGGCGCTTGAGGCCGTAGAGCCGCCGGGCGCCTCGGCCGGTCCGGCCGGTGACCTCGGCGGCGACCTCGAACCGGACCAGGAAGTCCAGCATCCGCGACGCCCCCTCGACCGAGCAGCCCAGCGCCTCGGCGAGGGCCGAGATGCTGAGCAGGGGCGAGGCGGCCAGCAGGTCGACCGCCGCCGGCAGCCGGCTGTTGGACCGGGCGCCGGCGCGATGGTCGACCCGGAGACGGGCCTGGCGCCACTCCCGCTCCAGCGTCACCAGCAGGTCGCGGCCCTCCGCGGCCTCGCGCCCGACCGTCTCAAGGAAGCGCACCGTGAAGCCGTCGGGATCGTCGGGTCCGGCCCGCAGGGCATCGCCGCCGGTGACGGCGGCCAGGGTATGGATCGTGAGCCCGCGGTCGCGCAGGTAGAGCGGCACGGCGGCACGGATCGCGGGCCGGCTGCCCTGTCCCGCCAGCCAGTCGAGCATGCCGCGGGCCGCGGCGGCGAGCACCGGCCGTCCGCTTTCCCCGGCCCGCAGGCTGTCCAGGGCGATGTCGCGCAGGCGCACTTGGTCGGGATCCGGGGCCGCCATCCAGGAGCGCAACTCGACCGCGTGGTTCAGGCCGGCGATTTCGCGGCCGCGCTCGGGAGCGGAGGTCGTATCGCCGAGCCGGAGCGGCAGTCCGTGGAGGTGGGCGGCGAGGCGGAACAGATCGACCTTGCGGCCGTCGGCCTCGGCGTGGCGGCGGGCGGCGTCGAGTTCGCTCCAGAAGGTCCAGGCCCGGCGGAGCGGGGTGCCGGCCAGGGCGGCGTCGAGGCGGCCGACGGCGACGGCGGCCTGCTCCAGCGCCGTGACGATCCCGCCGGAGACGAACAGGTCAGCCATCCGTCGTCCCGCACCGGCATGCCGTCATCCTCAGCCCTCTCATCGGTGGAATCACCGTTTCCCTACAGCAGGTTGAAGCTATCAATCAACCCAAAACGGTTTTAGGTTGAAACCCATATGATTTTCTCGGGTCTCTGCTCCCGCATCCAAAAGCGCTCCCCGTGCCGGCCGCTGGATGTCGTTGTCGGTCAGTTCGTGAGAAAAGCGGGATTCCGGGCGGTTGGGCACCCTATCAGGCCCTGTTTTGCAGACCGGATCATGCTGAATGTTTTGAGCCGTTCATGCGAAAAGCCCGCCATCCGGACGCGGGGCATCACCGCACGCTGTTGAAAAACAAGCCTTTTCCGAAAAGGAAGCTTGAGGACGCAGCCTGTGCAGGGACCTGACTGTTGCCGGACATCCTGCCGCGTCCTGACGCCGAAACGCCCTCGCGGTTCATCTCGTCCCAATCGGCCAGTCCCCACCGGCAGCAGGGGTACACCGGCCATCACCACCGCCGTGACGCTTAGGTATTTTACCAAACGGCCATTTGCTCATAGCTGCTAGTTTGGTAAAATGACCGAACAGAGGGCTTTTCCGGTTCGAAGGGCGTCCATCACTGTCACTGCGTGGATGTCCAGCACTTTTCACTCAATCCACCCTCAGCTTTTCACCAGAATAACTCTCCTTTTCTCATGAACCTCTCTAAGGAAAGGGACTAACCACCGCGGAATCCCTGACCAACTTTTCGCATCAACTACTCTGCGGTGACAGGGGGAATGGACGGCGATGGCATGGCGCTTTCGCCGTTGTCCGCCGTGGTGCCAGGGCAGGCGCCACCGCAATCCGCCGGAGCCGCACAGTCAGGATCGCTTCCGCATCGATCCGACGAGGGCGACCGGGTTGTGAGCAGTGGGAGGGGCAGGGTGCCGCCAGGCAAGTTTTCGGGGCTATGGCCATTCACTCCGAGCGACCACCGGGTTCGAGCCTAGGTGCGGGTGATTTGCTCCGCCGCGTCCTCGGGCGGGCAGGGGCGGGTTGTTCGACGTCATTCCGGCGCCGCGATCGTGGCTTGTGCGTGGTCCTGCTCCCGCCGTCGTCATCGGTACTGACCCGCACGGTTGAACGCCACAGGAGATAGGCGTTCTCGCGCCGCGTCCGGCTTTCCGGCAGCAGGGCAGGGGGCACCCGGCAGTCCGGCTCGCCCGGCCGCGGCCCCCAGGCCGCCACCCAGGCGCCCTGGTCGGCAAGAACAGCCAGCCGGTCGCGCCACAGGTCATCGGGGGATACCCAGTGCGGATGGGCCTGCGTGCCCCCGGTTATCGCCAGCAGCGCTGCTGCAAGCCGCCACGCGAGCGGTGAGGTCGCTGGCCCGGTATACAGGATCGTCCATGCCTCTCGGATCGCCTCGTCAATGTGGGTCGGCGTCCAAGCTTAGGCCATGACCGTACTACACCTACCGCATTGATTTTTCGTGGAAATTCGCTTCATGAGGTGGCCTTCTATCGGCGCCGATGGAGGGCCATCTTGGGAGCTTTTTTCCTCGGAAAATCAACACTTTGACCCGCCCTAGGTCATGGCCTAAGCTTGAACGCCGATCCACAGATGCAGGGCGACAAGCGAGTCAAGCAGTGTGTCCCCGCTACGCATTACCGCCGCTGTTTGAGCACGGCGTGCAGCAGAAAATGGCCCTGCAGCCAACCCCGCACATAATCCGACAGTCCGAACGTGCTTTGCGACCTAGCGAGAACGGTCCGCAGGATAATCTGGTAGTCCGCCCGTTCGCGGATGAGCTGGCGCAGCAAATGCCCAGTCACGGACTGGCGGAAGCCGACAGTCCGGTGATCGTTCCAGAGATCGCGAAGGCAGCCGACCACCGCCTGCACGTGTGAGATCGGCTCTGCAGCGCGCCCGCCGATCATGTTGCTCAAGGTCCGGAATAGATAGCCGAGCGCATTACCTGCAGCCGCGTCGAGGCGCGCCGCTTGGGCCAACACCGCGCCCGACACACCCAGGTAATTGTGTCCCGCATCTACAAGGTGGGCCGACCAGCGCACGTAGTGGTCGAAGTTGATCGGCTTCCAGTCCAAGGCGACGCTGAAGACAACGTGCAGCCAAGCGCCGCCACTGCCTCCCATGACGCGGTCGACCTCGCGCGTGGGCAGGTCGTCGGTGACGAGCAGCGTCCCAGATTGTCGGGCGAGGATCAGACCGTCGAAGATCTCGGATCGCCCGATGCGCAGGTGCTCCCGCAGGCCTTCCGGCATATCGTCGCTCGCCACCACCGGCGACACGGTCGCGTTCGCCTCCGCCCACTCGATGGCACGGTCAATCTCGTCGCGCAGGCCTGCGACCACCTCCGCCGACACCTCGTGCAGCACTATCCTGCCGTCCTCGTAGCCCGCACTCTTGTGGCCGTCTCGTGCCGAGAACTCGAACTGCTCACGACGTCCGCGGAGCCGGTCCAAGACGCTCTGCGGCAGTTGGATCGGCCCGCACGGCGTCAAGCGCCTCAAGCCGCCACGCCGTCCAGAACGCCAGGAGGTCGGTAACCGGCCGTTCAAGGCCCAGGGACTGGTTTTTTGTAGAGGGGTATGAGGTCGCGCAGGCTCTCGATGCCGAAGGCAGTGAACGCCAGGACTTCCTCGCCTCCGACGCCGTAGATCCAGAGGACGCCGTCCTCGGGTTCCATGTCGAGACTGACCTCGTGCAGCAGATCCTCGTCCTCGCCGAGCATGTCGGCGACGCGAGCGATGGTGAAGACGGAGCCGATCGCGGCCATTTCAGGCGGCTTGTGCCCGGAGCGCCTCGCTGGAGGCCCAGTTCCAGGGCAGGAGTTCGTGCAGGCGGCTGACCAGCTGGTCGCCGATGCGGTCGAGTACGGCCGCGAGATAGGCCTCGGGATCGAGACCCGAGAGCTTGGCCGTCTCGATGATCGTCATCGCGTCCGCGATCACCGCGCCGCCGGCGTCCGAGCCGGCGAAGAGATAGTTCTTCCTGCCCACCGAGATCGGCCGGATCGCCCGCTCGGCCGGATTGTTGTCGATCGCCACGCGCCCATCCTCGAGGAACAGGGAGAAGGCCTCGACGCGCTTGAGGAAGTAGCGCATTGCGGTTGGCAGGTCGCCCTTGCCGGGAATGCGCCGGAGCCGGTCCTCGCACCAGGCCAGGAAGGCTTCGACCGGACCCCGGCTTCGCTCCTGCCGAATGCGGCGGCGCTCCTCCGCCGGTCGCCCGGTGATCTCGCGCTCGATGTCGTACAGGACGCCGATCCGCTCCAGCGCCTCAAGGGCGATTGGGGAGCCGGTGGACTTCCAGACGTCGTGGAAGGCGCGGCGCAGATGAGCCCAGCACGCCGCCTCGCGGATCCGCCGATGACCCTCGGCGCCCGGCTGGTAGAGCTTCCTGAAGCCGCCGTAGGCGTCGGCCTGCAACACGCCCTCGAAGCCCGCGAGATGGGCCTGCGGGTGCTCGCCCTTGCGGTCGGGCGAGAAGAAGTAGGTCACGGCGGGCGGATCGCTTCCGCCCCAGGGCCGGTCGTCGCGGAGATAAACCCAGATCCGTCCTTCCTTGACCCCGCGGGTTTTGCCCTCGGCGGCGCGGCGTCCGGGATCGAGGACGCGGATTGGGGTATCGTCCGCGTGCAGCCGGTCCGACCGCATGACCTCGGCGCGGATCAGCTCGGTCAGGGGGCGCAGCGCCGCGACCGCCTGGCCGCACCAGTCGATCAGGGTGGACCGGGGAATGTCGGCCCCCATCCGGGCGAAGATCTCGCCCTGGCGGTACAGGGGCAGGTGATCGTCGAACTTCGAGACCAGGACATGGGCCAGCAGGGCCGGACCCGCCATTCCCCGCCGGATCGGCCGGGACGGCGCCGGCTCCTGGACGATCCTCTCGCACAGCCGGCAGGACTTCTTCAGCCTGCTGGTCTCGATCACCTTGAGCTTGGCCGCGACGAACTCGAGGACCTCGGACAAGTCCTCGCCGAGCAGACGAAGCGGGCCGCGGCAGTCGGGGCAGTGGTCGCCGGGATCGAGCACGATCCGCTCGCGCGGCGCGTCGTCGCGAAGGCGCGGTTTACCCCGCCGGCGCGGTTCGGTCCTCGGCAATGCCGGCTCCTCCCCGGCGTCATCGGCATCGGAACGTTCGGCCGAAGCGTCGTTGGCGGCCATCGCCACCTCGACGTCCTCGAGCGTCAGCTGGAGTTGCTCGAGTTCACGGCCGATCCGCTCCGAACTCGGTCCGAACCGCTGCCGCCGCAGCTTGGCGATCTGGATCCGGAGCGCCTGGACCAGGGCCTCGAAGGCCAGCGCCGAGGCCCTGGCGCGGGCCATCTCCTCACGCTGGGCAAGGATGATCGCCTTCAGGGCGGCTGGGTCGTCGGGCAGGGCATCG
This sequence comes from Skermanella mucosa, assembly GCF_016765655.2. Classification (NCBI taxonomy): domain Bacteria; kingdom Pseudomonadati; phylum Pseudomonadota; class Alphaproteobacteria; order Rhodospirillales; family Azospirillaceae; genus Skermanella; species Skermanella mucosa. The sequence goes on from NZ_CP086107.1 coordinate 521,684, forward strand.
GGCAACGGCGGCATGGAACAAGTCTAACAAAAATCCGCCCCTGGTGACAGTATTCATCAGTCATGAACAGGGAAAATCATCCCACCCGCATCGGTCCGGCAGTCCAGGCGGGACGCCTCCAGTCGATTCCCTCCCACAGCATTGCCAGTTGTGCCGCCGTCAGCCGTACCGATCCGTCCGAAGGTGCCGGCCAGGGGAAGCGGCCCTGCTCGAGAACCTTGTAATACAGACAAAACCCCTGGCCGTCCCAGTGGAGCAGCTTGATTCTGTCGCCCCGACGCCCCCGGAAGGCGAAGACGGCACCCGAGCCGGGGGCCTGCCGGAGGTGCTCCTGCGCGACCGCCGCCAGCCCGGTGATTCCCTTGCGCAGGTCCGTGACCCCGCAGGCGAGATAGACCCGAACGCCGGTGCCCAGGCCGATCATGCCGCCTCCGCGACCCGGATCAGCCGCATCAGAACGCGATCCGGAAGGTCGGCGGCAAAGCGCAGGGTGCGGCCACTGCGCAGCCCGATCTCGACAGGGTGGCTTGGCGCATCCCCGCCACATCCGGCGCCCAGGCCCGGCTCCTCCTCCGTCACCTCGACCGGGAGGAATACGGCCTTGCCCGTTGGATGGACGGCCTTGCGCTTCAACTCGCAGCGCCACTGATAGATGTTCTGCCGGGAGATGTCATGCCGGCGCGCCACCTCCGAGACGCTCGACCCGGGAGCGGCAGCCTCGGCGACAATCCGCATCTTCTCGTCCAAAGACCAGCGACGCCGGCGCTCACTTCCATTCAGAACCTCCACCCGCATATCTCACCTCGCTGTTGACGTCCATAACGACGTCGTTAACGACGTAAGCTATCTCGATAGCAAAATCCTTGTAAGGCGGCCTGGATCGGCCGGTTACGGAGGTCGAGCACGCAGCCGCGTCGCGCGTTCTCGCGGACCGCCCGGCTGGCGGACTCGCGCTCATCGAGGTTTCCAACCGCGACCTTGAGCTTCACGCCATGCCCGGCCAGTCCGCCCGCCACCTCGATCGTGTCCATGCCGACCCGATGCGAGAGGACGCCGAGCGGCATCGGGCCGTTGAGGTACTGGGTTTCCTCCTCCTCGATCCAGTCGCGCCGCGCCTTCACTTGTGCGATCAGACCGTCGAGTCCGCCCGGCTGCGTGACGTCGACCGAGACGCGCCTGAACCCGGTGATCTCAGGGAAGCGCGTCTCGTGATGCTCAATCACGTAGTGGAGCCGGGCGACGTACTTGTGCCGAACCTGGCGAACGACGCCTTCGCGCCCGTCCGGGCCAACGAAGCGCTCGCCCACTTTGAGCCCCGTCACGGCCCGCACCAGCGCGTGGTCCGGCTCCCAGGACTCGGGATCGAACTTGCGCAACGCCGCATCGGGCTCGACGACGAAGAAGAGCTCCGCGCCGTCATCGTACGCGAGATCCACGGCTGCGTTCGGACCGACAGCCGACACGTTCCACAGCCGCGGTTTGTCCTTCTCACCTCGACCCTCGTCCAGAACGAGCATCGACAGCGTTATCCAGGCCCGAGACCGATCGCGATGCTGCAGGAACAATCGGTAGGCGAAGTCGGCCGCGCGCTCGGCGAATCCGAAGTGGCCGAGCAGTGACGCCAAGCGGAATTGGTCGCTCGGTCGGTTCCACGGCAAGCGCTCGAGCGGCTTCTCCAACTCCGAGAACAGTTCGACGGAGCGGTCCTGCCGAACGAAGATCTCAATCCTGAGCAGTCGCGCCCGCGGCTGGTCGGACTCCTGGGCCAACAGGTCGTCCACGGCCGCCATCGCGGCGGTCAGGTCCCCCACGTTCCAGGCGTGTGCCGCGACCGTCCAGAGCGTCGCCGGGTCGTTGCGCACCTCCGGCGCCGCCTCGGCCAAAGCCGTTTGGAACGCCGCGTCGCGACGCGCGCCTGCTAAGCTCTGGAGGAACAACGACGTCGACGGGCTCGGCCGCGTCAGATCGACATGCCCCTCGAGAAGCCTCGACGCCTCGTCCGGCAGATCCTGGTTCCGAAGCTCAACCGCCAAGAAGTAGCGCGAAACCATGTCGAGATCGGACGGCACGGAAGCCGCGAGCGCCCGCAGCCGATCCTGGGCAGCCTCCTCATCCGCCACCGTCTTCCGCTCGCCCCGAATCTCCAGCAGGCTCGCGCCGATTTCCTGCGGGTCGATGGCACGTAGGCCGGCTACCGCAGCATCGAGACTGGCCCGATCATCCAGGCGCAGGGCGCACTCGCCGATGATCCGCCAGCGAAGCCGTTGCAGCCGCTCCGGCAGACCATCCGTTTCGGTTGCAAGCGCGCCCGCCATAGCGCCGGCCGCGTCACCGGAGGAGGCTTGTAGCTCGGCCCGGAGGATCTGGTTTTCCGGGTCGGTGTCCCCATCGAGCGCTGCGACAGCTTCCTCGTCACGATCCTGAACCGAGCGAGCCAGGGCTAGCAGGCGTCTCAGTTGCGGTTGGTCGCCAACCTTCGGCATCCCGCGCACGAGGAGCGCCTCGCTCTCGCCGTGGCGTTCGCAGAGCCGAAGCAGAACGGCGGCGTTGTTCAGATGAACCATCAAGTCGTGTGCATCAGGGAACCCGACGGCAAGGCAGTGCTCGACCAAGGCCTTCATGTCGTCCGCCGCCGCGCTCAGCTCGGCGCTGGTCACAGGGCCGTGACCGCCGGGGATGATCGCTCCCGACTCGACCGCCAGCGACAGCACGGCGATAGCCCGAACGAGCTTAAACTCCGGCAGTTGGGCATGGCGGCGCGCCATTTCGAGGCTGCGTTCGGCCCAGCCCGGCACGTCTCGGCGGCGCAGAAACTCCGCCATGCCGATGTCCGCCTGCGCCGAGCCCACGAGGTCCGGCGGAATGAGGGTCTCAGGATCTTCCTGCCAGTCGGACCGGGCAGCCGCCTGGAGCAGGTAACCCACCGCGTGGTCGGCCCGTGGGTCGCCGTTGAGGGCGGATTGCGCCGCGGCCATCGCCTCTTCGAACCGCCCCTGTATGGTTCGGGCCAAGGCCAGGTTCGCCAGCGCGTTGGGATCTTCGGGGCGAACCGCGTGGGCGGCCTCGAAGCGGGTGGCTGCTTCCGCCTCGCGCCCAAGGTCGATCGCAATCGAGCCGAGGTTCGTCTCGATGCGATATCGCGCCCATGGCTTCGCCGACAGGTCTTCCCTACTCAAGATCGCTAGCAACCCCTTCTCGGCGAGCAGCGGCTCACCCTGCTCCTTGAAGAGATCGCGAAAGGTGTCGATGCGGGCATGGAGCGCCGGATCTTCTTCGGCGCTGGCGGCGCCCTCACGCGGCGCGGCGGTCAGGCTGGCGCCGCGCATCTGCTTCACGACCTGGGCCGCGACGAGCGCCGCGAACTCCGGTGTGCCAGCGGCTGGTCCCGTGTTCTGGGGCACGGAGCTGGCGACTGCGGAGGGATGGAAAGCGTTGTACGCCACCTCGTGGGGCGCGATGAGCGTCTGGAGCTGCCCCCACCCGTAGACCACGATCGTCAGATCGTGCCTCTCGGCCTTCAGCTTCCGGGTGACGGCGATGGCGGCGTCGGACGCCGTCGTGTCGTCCGGTGCCGTGGTCGCGAAGATGAGCTCCTTCAACCCCGCCTTGAGATTCAGCGCCTCCCGGGCGTCGGAGAGGATCTTCGCCTCTTTGATCGGATTGGTGATGAGCCGACACTGCACCCCAACAAAGTGTTCGTCCCGTCCATCGCGGCGGGCGAGGATGTCGATGCCGCCCTGTTTCTGCCCGGCGCGGCCATATTCCTGCGCGTGGGGGTCGTTCAGCTCGGCGCGGAACAGCAGCACGCAGTTTCGCTGGAATGCTTGCCAGTCCTTCGGCTTTGGGATCTCGATCGCGAGCCGCGTCGTGATCGGGATACTCGCCTTCCCGCCCTGGCCGAGAGGCGGGAAAGGAAGAATACTATTGTCGGGCTCCACCCCTTCGGACACGTCGCGACCTACTCGTTCCCGCAACGCCTCCTTTTGCGCTCGCCGTCGGCTGGTTGCGATTACCTACTGCTCATCACCCGGGCTCGGGGAGGGCTGACAAATCATAGGGATCGGTCACTCGATACGCCAGACTTGGCTGCACGGCTCTGTCAACTTTCGGGGCGAGTTGCGCAGCAGACAAGCGTCTGACTACCAGAAGCTATATCAGGCGGCGGAGATCAGGTCCCGCAGCGCGACCACGCGCTGCACGTGGATGACCCGCCGACAGGTCAGCGAGATGGTCTGGTTGATGTATGTAGCTGGCCTCAGAGCTGTAACCCGCCACGTCCTGTTCGCCTGGGACCGGGACGGGTCCTGATACTCCTGTCTGGAACAGCGAAGGCGTGCGATTGCTTATCAAGTAGCCATGGCCAAGCCGGAGGCGTAACCAGCTTGGCCTCTGGAAAGCTGACCGAAACCGAACTGGCCGTTAATCAAGACGCTGCGAGCCTCGAGCGGCAGAACGGCGAAAAGTAGAGCCGGAAGTAGCCCGGTCATGGGCTGAGTTGGAATGCAGCTGCCTGCCCGTGGGTGCTATGCACTTGGCGGACAGGCGGCTCTATTTCAGGTTTCTTTGCGACCGCTCTGCCGTCTCATCATGGTTCCGGCCGCAACGAGACCGACCATCAGCATGGCACCGGTGGCGGGCTCGGGAACTGAAACCGGATCGCCATCCAGGAGATTCAGCTCAATATCATCAACCCAGCCGCCTTCGCTGATGGCGAACGTGAAGCGAAAATTACACTGAGTGAACGGCTCATCGACACCGCAGAAAGCCTGCTGCGCGAAATCGCCGAACCCGTCGCTGCCAAAAAACTGCTTTCGAACATCGAGATCGAACAGCACCGTGTAGCTGTCGCCATCGACAGTCAATGCGGTACCGGATTGCGTAAACGGATATGAGACGATGTCAGGAAGATTCCCACTCTCATCCTCCTGAACAAAGATTGGCGTAAACCCTTCCGCGAACCTCAGCTCGCGTAATCCTGATCCCTGGAATGAGAACTCATACCTGCCGCTATACAGGTTCGGCAACGGTCCGGTCGTAAAACTTGCTGCCGATCCTGGAATGGGGCTGCCGTTGTCCGTGGTTTGCCCCGGCTCGGCATAGGCCGCGAAGTTGCCCGATCCCCCTCCTGCCACGTCAGGAGGCGCGGCAACAAGGCAGCCGGTATAACCGAGAAGGAAATCGGTACCCGTGCAATTGCTGCTGGCTCCGATCTCGCCACTCTCGAAATCATTCTGATACACAACGATCGCTGAAGCCGTCGATGCCAGCGAGCAGGAAAAAGCCAGCGCCAGTGCCGAGAGCCCAGCGAACCTATTGATTTCGATCACATCATCCTCCCCTGAGTCTCAGGTTCAAATAGGTGTCATGATCATCACCGGGACAAGGCGCTCATCCAGCATAACCCAACTGAGGCATACCGCTAATAAAACAAGCTGATGATCTCAGGTAAAGAACTGGAGGACAGAAACAATAACTTGTCTGCCAGACCAAGGATACCGCCTACCTTTTCTGGAGATCCTTCGATCCGCGAACAGGTTATTCGCGAGTATTCAAGGGTTTTCTCAAAAATAACCACAGAGTGTATATCACCATCACGCCGATCATAAACAAACCAAGTTTCTTCCCTCAACAGAAAATGACCGACCCTGTGCGTGTGCAGCGCCTCCCATAACGCCTGAATTATGCCGACAAGCGATCTTTTCGGACATTGCAGACGAGTAGAACTTCCGGTACAGCTACCCGCGAGAGAAGTCAGCGTGGGCGATCTGACGTCCTGTGGGATGACCGGGCGGCGGGGCGGGGGAGGGGACAGGGTGGACGGCGAGATTTTCACGGCGGCACCAGGGCAGGGGCTGGTGGTGTCGACCGGCATCCTCGGCGACCTCGTCCTTCCAGAAGGCACGTTCGACCCTGACCGCGCCGACGAGATCCGGGACCTCGCTGCTCAAGCTGCGGTCTATGCCACCCAGGCACGCGGACCAGGCACGCTGCGGGCATACCGGTCGGCTTGGCGCCAGTACGATGCCTGGTGCACCCGCCTCGGCCTGCCGGCGCTGAGCGGCGACCCCAGGCTTGTCGGCATGTATCTCACATCCGCGGCCGAGCGCCTCGCCGTCGCGACGCTCCAGGTCCACCTCGCCGCGATCGTCACCGCCCACCGCCTGGTCGGGTTGTCGCTCGACCCCGGTCACCCGAGCATCGCGCTGCTGATGGACGGTATCCGCCGGCGCAGGGGCACCCGCCCGGCCCGCCAGGCGACACCGATTACGCTGGCGATGCTGGCCCGCATGGTCCGGGCCCAGCCCGACACGCCGCTCGGCCTGCGCAACCGCGCCATCCTGCTCGCCGGCTTCGGCGGCGCCCTGCGGCGCTCCGAGATCGTAGCGCTCGACGCCGGCGACCTTGAGTTCGTCGAGGGCCGGGGGGTTGTGCTGACGGTCCGGCGCTCCAAGACCGACCAGCATGGGGCCGGGCAGGCGATCGCGGTCTGGCGCTCCGACGACCCGGATCTGTGCGCCCCGACCGCGCTGCGCCGCTGGCTTGATCACCGCGATGCTAATCATTCCGACGACCCTCTGTTCGTTGGCTTACGCGCCGGCGGTGTCATGACCGCCACCCGGCTATCGGACAAGGCGGTAGTTCGGCTCGTCAGAGACACCGCCGAGGCGGTCGGCGACGGCGATCCCGGGCTGATGGAAAGAACCTTCGGCAGCCTCGCTGTTAGTGCCACCCGCAGCTACTCGGGCCACAGCCTGCGCGCCGGCCTCGCCACCGCGGCGGCCGAGGCGGAGGCTCAACTCCACGACGTCATGCGCCAGACCCGCCACAAGTCGGTCGAGGTCGCCCGCCGCTACATGCGCTCCGCCGACCTCTGGCGCAACAACGTCACCGAGAAGGTCATTCGCCCTCGACCGTGAGGGCGGGGGGAGCGGTGAGGCCGCCAAAACAAAGCTGAGATCGCAAAGAGAAGACACACCTGTGAGCGGCTGCGTCCGCCGAAGTTGCTTCGACCCGGCGGATCGATCGGACGGGTCTGACAGTGCCGATGTGCTATACAGACGCCGGGGAGCCGCATGGGCGAGCTTTGATCTTGTTCGCAATCATACAAGGACTTTCATCTTGGACGCTGTCGACCATCTGACGGAGAACCAGGGCCCGATTGCTCCGACCCGGCCGCGGTCGGTTTACTTTGACGTCGTTGTCGAGGCAAAGAAGCCCGGCTTTGATGCCGACAGCTTCCGCCGGGGGCTGCAGGAGGCGCTTGTCCAGGATCCCGACCTGCTGGCGCTCGGCCGCACGCAGGGCGGCTTCACTGACCATGCCCGGTTCGTTGGCGTCGGTGTCGAACAGGCTGTGGCGGCTGCTCCTGCGGCGGCCTACCGGGTGCGCATTGACTTCAGGCCCGACGGCTGGATCGACCGCGACGTCGTCGACGCCATCATCGCCGACAACGTGAAAGCGGAGATGACGCTCTCCTGAAGCCGCGCCGCATGCCGGAAGGCAGCAGACCAGACGGTAAGGACGGTAGTGAAGTCATCCGCTATCATCGCCCCCGCCCGAACCGCCTGACTTTCACCATCCGAAGCGTTTGGTGACAGGTCCGATGGTCCCGCACTGAGCTGATGGGCACGGCTTTCCCACAAGCGCCGTGCCCCCGCCTCAGCCACCGTTGAGCGCGTCCTTGACAGCCTTGGCCGCCGTGAACTTAGCGGCTTTCGAGGCTGCGATCGTGATCGCCTCGCCGGTCTGGGGATTACGGCCCTGACGCTCGCCGCGCTCGGAAATCCCGAAGCTGCCGAAACCGGAGATGCGGACCTCGTCGCCCTGCTGCAGCGCCTCGGTGACCGTGCCGACCAGGGCCTCCACCGCCTTACCGGCGTCAGCTTTTGTCAGGCCGGCGCGCTCCGCAACAGCGGCAATCAACTCTGCCTGGTTCATGATTGAATTTCCCTTTCAATACTTTGCTCAAACAGGCGTCTAGGCTTTTCTGTGTCATTAAGTGGACCTGATAACAAGCAAAAATCTGTGTATGAGCTGCATAATCGGAGAGAACTCTGACCATAGTAGTAGCCCAAATACCCTTGGCAATGCTGGAGTCTTGGTCATGCCATAAAGGGCCGCGTCCGATTTCAGGAGGCTGAGGACGGATCTTCCGGGATCAGTGCGAGGCGGCCCGCGTAATAATCATCATAAGCTTGGTCCAGGGCTTTTTGGACCTGCGCCCGCAGGTCCGGCGTGGCGCCAATTTCCTGAACCGTCCAGTCAGTCAGTCCGGCGATCCGGTCGACGAACGCGAGAGCCGCCGCCAGCACCTTGATCTGCCGAACCACCGCAAGGCCGGACGGCAGGTGGGTCACGGACCATCCGCTGGTTCCCGCCTCGCCGATGGTCCGCTGGTCGATCCCGAACGGCGAACGGACGATCCCGTCAACATTGAGCCAGCCCTGGGGCGTGCTGATCGCAAAGGATGAGGCACGCCAGCCGGACGCCTGCGCGGCTTGACTGTCTGGCAGCATGGCAGATTGCATCGTGTGGCCCATGACGGCAGAATTGCAGAACCAAACCAAAACGTCTAGTTCGGTCCGACGCGATCATGCCCGGAGCGACAGCATACGCCGGCATCCCTCACGGGGCGGTTCAGCCGACAAGGACCTCCTCATCGAACGCCGCGCGCGCATCCTGTTCAGGCTGCCGATCGGCCATCGCGGTGCGGTACCAGTGCTCGGCATGCTGGAGATTGTGCTGCGTCGCGATTTCGTCGCCGATCACCTTGGCCTGCTGGGCAAGTTCCAGGTAGCGCGCGTACTTTGCCATGGCATTGCCGCCGACCTTGCCCCGGTCGGCCCCCGATCGACCGGCCCTGCCGTTCCATGACGGCTTGGGATCGGCCGGATACCGGCTGCGGGATCTTGATCGGTGCTGGTCAGGCGGCGTCACGGATGCCCTCATTGTATTGTGGATCATGATCGATGGGGCGGTTGTACCGCTGCCGGAGGGATATCACGCATTCCTGGAAAGAGCTACCAGGTGGATCCGGAACGGGCTCGGCCCAGCTCCGGGCGCTGAGGGTCAGGCGGGAAGTGACCGTCGGGAGTGGCGGGACGGGAAAGGCTCGCCGGGATGGTTGTCGGCCTTATGATGGTAATGGTGACCAGCGATGGGCAGATGTGAGGCCCGGAGTGACGCTGCTGTCCGGGCTATGACCTTGATTTTGCTCAGTGGTGACAAAGTGACACCGGTGGCACTCCGCGACAGCCTCTGAGGCCGACGAGAAGGCCGACGCGCCGTAGGCTTTTTCCCATGCCGGTAGGGACTTGTCGGCAACCCATGTTGCGAAAATAATTTATGGGAAATGTCGTTATTTCAAGATGTAGTTATACCACCACGGTCGCGATGAATGATGGCGACGAGCGTGCCATCCGGCTCAACTCGGCCATGCCAGCGCCGAGATGACCCGTCGGTACATCCGCGAGGCCAACATCTTCCGGCGAAGTTCTGCTGGCAAACTCGGACTCTGAAATGCGAGTGCCTAAATCGCTGTCGGCTGAGGTTGGGTCTGCTACCATCGGATCCAGGAGACCGACTGACGTACAAAAACACCCAAAGCAGCAGATCCTGTGTCAAGCCGCCGATGGGCTGGTAGCTTGCATCTCGAGAACCAGATGGCCGTCCGAAGGGAGCAGGCGGTCGACTGACACACCAGGTGGCAGCCTCATTCTTCTCAAAGTAGCATCACGATCAGCATCGACTGGCATGACCCTTCTGCGAACAAACTCTCAGGCCGGAAACCACATGTGTCATGTGGCAACTTATGAACATCTCTGTGTTAATAAGGTCTAGGTGATCTTTGTCATAACCTATAGAGTGCTTCCACAATACAGAGCCAAAAAATACAAGAATTAAGCGAGGGAGAGACGTTTATGAGCACGAACAAGTTGATAGGAAAGCGCATCGCTGACGCGTTGCGCACCACCAACTCTGACGTACTCGCCGGAAGCCAATCTATAACTATGAATGCATGGGAAAGTTTTGTTTTAGGACGCACTGACCGGGTTCCGGCGGTGCGTAATGTCATCGCGAATTCTTGGATGCGCTGCCTAGGTGATGGTGTCAACCCACATGGCTCGACGGCGCCATTGGTACCTTGCAGCGATATCGAGCTGGAAAGACAGCTTAATTGTGATTTGTTGCAGGCCGCCTCCGGCGTGCTGGCAGAAGCAGTCGATCTGTTGGCAGGCACAGGATCGCTCATGCTGATTACGAATGCCGATGGTGTCGTGCTTGAAGCCGTTGGTGATCTGCGGACGGTTAGCGCTGGGCAGGAAATTTGCCTAGGTCAAGGCGGGCACTGGAAGGAGAGCAATGCTGGCACCAATGGCATTGGCACAGCGCTCGCAGCAGGGCAACCAGTGTTGATAAATGCGGCCGAACACTATTGCGAAGGCATCAAGAAGTGGAGTTGCGCTGGTGCGCCAATCCGCGATCCAATAGACGGAACTATTATCGGCTTGCTCGATATATCAGGACTAAAACAAACTTTTACTGTACAGGTTCTTGCCTTAACTACAATTGCAGCTCATGCCATTGAACGTAATATTGCGCAGCAGACAGAAATTAAGCATTTTCGCCTATTGGAAGCCTGTCTGGAGGAGTCCGCAAAATATGCAGAGGATGGCCTGATTGCATGTGATGCTAAAGGACGCGTGCTGCACGTCAGTCGCAAAGCGATACAATTACTTGAACGACAGTTCGGACCGGGCGTAGTGAACCTCAGGCGTGGGAACCGGATCTCCAATTTGCCCGGACTGGCGGAGGTGAGTGATTGTGCCACCAGTTTATTGCCTGAGCTACGAGCAGATTGGGTCAAGCCCCTGTTCGTAGACGGAAAACGCTGCGGCACACTACTTGTGATCCCAGGCACATCCGGGAGGCGGATTGCTGGTCGCGTCCGCTCCGTGCCACATGAGAGCGACCCTGGCCGTGCAGACTTCAATTGCATTATCGGGAACAGCCCGAGCATGCAAACCGTCATAGATCAAGCTCGCCGATTGGCATCTCTGTCTATCCCGGTCCTTATCGAGGGTGAAACGGGGGTCGGCAAAGAACTCTTTGCGCGGGCGATCCACGGCACCAGCGATGTGGCAGGCGGACCATTCGTTCCGTTCAACTGTGGCGCTGTTTCCAAGGAGATGTTGGCTAGTGAGCTATTCGGCTATGTCCGTGGAGCCTTCACGGGGGCAAGCACCGAAGGTCGCGTAGGACGTTTCGAGCTTGCTAATGATGGCGTACTGTGCTTGGACGAAATCGGTGAATTGCCTCTCGATCTGCAACCCTATCTTCTGCGCGTTCTAGAGGAAGGGATCATTTATCGTATTGGCGACAACACTCCCCGGCGGGTTAACGCCCGTCTTTTGGCAATGACCAACCGAAACTTGCGCGAGGAAGTTGCAGCAGGGCGCTTCCGGCGGGATCTTTATTACCGGCTTAACGTGGTTAAATTGCACGTCCCTCCGCTCCGGAAGCGGGACGGAGATGTCGATCAGCTAATAGCCCACTTCAACCAAATAGTGGCCGATCGCTACAGCAGGGACCCTGTCCAGTTCACGGCCGAGACTATGGATGCGCTCCGTCTCTATGCTTGGCCGGGCAATGTCCGGGAGGTAAGGAATCTGATGGAGCGACTGATTTTGTTGTCTTCTAAGAAAATCGTCGGTGTGGAAGATTTGCCGGAGGAACTGCGTGAAACAGTTGCTGAGACCGGATCTGCTAAACCGTTAGAAGGACCGGCAACACTTGAAATGACTGAGCGTAGGGTCATAGAGGCGGCCGTTGCAGAAAGCCGGGGTAATATGACGGACGCGGCACGCGCATTGGGCATTTCCCGCAGTACCCTGTACCGGAAAATGAGTCAGTACGAGATTGATCGCGATAGTTGATCCTTGTAGCGTTTCGGTCAGCAGTATGGGATGGCGGGGGTGACCGGGAGGGTACAGCGGGCCGGGTGAAGATTTTTATTGATTTCGGCCAGTTACGTTCATCGCATCTATGTGGCGCGATCCACGTAGATCGTTTTAAGGCTGCAGTGAAATGACGAGGAGTAAATCTTTGGCGTCGATCTGGTCGCCGACCTTGACTAGGACTTCGGCGATGGTTCCGTCCTTTTCCGCATGCAGCGCGGTTTCCATCTTCATAGCCTCGATGGAAAGCAGCACATCGCCCGTCTTGACAACCTGACCTGGGGTAATGAAGACGTGGGAGATGACGCCAGGCATTGGGGCTCCGAGATGGGCGTTATTGCCGGTTTCCGCCTTTCGTACGGCCGAACCTATCGCGCCATGGGTACGGTCAGGCACCTTGATGCGGCGTGGCTGCCCGTTCAGTTCGAAGAAGACCGTGACCATGCCCTGAGCGTCCGTGCCGCTCATTGCCTGGTTGACGATGACCAGCGTCTTCCCCTTCTCGATCTCGGCGAGCAACTCTTCGCCGTCGCCAAGCCCGTAAAAATAGGCATGCGTCGGCAACACCGAGACGGGACCATAGGTATCGCTCGCCAGGGCGAAATCGGTGAACACCTTCGGGTACATGAGGTAGGAGGCGAGTTCGAAATCGTCGACCGCCCGCTCTAGCTTGGCTTCGATCGCTTTCCTTTCGGCGTCGAGATCGGCTTCAGCAAGCAGCGAGCCGGGACGGACCTTATAGGGCTTTTCGCCCTTCAGCGCCTTTTTCTGCAGCGCTTCCGGCCAGCCGTTCGGCGGCTGGCCGAGATCTCCCTTCAGCATCGAAATGACCGAGTCCGGAAAGGCGATATCTTTGGCGGGGTTTTCGACATCTGCGACCGTCAGATCCTGAGAGACCATCATCAGCGCCATGTCGCCGACCACCTTGGAGGATGGCGTGACCTTGACGATATCACCGAACATCTTGTTGGCGTCCGCATAGGTCTGCGCCACCTGATGCCAGCGTGCATCAAGGCCGAGAGAGCGGGCTTGTTCCTTGAGATTGGTGAACTGGCCACCCGGCATCTCGTGCAGGTAGACTTCCGATGCCGGGCCCTTGAGATCGCTTTCGAAAGCCGCATATTGACCGCGAACCGCTTCCCAATAGAAGGAAATGCGGCGAATCCATTCCGTATCGAGGCCGGGGGCGCGTTCGGAGGTCGACAGCGCCTCGACAATCGAGCCGAGGCATGGCTGCGAGGTGTTGCCGGAAATGGCGTCCATTGCCGCATCCACCGCATCCACGCCCGCATCGACGGCGGCAAGCACGGTCGCGGCTGAAATGCCGGAGGTATCATGGGTGTGAAAATGAATCGGCAAGCTGGTCGCCTCGCGCAATGCCTTGAACAGCACACCCGCCGCAGCGGGTTTCAACAGGCCGGCCATGTCCTTGACGGCGATGATATGGGCGCCGGCCTTTTCCAGCTCTTCGGCTAGCCCGATATAATACTTGAGGTCGTATTTCGGGCGCGCGCTATTGAGGAGATCGCCGGTATAGCAGATCGCCGCTTCGCACAGCTTGTTCTCTTGCCTGATCGCATCCATGGAGACGCGCATGTTCTCGACCCAGTTGAGGCAGTCAAAAACGCGGAAGACGTCAATCCCACCACTGGCCGCTTGGCGGACAAAAAACTTGACGACATTGTCTGGATAATTGGTGTAACCAACACCATTCGCGCCGCGCAGCAGCATCTGCAGCAGGATATTCGGGGCGCCTTCACGGATCATCGCCAGACGTTCCCATGGGTCTTCCGTGAGGAAGCGCATGGACACATCGAAGGTGGCGCCGCCCCAGCATTCGAGCGAGAAGAGGTTCGGCAGTGCGCGTGCATAAACGCCGGCGGCGCGAGCGATGTCATAAGTGCGCATGCGGGTCGCAAGCAGCGATTGGTGTCCGTCGCGCATCGTCGTGTCGGTCACTAGCAGGCGTTTCTGGCCGCGCATCCATTCGGCAAATTTTTGTGGGCCAAGGCTGTCCAGCAACTGTTTGGTGCCGTCTGGCACCAAACAGTTGCTATAGGGCAGCACGGGCTTGGTGGCGTGCAGCGAGGGCATCGGTCGCCCTTTGGTCTCAGGGTGACCGTTGACTGTCACGTCGGCCAGATAGGTGAGAAGCTTGGTGGCGCGGTCGGCCCGCTTCACCTGCGCGAAAAGCTCTGGCGTCGAATCGATGAAGCAGGTCGTGTAGCTGTTGTCGCCGAATTTCGGATGGGTAATGATCGCTTCGAGGAAGGTGAGGTTGGTCGCGACGCCACGGATGCGGAATTCACGCAGCGCCCGGTCCATGCGTCTGATCGCTTCCTCCGGGCTGCCACCCGATGCCGTAACCTTCTCCAGCAGCGGATCGTAATAGCGGGTGATGATCGCGCCTGTATAGGCCGTGCCGCCATCGAGGCGGATGCCGAAACCGGCAGCTGAGCGATAAGCCGTGATGCGGCCATAGTCGGGAATGAAATTATGCTCCGGGTCTTCCGTAGTGATGCGACATTGCAGCGCGTGTCCATTGAGGTGGATATCTTCCTGTTTCGGCACGCCCGACTCCGGCATTCCGATGACCGCGCCCTCGAGAATGTGGATCTGCGCCTTGACGATATCGATGCCGGTCACGACCTCAGTGACAGTATGCTCGACTTGGATGCGTGGATTGACTTCGATGAAGTAGAATTTGCCAGTATCGGCATCCATCAGATATTCGACGGTGCCAGCCCCGACATAGTTCGTCGCCTCGGCGATCTTCAACGAATAAGTCGCTAGTTCCTGACGTTGCGCTTCCGAGAGATAGGGAGCGGGTGCTCGCTCTACGACCTTCTGGTTGCGGCGCTGGATGGAGCAATCGCGCTCGAACAGATGCACGACATTGCCATGAGTGTCGCCGAGAATTTGGCTTTCGACGTGGCGCGCGCGCTCGACCAGTTTTTCCAAATAGACCTCGTCCTTGCCGAAGGCAACCATGGCTTCGCGCTTGGCTTCCATCACCTCCTTTGCAAGATCCTTCGGATCGCGGATGGCACGCATGCCGCGGCCCCCGCCGCCCCAGGATGCCTTGAGCATCACAGGATAACCGATCTCTCCGGCCATGTGGGCAACCTCCGCCATGTCGTCCGGCAGAGGTTCTGTCGCAGGAATCACCGGCACGCCGACCGAAATCGCCAAGTTTCGGGCTGCGACCTTGTTGCCGAGCCGACGCATGGTATCCGGTGTTGGGCCGATGAAAATGAAGCCTGCATCGCTGCAGGCCTCGACGAATTCGGGGCTTTCCGATAGGAAGCCGTAGCCTGGATGGATCGCATCGGCGCAGGAAAGCCTAGCTACCCGGATCACTTCGGAGATGGAGAGATAGCTCTCGATCGGCCCCATATCCTTGGAGAGATGCGGACCCCGGCCGACCTGGTAGCTTTCATCGGCCTTGAACCGATGTAGCGAAAGCTTGTCCTCTTCCGCCCATATGGCGACGGTCTTGATACCGAGTTCATTGGCGGCCCGAAACACGCGGATGGCGATCTCGGATCGGTTAGCAACGAGAATTTTTGAAATCGGCAAAGCAGGCCTCCTGTGCCTGTGCATTCGTTTCCAAACTCCCGAGCGGCTTGCAACGGAGCCTTCGGGGTAAATCAGCTGCTGTTAGTCTCTATCGAAACAATTGCAGCTTCAGGTATTCGGATAGGGGTATAACGGTTGCAAGAAGGTGACGGGTCAAAAGGGCCAAGTGCTGGTCGATGGCAAGGGTAATCTGCTGAAGACAAAGGTTCCCTAGGCCAACATTCATCTGGGCCCGATGTCGACGTTCAACGAACTACTTCGATTGTTTCTGCAAATAGGCGATAATGTCCCGCCGTTGCTTCTCATTCTTGACGCCAGCAAAGGCCATTTTGTTACCGGCAATTTTGCCCTTCGGATCGGCGAGGAAGGTGTCAAGGTTTACTTCATCCCAGGTGATTTGGGAATTCTTCACTGCCGCGGAGTACTGGAAGCCTTCCACCGAGCCGGCCTTGCGCCCGACGACGCTATGGAGATTTGGGCCGATGCGGTTGGGGCTACCTTTCTCAATAGTGTGGCAGGCCTTGCAGGCGTTGAACCCCTTCTCGCCGGCGGCGGCATCGCCTTCCGCCCAGGCGGGGCCTGTGCCGAGCGCGATGAGGTTCGCCACGCCGGCTGCTAGGATATATCGCTTCATAAGTGGACTCCTCTGATGATCTTTTTTACGGCCTCCAGAAAGCACTGGAATATTCCGAGATTTCATGCGACGCGCGAAAAGCGTGCCAAAAGTCAACAATGGCTGAGCTACCTGAAAAATCCAAATGTCCGGTTTGCCATCGCGCTTATTCTCGACTTTACTGCTCAATCCATAATTCCCGAAGGAACAAGTACCGCATCTATCGGACAAGACATGCCCGCCTAAGCTGCTTTGCTTGCCGCTAAAGATCAATTTTCAAATTTTCTAAAGCTAACTTCCTATTCCGTGGCCAACTTGCAACGGATTCGGCAAATCCGGTATGGTTCTCCAACGCTTGCGGCAGTGGACCGCCGGTCGCCCAGTCCAGCAGTTCGACCGTATGGACGATCGGGATCGACGTGCCCGATCCGATCTGGGTTATGCAGCCGATATTGCCCGCCGCGATCACCTGCGGCTTGGTGCTCTCGATGTTGCGGACCTTGCGCTCGCGCAGCTCCCCCGCGATCTCCGGCTGGACCAGGTTGTAGATACCGGCGGAGCCGCAGCACAGGTGCCCTTCAGGCACCTCGCGGATCTGGAACCCCGCCTTGCCCAGCAGCGAGCGCGGCGGCGTCTTGATCTTCTGGCCGTGCTGCATCGAACAGGCGGAGTGGTAGGCAACCACCTGCCCCGTCTCGACCACCGGCTCGCCAAGGCCAAGCTCCGCCATGAACTCGGTCACGTCCTTTGCCAGCGCCGAGATCCGCGCCGCCTTGTCCGCCATCTCCTTGTCCTCGCGGAACATGAAGCCGTAGTCCTTGACGGTCGTTCCGCAGCCGGACGTATTGATGACGACCGCGTCCAGCCCGCCCTTCTCGATCTCCCTGGTCCACGCCAGGATATTGGCGCGGGCATAGCCGTGGGCGTTGTCGGTCAGGCCCATGTGATGGGTCAGCGCGCCGCAGCACCCGGCGCCCTTGGCGACCACCACCTCGACCCCGTGCCGGGTCAGCAGCCGCACCGTCGATTCGTTGATCGCCGTGTTCAGCACCTGCTGGGCGCAGCCGTTCAGGATCGCGACCCGCTTCCGCCGCGTCCCCTCCGCCGGGATCACCTGCGGCTTGTCCACGGGGCTGGGACCGGGGATCTTCTTCGGGGCCAGCGCCAGCATGCCCTTGAGCTTGGCCGGCATCACGCCGGCAACAGGCCGCCCGGCCTTGGCCGCCATCAGGGCCATCCGGAACAGGCCCGGACGCGGCAGCACCGTCGCCAGCATCTTGCGCATCAGGCGCTCGGAGGCAGGGCGGCGGTAGGTCTTCTCGATATGAGCGCGGCCATGGTCGACCAGATGCATATAGTGCACGCCGGACGGACACGTGGTCATGCACGACAGGCAAGTCAGGCAGCGATCGATATGCTTGACCACCTGATCGGTCGCCGGCTTGTCGTTCTCCAGCATGTCCTTGATCAGGTAGATCCGGCCCCGCGGGCTGTCCAATTCGTCGCCCAGCAGGGCATAGGTCGGACAGGTCGCGGTACAGAAGCCGCAGTGGACGCAGGCGCGCAGGATCTTTTCGGATTCCCGCGTATCGGCGTCGGCAAGCTGGGCCAGGGAGAAGTTGGTCTGCATGGCGGTTCTCCGCGTCAGACCCCGGCGTACATACGGCCGGGATTGAAGATGCGCTTAGGGTCCTGGGATTCCTTGACGCGTGCCGACAAGGCCGCCAGCGTCGCTGCCTGGGGATGAAAGACGTCCGCCGAGGCCCGCACCATATCGGGCGCCCGGATCAGCGTCGCGTGGCCGCCGCCGAGACCTATGGCCTCACGGATCACTTCCTGCCCCGCGCGCTCGACCGTGGGATCGACCGCCAGCCAGATCAGCCCGCCGCCCCAGTCGAAATACGCCTCCGCCGGAATCCTTGAGGCGATGTCGGCCGCCACCCGCGCGCCATCCGCCGGCGGCACCGACAAGCGCCATACCAGCTTTTCCGGGTTGGCGACGAACGGCTTCACGTCCCTGACCGCCGCCCAGAACGCCAGCGACGGCTTCCGCTCCAGGAACTCGACGCTGCCGAAGTCCCGGAACAGGTCGCGGAACTTGCCGGCCCGGTACTCGATCGACGGCCCGAAGCCTTCCAGCCGGATCGCCGTCGCCGCGACGCCGCTGCCAAGCTCCTCGACCCCGACGCCGCCCGCCAGGGCTGCTGGGATATGGGCGGCAGCCGCCACCTCGTAAGGACTCTGAAGCGCCAGCGCCATGACCCGGATCGCCGTCGCGTCGTCCAGCCCCCGGATCAGGACCGTCCTGGTGTCCTCCGGCGCCGGCAGCACCTTGAGCGTGACTTCCGTCAGCAGCGCCAGCGTGCCGTAGGACCCGGCGAGCAGCTTCGGCAGGTCGTAGCCCGTGACGTTCTTCACCACGCGGCCACCCGCCTTGAAGGCCTCGCCGCGACCGCTGACCGCCTGACAGCCCAGGAAGTGGTCGCGCGCCGCCCCGGCCTTGACCCGCCGGGGGCCGGCCAGATTGCACGACACCACGCCGCCGATCGTCTGCTTGCCGGCCTCTCCGCCCAGCAGCGGCCCGAAATCGGGCGGCTCGAAGGCGAATTGCTGGCGGTTCTCATCCAGCAGCGCCTCCAGCTCGGCCAAAGGCGTTGCGGCCTGCGCCGACAGCACCAGTTCCGCCGGTTCATAGAACTTCAGGCCCGACAGGTCCGATACGTCCAGCGTGTGGGTCGCCTGGAACGGCCGGCCCAGCGCCCGCTTGGTGCCGTGGCCCACCAGTTCCAGCGGGGTTTCCTCGGAAATGGCCCAGCGGACGGCTTCCAGCGCCTGCGCCGCGTCCGCCGGCTTCAAATGAGTCGTCATGCCAGCCCTTAAAAGCGCGGAAGATCGGGGAACGGCAACTGGCCGCGGTGGATATGCATGCGGCCCAGTTCGGCGCACCGGTGAAGCTGCGGGAACACCTTGCCGGGGTTCAGCAGGCCGTCGGGGTCGAAGGCGCACTTGACCCGCTGCTGCTGGTTCATGTCGGTTTCGGTGAACTGATGGATCATCAGGTCACGCTTCTCGACCCCGACGCCATGCTCGCCTGTCAGCACGCCGCCGACCTCGACGCACAGCTTCAGGATATCCGCGCCGAAGTCCTCCGCCGCCTGCAACTCGCCCGGCTTGTTGGCATCGTACAGGATCAGCGGGTGCAGGTTGCCGTCGCCCGCGTGGAACACGTTGGCGACCCGCAAACCGTAGCGCTCCGACATCTCCGCCATCCGGTTCAGCACCAGCGGCAGTTCCTTGCGCGGGATCGTACCGTCCATGCACAGATAGTCCGGGCTGATCCGCCCGACGGCGGGGAACGCCGCCTTGCGCCCGGCCCAGAACACCATCCGCTCGTCCTCGGACGAACTGACGCGGATCGACACCGCCCCGCATTTGCGGGCGATCGTCTCGACCTCGCCGATCAGGTGGTTGACCTCCGCCTCCGGTCCGTCCAGTTCGACGATCAGAATAGCTTCCACATCAAGCGGATAGCCCGCGTGGACGAATTCCTCCGCCGCGTGGATCGCCGGCTTGTCCATCATCTCCATGCCGCCGGGGATGATGCCCGCCGCGATGATGGCCGCGACGCAGTCTCCCCCAGTCTCGCTGCTGGGAAAACCGATCAGCACGGCCCGCAGCGTCTCCGGCTTCTTCAGGATGCGCACCGTCACCTCGGTCACGACGCCCAGCAACCCTTCGGAGCCGGTCATGATGCCGAGCAGGTCGTAGCCGTCGCTGTCCAGGTGCTTGCCGCCCAAGCGCACGACGTCGCCATTCATCAGCACCATCTCGATGCCGAGGACGTTGTTGGTGGTCAACCCGTATTTGAGGCAGTGGACCCCGCCGGAGTTCTCGGCGATGTTGCCGCCGATCGTGCAGGCGATCTGGCTGCTGGGGTCCGGCGCGTAATAGAAGTCCTCATGCGCCACAGCATTGGTGATGCCCAGGTTGGTGACGCCTGGCTGGACCGTGACGGTCCGGTTGCCGTAGTCGATATCCAGGATCTTGTTGAACTTGCCGAGCCCCAGGATAATGCCGTCGGCCAGCGGCAGCGCTCCACCGGACAGCGACGTGCCGGCTCCGCGCGGGACGACCTTGATCCCGATCTCGTTGCAGTATTTGAGGACTTGGGAGACCTGCTCGGTCGTCTTCGGCAGGACGACGATCATCGGCAATTGGCGGTAGGCGGTCAGGGCGTCGGTTTCGTAGGCGCGGAGTTCGTCGGTGTCATCGATCACGCCCTCGCCGGGTACCATCGTCCGCAGGGCTTCGACAATTTCGCGGCGGCGGGTCAGAACCGACGCATCGAGTGGTGGCATCTGCATCATTGTGTATTCCCCTATTGCTTCCCACTCGCCGCCCAACCCATTCGCCGCCCAACGGGCTATCCCCCCCGCGGAGGTCAAACATGACCCAAGGTCACTACGCCTCAATGCCTCAATACGGATAAGGTTTGTCGCGAAGGATGAAGCGGTTGACAGACGCTACTTCCTCTCCGCCTCCTCCGGTTTCACCTTCTTCTCCGCGATGTAGCGGGCGCCCAGGATCAGGGCGCCTATCGTGAAGTCCTCACCGTGCACGGCGGTCATTTCTTGTGACAGGTCGGCGATCCGCTTGAAGAACTCATCCTTGGATGCCTGCTCGTCCGGTGTCGATTGTTCGGTCATTGTGTTGATTTCCCAGTTTTAAGTTTAGTTCGTTCCGGTATTAGGCGCTTAATGATCTTCTCGGTTGCTACCACAGCAAGGTATTAGTGGTATCGACAACCATTCAACCATTGATCGGGGCCCATCCCCCTGCCCAGCGCACGTTATTCGAGCATCTCCATCGGCAGACTTCAGCACCGGAATCTATCTCTTAGACATACGGCTCTAGAATCCTTCACTGTTGCTCACCCCCGTGCGACACTGTTCAAGACTAGCAGCTGAAGTACATCAGGACTCTCAAGAAAATTCAACAGCACGTTACCTTTACTCAAGTTTCTTTAGGTTTATGTACTATAATCCTTGTATTAGGATGTCGCTTCTCGTTTACTTCCTTGAGTATGCCACTAATCTGATCAAGAAGTTCGTGGGCTTGATCTTTTGATACTTCGGCGTTTACGGGATTGACATCATCGTATTCTTGATTGAGACCGATTAAAGCGGACATTATATATACGAATTCACTTGTTGAAAACTCAACAATGATGTTTTGACTGGCAACATCAGTTTCCGGATGTGTAACGTCAATAAGTCTCATATTTCCCTCCATTGTAAGAATACAGAGCCGGCTACCCGGCTCCGTATCTCTATCCTGGTTTCACGTCTCGATGAATCTTACTGGCGGCCAAGCATCTCGGCACCACCACCCCGGGCCAAGCCCGCAGTAGGATCAACGTTTTCCGGTCTGTCAGCAATCAACGTATGGGTGGTAAGGATCAGCTTAGCGACCGAGACTGCATTCCGCAGCGCGCTGCAGGTTACCTTAACGGGATCGATCACACCGGCAGCGAACATGTCGCCAAACTGCCCAGTATGGGCATTGAAACCAGTTCCCTGTGCAGCACCGGCGACCTTCGCCACGATGTCGGCGCTGTTCAGCCCGCAGTTCTCAGCGATGCAGGCGAGTGGCTGAGTGATTGCTCGTTGAACCAGCCGTACACCCTCGCGCTCCCCATTGGTGGTCTCCTCAGCTAAAGCGTCGAGTACCGACGCAATCTGCACCAGAGCAGCTCCACCGCCGGCCACCACTCCTTCGGCTCGCGCGGCGCGGGCGGCATTGAGTGAGTCTTCCAAGAGTTGGGCCAAGCGTTTCTGTTCCACTGGCGTTGCGCCGCCAGTCAGGATTGTGGCCGTACCATTGGTCAGCTTGGCTAATCGCTCCGCAAGTTTATCGCGTTCTATGTTCGGAGGCGCAGCCTCCAGTAGACGCTGAACCTGGGCGCGGCGAGCGTGGACTGTGGCGACGTCACCATGTCCGCGGACGAGGATCGTTTCATTGGCCGAGATGTGCGCTTGGTCGGCCGAGCCTAGGTCATCCAGTGTGACGGTCTCAATCTTGCCACCGAGATCGCGTGCAATGACGCGACCACCAGTTAAGATCGATATGTCTTCCATCATTGCCTTACGCCAGTGTCCGAATTCCGGCGGGTTCACAGCAACCGCCACTCCCTGGCTGTTGCGTCGCATTGCCATCAGGGCAGCAACGACCTCAGGCGAAACCTCATCGGCGACGATTAGCAATGGCCTGCCGGTCCGGGATACCTGCTCCAGGATGCGGATTACTGGGTCGGGTGTCGTGATTTTATGGTCGGTCAGGAGAATATAGGGCTCGTCGAGCACCGCCCGCATGTTTGTAGTATCGGTTGCCATATGATGGGAGATGAAGCCTCGATCAAATGCCATACCTTCGAGGACGTTGAGTGTAGTTTCAGTGCCCGGAACCCCATATTCGACCTCTACGATGCCTTCTGAGCCGACCCGGATCAGAGCGTCAGCAATCAACCGCCCGAGCGCTGGCTCGGTTGCGGCGACGATAGCCACTTGTTCCAGCTCAGCATTATTGCGTAGCGGGCGGGCCGAGCGCCGTAGTTCTCGCGTTGTGAGGTCACAGGCGCGTTCAATCCCCGCTATGAGGTCGACCGCACTATGACCAGCGTTCAGCACCTTGACCCCATCTTGGATCAATGCGTTGGCCAGTACGGTGGCAGTCGTCGTGCCGTCACCGGCGACCTCATTGGTCTGCTTTGATACCTCACGAACGACCTGGGCACCCATGTTCTCGAACCGGCACTCCAGTTCGATCTCGTCTGCGATGCTGACACCATCGCGCGAGATGAGGGGGGTACCAATCGGCCGGTCGATAATCGCGTTTGTGCCTTTGGGTCCGAGGGTGCCCTGCACGGCCCGAGCCAGTTTGGCAACACCGCGGGCCAACGCTGCACGCGCCTCTTCATGGTGCAACATCATCTTTGACATTTCTGCTTTCCTCGCCTTTATTGCCTATCTCGTACCCACAGGCCGGACTGGCTTTTTTCGGTGATGCTTGTTCGATGAGGATCGTTTAAGGGGTGTTGGATCGCGCTAAGAAAAGGAGGCCGCTGGGCAGTTTGGAAGGCATTCAGGCGGGGAGGGAGATCCGGAAGCCTTAGATGTTCCCAGCGGCCCGACGCTCACTCGTATTGGAGCGCGTCATCCATGTTGCCGAACAGCATGACCGTGTCGTCGTCGATCATGACCATGCGGCCGTAATGGGTGGAGGTGGAGATCTCGAACAGATGCGGGGTCATTTCACGCCCAAGGGCCTCGCTGATCTCGTTCATCTTGAACTCGATCCTGCCTTCGCCATCGATACGAATCATGGCAGGTAGATAGGTTACCTTGATGCCGGGCTTTTCCTCCATCACTTCGGCAATGCAACGAGCCTCGACACTATCGTTCATCGTCACCCCGCACTGGTGTGAGACCGTGCCGTCCAAAGTAATGTTATCGATCGACTTGAATAACTGCTGTCCCGTGGTCACGCTCATAACATCTTCCTCACACTAGGGGGTGACTCATTCGGCAGCGGGGGCAACATCCGCGTCACGCGCCGGACCGGAGATGTTGGGCACCATGATGTCGATGCCGATCTCGCGGCAGATTGCCTCAACGCGGTTCTTGGCCTGAGCGAAGGCGTCGGTGAACTGCGCCACCTTGACCCGAGGATGCGACCAGATCGGCTGGAGCTGCAGGGCCGCCTTGACGATGAGGGTACAGTGCCAAGAGAACCATTCCTGCATAATCGCCCGATTGTGCAGGCCCTGAGTGGGGTCTTGGGCCAACAAAGCGAACAACTCGACAGTGTTAGCCAGATTTCGCTCGTAATCCGCTTCTGCTGCCGAGACTACTGTCGGTGTGGAGAAATCGTTGTGCGCTGCTGCGGTCTGCATGACGAAGCCGCTACGAAATAGTTCGCCGATCAGCGGCTCAAACACGACATTGATCGCGAAATACTGCTCCAGGTAGTCCGATGCACCGCGGATGTGCTCGACCGCCTCACGGCAGCCCTGCCAGATCGGGTCTTCCAGCCAATGCTTCTTGCCGGCATCGGCATCGAACATGCCAATGTCCATGCCGATCTCAGCCAGATACAGAGTCAGATCCTGTGCGAAGCGCAGCTTGTACGATGAGTTGGTCAATATGGCATTGTTGACCATCTGGGTGTAACCATACCGCTGGGCATGCATCAGCGCCGTGCCCAGGCCGTATTCAGCATGCTTGAAGGCGCCGACATGGTCCTGCAGAACCTTCACCCAGGCTTGGTCAAAGCGCTTTGGCGCACCCGCCCGGCGGGCATTTTCGACCACATTCTGAATCATGCCGACAATGGTCGATTGGCGCTGGTAATGGGTACGTTCCCATTCCTGGTCGGGAGCACGGAATTTGTGCCAGTCGGAACTCTTCAGGCGCGTCCAGTCTTTGGAGTAAGTTGGCACACCATCGCCAAAGGACAGTATCCAGTTCTGGAGCAGATAGCGTTCCGGATCTGGCTGAACGTCCAGCGTCATGTCCTCATAGTGGGTAGCCCTGCGGCCTTTGGGCTCGAAGTAGTTATACTGGCGACTGTCCCAGCCGGGGAACTTCTTGGCGCCGGCCGCTCCGGATCTCACTTCCTGAACGGGTATCGGTTCCTGAGCGGGGATTGCTTCCTGAACGGACATTGTTTTCCTCCCTTCGTCTTGTCTGGGTCAGTGTGTGGCAGGGGTAAATTTATCGAAGTAGATCCGGTCTGATTCGACCCCGGCTACCTGCATTACAGGCAGAACGGCATCGATCATCGGCGGCGGTCCGCACGAGTAGGCATCGGCCTGGTGAACCTCATCAAGTGTGGCCAGAGAGCGCCGCACCACATCGTGGATGAAGCCGGTTTCGCCCGACCAACCGTCGCCGTCCTGCGCATGAGAGAGTGCGGGAATGAACGCAAAGTCGGGCATCCGCCCAGCCAAGTCGGCGAAAAGATCAAGATGGAACAGGTCACTCTTGGAACGCGCACCGTAGAAGAACCGGACTGGGCGGGTCTCGCCGCTCTCCGCTTGATCTAGCAGGATCGATAGCAGAGGTGACATACCGGAGCCGCCGCCAACCAGCAACATCGGCCCCTCGCGTCCCTCGCGCCGGAAACAGGTGCCATAGGGACCGCGGATCGACACCTGGTCGCCTACCTTGAGGCCACCATCAAGCTCCGAGGAGAAGGCCCCTTGCGGATATTTTTTGATGATGAAGCGCAGTCGCTGCTGCTCACTCGGCGGATTAGCCATGGAGAAGGAGCGGGTGATACCTTTGCCCGGCAGAGTGATATCGACATACTGCCCAGCCCAGAACTTGATCGGCTGCTCGACTTCGATCTCGAGGAGCCGGATGTCCTGAGTAAGACTTTCAATCCGGGTTAGGTGAGCGGCATAGTCCTTGACTGGGATCGAGCGCGACAGCAGATCCTCGTCATAACTCAGCAGCTCGACTTCGATGTCGCTGTAGGCGAGCGTCCGGCACAATAGAATGTGATTAGTCTCGCGCTCGGGGTCGGACAGAGCGAAAGTCGAATATTTCATCATCTCGACATCGCCATCGGTCAGGATGCACTTGCAAGCGGAACACTGTCCTTCCTTGCAGCCGTGCATGAGCGAAATGCCTTGGCGGAAAGCGGCATCAAGGACCGTTTCACCCTCCTCGACCTCCATTTCAATGCCGACCGGCTCAAGTCGAACTTTATGGACAGCAGACTTTGGCATGATGTTCTGGATCATTGGTCATAGCCTTCGGTTCAGCGTGCAGAGCACGCTGTCTGGCAGGGCAGGGCCGGCTGGTCATCGGGAGAGACGGGGAGGAATTACGCTCTCCCCGCATCCCATCGAAGATTTTAGATGCGCCGAACCGTGAAGCCCTTCCGGTACTCCTCAATGTGCTGCTGGCGCTGCTCCGGGGCCATTTGGCGAAGCTTAACCAATGGGCTCTCGAGCGTATAGCCGCGGACGTGATCGAGCGTCCACATATCCTTTTCCTCAAAGGACAGGTGCGGCTGTGCAATCAGCGTCTTACCATCGGACCGCACGAAGCCCATGTCCTGGATCACGTCGGCGATATCCCAGCCGTGATAGACTTCTTCCCACTGACGCCGGCCGGAAAAACGGCCCATTGCCGGAGTCGGGCGTCCCTTGTACTCAGAAGCGAACGCCTCCTTGTGGGTCCAACGATCGACCTCGTGCGCATAAGTATAGAGCTGCCCGTCAACCTCATCAACCATGAAGTCTTCGCGAATGACGCAAGGTACCAAGTTGGACCAGCAGCGGTGTGGATAAACGTAACCAGTATCGGCAAAGGTGATGGGTACGCTTCCCGGCTTGCTTAGCTTAGCATAGTTTTCCCACCATGCGCCGTATTCATCATACCAGCCCGGATACTTATGTTCGAACCACTCGAAATCACGCTCGTCAAGCGCTCCGATTCGCCAAAAATTGGCCCACCAGCCGGCTGAGAAGAACTGAGCCACCTTGTGGACATAGCCCTTCTTAACGATGCTGTCGAACGCCTCATGGACATCGTCGTGGTGGATCTTGATGCCATACTTCTCCAGCGGTAGCATATAGGTCCGGTAATAATCCTCGTAAATCCACCGATGCCACAACTCGGCATAGGATTCCTTGTTCTTGTCCCGATTCTTGGTGCCGTATTCGATGATGGTACCAATCGCGGCATCTACGATGGCGTGGTTCTGCCAGAACGCGTAACGAACATCACGTTCGAGTAGCATATGATTGTCCGGTTCCTTGAGAACCGACATCAGCATTGAATGGCCGTTGCCGATGTGCCGGGATTCGTCGCTCTGGACCGACAGGAACACGGTCGGCAGAGCATAATCGCCGTTGCGAGCAGCTTCGGACGGCATAGCGACGAATAACGTGTTCGTAAAGGCAGTTTCGGCAACCACCTGGAGGTAGATATTGGATGAGGTAATGGCGTCTCCGGTTATAAAAGCTTCACCAAACTGCCGCCCGATGGTAGTGGCATAGCACTTGCCGAAAGCCTTTTCAGTAATATCAAACCCGGCTGGGTCGATATAATTTTCCATGTACCATTTCTTCAAGTTCATCTGAATGGTTGAGTGCCGGAACTCATCAACCATCTGCATTGTGAACCCGGTCCGCAGTTCATCGCCCGGGGCGAGTTGGCCGAGCATGGCCATGGCGCGGGCTGCGGAGATCTCCGGAAATGGAATGATCGCCAAGAACAGCTTCATCCACTCGACCCACTGGGGCTCGACGTTTCGGAACATATCGCCGCGCAAGGCTGCATCCAAGGCGCCATAAACACGGTTGTCTTTCTCCTCCTCCATTGGGAAGTAAGAACGCAGGACCTGCTTCATAGGGTCCCGAGGAGCCTTGGTGATCTTGTAGTCCGTCGGGAAGGTCATTGCCTCCTTGACGTAGGATGGCGTCCAGCCTAGGTCGGCAACACGGCGTGCGGCCTCGCTGATGCTGATACCCTTTTGACTTGTGATTTTGTTGAGCGTCAACCCATCAGGCATTTCTTTACTCCCTAGAATACTGCGTCACTGGAGGGCGGTTAGCTATCCGCTCCGAAGCGCATTGCTGCCGGAACCTTGGCCACAACTTTCGGCCTAGCCGCTGCTCCGGTTCACGATAGCTTCCGTTGCGTCGCCATTGTGGAGCCAACTCCAAACGGTCATTTGGTTCATTGCCGCAGGTGCTATGGATTCCCGCAGCGCAGAGAAGGTTAGCAATCCGCGTGCCAAGTACTCGGCTCCCATTTTTCAGAAGTTTTTTGCAAACAAGGCTTCAACCTGTGTCAAAATGAGACATTTATCTGTGTCATGCGTCTCAGAATGAAACATTTGTTTTGGTACAAATAGATCTATTGCAAAATTCACTATTATGGAATTCAGTTTCATTGAATATAAAATTATAAATAGGAATTAATCTTGAGCATTATTCAAGGTTATTTTTGCACTGCAGCATAGTGCGCCTCAAAGAAATCCAACTTCTAGCGCTGTCTCGACTTCAAGAGCAGACTATTCTTGGAAGCTCTCAAGCTGGAAACGGAATGACATGAGCGCAGCTATCCCCCGGACCAGCGGCCCGGGGGACTGCGGCTATTACCGGTAACGACCGTGCTTCTGCAGAACCTCGATTTTGTAGCCGTCAGGGTCTTGGACGAAGAAGAATTTCGCCATCAGGGAGCCGTCTCGGAAAAATTCCTTGATGTCCGTTGGGTTGTAGCCGAGTTCCCGGTGTCGCCGGTGCTCGGCTTCCAAGTCGTCCACCACGACGGCGATATGGCCGTAGCCGTCACCGTGGGTATAGGGCTCTTTTCGGTCATGGTTTATGGTCAACTCCAACTCGGCGCTGCTCGCCTCGTCCAGCAGGTAGACTAAGGTGAATCCATCAAACGGGAACCGCGCTGCCTCCTTGAAGCCGAAGGCGTTCGCATAGAATTGTTTCGACCGGTCTTCCTCGAGAACCCGGATCATCGCATGGATGAACTTAGCCATGGTCTCTCTCCAATTGCTCTTATTTCGGCTGCTCACCCGTTTTCGGGCGGGCACCAGCTGCGGCGTCCATGTCGGTCGCGCCCTTGCCAGGCTTCAATAACTTTCCTTGCTGTTCCTGGGAGTTGTCGGTCTTCGAGGGCGCCGGTGGGCCCTCCGTAGTCGTGCCGGGAGTTCCAGGGCCCGGCGAGGACCCGGTCACGGCGGCTCCCGGAGCGACCTGACCGGCACCCTGCGCCGGTAGCGGCTCAGTTGACCGAGGCGAGGTCTGCGTCGTAGTTTGCTGCGCCGATGCCGTTCCCGCGCTGCCGTTCACGGCAGACAACAAGGTCAGCACACCCGTTAATGCAATCAGTCGGCTCTTGGTCATTACGTTCCTCCCTTTGGTGCATTGAAACCGTTCCGGTGCCCCATTGTGTTGGTATCAATGTCACTGAGTCCGACTGAATGGAGATCTTTCTGCACGGCGGCGCTCACCAAACCCTCCGCTCAGGCATCGAGACTCTATCGAGATCCCTACAAGCCCGGCCCTCAGCCGGTAGAGACCTCTACTGACGCCGCCTTATTCTCGGCAGGCGGATGCGCTCTCCATAGGTCGACCAGTCACGGAAAAGGGCAGGGGGCGGGCGCGCCCGCCCCTGCCTTCCTCGGTCAGATTTCCTTTTTGCCCATCTGGTTGGCGATATATTCGGCCTGCCGGATAGCGAGCGTCACAATCGTCAGCGTCGGGTTCTCTGCGGCCCCGGTCGTGAACTGACTGCCGTCAGAGATAAACAGATTCTTCACATCCCAAGTCTGGCCCCACTTATTGACGACGCCGTCTCGAGCGTTAGCACTCATGCGATTGGTGCCAAGATTGTGCGTCGAGGGGTAGGGCGGCGTTTCGTACACCTCTTGGGCTCCCGCCGCCTTGTACACCTCCGTGCCCTGCTTGTAGGCATGGCTACGCATAGCAATGTCGTTGGGGTGATCGTCGAAATGCACATTCGGTATAGGCATTCCGAACTTGTCCTTCTCGCTCCCGTGCAGCGTCACTCGGTTGGTCTCGCGCGGCATGTCCTCACCGACGATCCACATACCGGCCATATTGGAATAGTTTTCCATCTTGTGCGTGAACTCGCTGCCCCATGCGCCGGGATCGAGGAAAGCGGCCATAAAGGGCAAACCGAGTGAGAGCGTCTCCATCTCATAGCCACCGGCGAAGCCG
The DNA here is from genome assembly GCF_016765655.2 of Skermanella mucosa. NCBI lineage: Bacteria > Pseudomonadati > Pseudomonadota > Alphaproteobacteria > Rhodospirillales > Azospirillaceae > Skermanella > Skermanella mucosa. The sequence continues at coordinate 551,604 of NZ_CP086107.1, forward strand.
CGCTCGGGCCGGTGTCCGGCCTCGTCGCGAATGATGCCAGCCATCGTTGTGCCGCGGAACATGTGCACGGGCTGGTCAAACGCAGCGTAGACTGTGCCGGTCACGTGCCGCATGTAGTTACGCCCTACTTGGCCGGAACTGTTGGCAAGGCCGTCTGGGAACTTGGCTGAAGCCGAGTTCAAAAGAAGGCGAGGGCTTTCGATGGAATTGCCAGCGACACAGACGACCCGCGCCTTCTGCAAATGCTGCTGGCCATCCTTGGATGCATAGAGCACACCGCTGACCTTACCGGCTGCATTATGCTGAATCTGTAGGACTTGGCATTCACTCCTCAGCTCCAGTTTGCCGGTCTCCAGTGCGGCTGGGATCTCAGTATTGAGCGTGCTCCACTTCGCCCCGCTTTTGCAGCCTTGAAAACAGAAGCCAATCTGCTGGCAACTTGGACGGTCGTGCCTAGGCACGCTGTTGATAGCCATGTGCCCGGTACTGACTTCCTTATACCCGAGCCGCTTCGCACCCGTGTACATGACCTTGAAGTTGTTATTACCCGGCAGGCCAGGGATGCCGTTAGTTCGTGTCACGCCCATTTTGTCCTCGGCCCTTGCATAATAGGGCTCGAGTTCAGCAAGTGTGACGGGCCAGTCAAGCAGGTTAGCGCCCTGTATCTCGCCGAAGTTCGTTTTGCTTCTGAATTCATGCTCTTGGAAGCGGAGAGAAGCTCCAGCCCAGTGCGTACTCGTGCCGCCTACAGTCTTGCAGATCCAAGCCGGAAGGTTGGGAAAGTCACGCGCGATTCGCCAGCTTCCCGAGGTAGTGCGCTTGTCTAACCAGGCGAGCTGGGCGAAGCTTGCCCACTCGTCGTTGACGAAGGTGTCAATGCTTTCCTGTCCCCCAGCCTCGAGAAGTACAACGCTGATGCCTTTTTGGCAAAGCTCATTGGCGAGCGTGCCGCCACCGGCTCCGGAGCCGATGATAACGACTACCCCGTCGTCTTTGAGATCAAATGTTGCCATGGTGTCCTCCGTCTCCCCATTCAGCCTGTGAACGCCGGCGGACTTGCCTCGGCATCCGGCTCCACCGTCCAGCCCGCATCCTGAAATCCTCGGAACAGGTAGCCGCCCTGCTCGGCGGAGCTGCCCTGATAGCCAAAGGTGGGCCAAATGTTCTTGTTGTTATACAGGGCTACGACAGTGTGTCCGCGCAAGGTCTGGAAGAACTTGCCGGCCTCGATACGCTTCAGTGCATCGAGCTGATAGCCCTTGGACAGAGTGATCCACGGCATGCCATAGGCGCTGTCGAGGTCGGCGATGCCTGTCTTGACCAGAGTCATCAACTCCGGACTGGCCGCCATTTTGGCGTCGAATGCCTCGACTACCTCGGCGTAGTAGATATCGCCCAGCATCTCATGGGGATAAAGGTGCCGCGCCACCTTGAGTAGCACCTCCGCCTCACGCTGCGGCAACGTCTGGAGCGTCATAGCCCACGCGCCATTCGATGCCAGTAGTGTTGTTGCACCTGCGAGCACGACGACGCTGGCCGCGGCGGTGCCGGCACTGCGGATAAACTCCCGCCGGTTCAGGATGCGCTTCGCCATCCCTATTCCTCCCAAAGATTATTATTATCGTGGAAACTAGCCGTTACGTGCTGACGAGCTGAGACCCCTCCCTGTGCAGGAAAGCATGCAACGCAAACGCAGAAGGCTGGAGTTGGTAAGCTTGTCGATCTTTCTCATCTTTGAACATTTCCCTAGATTATCGGTTGAGTTCGAGTTGCTGTCAGATCTCCGCTAGAGTGGATAACTGCTTCAGTTATACCGGGCACTCATCATGACCCTTCACCAAAGGGGCCCTAAATCAGGATGCCCTCCTAAATCATCAAGCATGCGCTTACCTGCTTGAGCCATTCTGGACGGCTGGGACTTTTCTCAAACCATAAGCAAGGCTTGTGCCATCTCAAATGTGGCATTGACGGCAAATTTGATGCGCGTTATTTGATGCCACGTGTTTCATCTTGGGACAGGCGACGTCTCAAGTGTTCTAAAATGGCGCATCAAGGTCGTCCCTTGGCTACAATCGATGTTGGTACGGCCTGAGCTGGACTTTTCAGTTTTGGGAAGGATTGCAGGCCAGGGGCGACGCATGAAATCAGCCCATCAGAAGAGAGAGCATGTACTCGTCATTCCAGGCGGCCTGCTTACGACGGGCGCGCATGCTGATCCGGGATGTCCAATTGCGGCCAATGAGGCTGATGACGATCTTGCGCAGGATGGCCAGATTGCGAGCTGCCGTTCGATCCCGAACACGGCTGTCATTCTCGCGGAACGTGACATCCAGGATCCAATGGAGCCCATTTTCAATCGTCCAGTGTCGGCAGATTGCCTGAACCAGCTCGGTGGGATCATCGCGGCAGCTTGACAGGAAGTAGCGGATCTCGGCTTCAACCTTGCCGGAGCCGTTGACCCCGCGGATGGTTTCCACCGCCAGCACGGTGCGCAGCCCAGGCCAAGCCTTCAGCACTTCCAAAGAAGCAGCCTGCGGGCAGACGAACACGCGCCGGCGGACCAGGCGGCCATGACTGTCGTCGAAGGCATCGAACACCGGCTTGGCCGTGGCGCCACGAGCAAAACAGTGCTGCTCCCAACACTCCTTTACCGCTAGGAACGCCTTGCTCTGACTGGCCTTGAGCACCAGCAGGTAATCGGCGCCCCGCTCTAGGGGCGACGCATGAAACGAGTTGTTGAAGGGATTTTTAGATTAGCACCGCCGCGTTAACGGCGAGGGCTGACAGCAGGAGATACCCTGCGTATAAGAGTAGCTATGTGAAGCGTTGTGTGGATATGAGGCCATCACGCAATTTATGTCTGGAGGGGGCGTGCTCGTCACATCTGCACTCGATCTGATCGGTAAGACGCCATTGATCACCTTGAGCCGGGCTTACAGCGGACCCGGTCGCATCGTCGCGAAGGCGGAGTTCCTGCAACCGGGCGGCAGTGTCAAGGATCGTGCAGCGAAAGCGATCCTGCTTGCTGCGCGTGAGGATTGCCGCCTGCGTCCGGGAATGCCTGTTGTTGAAATGACAAGCGGAAATATGGGAGCTGGGCTGGCGGTTGTCTGCGCGACGCTCAATCACCCTTTGGTAGTCACCATGTCTGCTGGGAACAGTCCTGCACGGGCGAAGATGCTGGAAGGTCTGGGCGCCGAGGTGGTGCTGGTCGCGCAGGTAGACGGCAGCCCTGGTCAGGTAACGGGCCGAGATGTCGAGGCAGCGGCCGAAGCAGCGCGAGCAATAGCAGACGAGCGCGACGGCTTCTACGTCGATCAGTTCCATGCCGCGGAAGGCATAACCGCCCATGAGACGACAACCGGACCTGAGATTCTCGAACAACTTGGACGCCCTGTTGATGGCTGGGTTGCAGCAGTAGGTACTGGCTGCACCTTCATGGGTGTTGCGAAAGCACTGAAGGCCGCCAACTCCGCCACCATCTGCGCGGTGGTCGAGCCGTATGGATGCCGTCCGCTGGCAGGTGAACCCGTCGCTAAGGCCCGCCACATCCTCCAGGGGATCGGCTATGGCGCCATCCCGCCCCATTGGGATCCGACGCTGATGGACCTGAGCCTGGTGGTCAGCGATGACGAAGCCGAAAAGTGGCGGCGTAAGCTTGCGATTGAAGAAGGCCTCTATGTTGGCTACTCGGCGGCCGCAAATGTCTGCGCTGCTGCCAACCTGTTGCAGTCAGGCCGGCTCGAAGCGGATGCCGTGGTCGCGACCGTGCTGTGTGACACCGGCCTCAAATACTGATACGCAGCCAGGACTGGGGCGATGCATGAAATCAGCCTGCCAGAAGCGACATCATGTACTCGTCATTCCAGGCGGCCTGCTTGCGACGGGCCCGCATACTGATCCGGGTTGTTCGGCTGCGGCTTGCTTATGTCAATGAACTGCGGGTTCTTCGTTCTTTTATGTGCACAGCTTTTGAAAGAAGTTATTGGTTGACTTTTCTCCTATGCGGCGGTAAGCACTCTGTGGCGCAGAAGGTCGAATCCGGCACGTCCGTACATGGAGCGCTTGATGGCCTTCAACCGATTGATCTGTCCCTCGACCGGACCGGTGCTCCAGGACAGTGTCAGGGCGGCATGTACGGCATCGTGATCCTGACGCAGACTCGCCCCTGAAGCCGCCGTTCTCAGCGGCTGAGATCCAGCCGTCCAACTGGTCGGCCAGGCCGTTCCTGATCATGGTCGAGAATGCTTTGGACAGCTCGACCGCCTGGGCGATCGGCGGCGACAGTTCGAGCAGCGCCGTCACGAACCGGCGGTCACCCTCATCCAGCTTGTCCGGCTCGCTCATCAGCAGGCGCGCTGCCTTGCGCACGGTCGGCGGCTGGGCTTTGGGCGGATTGGTCGGTGTCGTCAGGTCCGCGGACGGATCTTGACGGCGCCGTCGAGCCGCCCATTGCCGGACGATTCCGGATTGCCCGGCAAAACCACGTTCGCGGATTTTCCGCCACAGGCCGGTTCCGTTGCGGTATCCCTCAGCCCAACGCGCCTCCAGATAGTCCCGGAACGGATCAAGACTGCTGCGGCCGCGGTCGGCGTGCCGCCAGGTCGGGGCATGGTCGGCTTGTAGCCAGCGTCGCACCGTCCGGCGACCGGTTCCGAGCGCCTGGACAATGCCGCGCATGGTCATACCCTGTGCGCGCAGGCGAACGGCTTCCTCAAAGCGGGCTTCCCTTTGATGCTGGACGTCCAGCGACCGGCGTTCGGCTTTGGTGATCGGCGGTTCGACTTCGCGATCACACGTCGCGCCGGGTGCATTGTCGTTGGCTGCCGGTTCGACCGTGACGGCAGCGATCCGGGCGGCTTCGTTCAGATCACGGTGATGGTGGTCGAGCACACCGCGAAGTGCATCGCCGCTGTTGCGCAGAAGATGCCACCGATCCGCCACCTGGATGGCCTGTGGTGCTCCCTGGCGGGCTCCATCGGCATAGGCGCCGGCGCGATCGCGCACGACGATTTCAATGGACGGATGGTCCTTCAGCCAGGTGGCCAGGGTCTCAGCCCTGCGGTCGGGCAGCAGGTCGATGACCCGGTCACGCTCCAGGTCGCACAGGATCGTGCCGTAGCGCTGGTCCTTGCGCCAGGCCCAGTCATCAACACCCAGGACACGGGTCGGCGGCAGGGCCTCCAGTGCACATGTTCATGAATCCGACCGGCATTTTCATCAATCCGGCCACCTGCGCCTCAACCGTAGCAGGCACTTCGCAAGGGCGACGGCGGGCCCCGCCCCATGGGGCGGGGCCCGCCGTTGGCGTCTGACGTAAGTTCACTTTAGGGTTGTTTCCCCGAGGTGGGAAGCAGGTTGATCGATGGCGCTGCCGGAAGGGGCGGTGCCACCACGGGCGGGTTTTCGCAGGGAGTCGCCCTGGAGTTCAATCCGATAGGCGACGTGAACGATGCGGTCCAGTATCGCCTCGGTATAAGTGGAATCCCCGATCGCCCGGTGCCAGCTGGATAGGGGGATTTGGGAGGCCAGGATGATCGAGCCGCGGTCATGGCGGTCATCGACAATCTCCATCAGATCGCGGCGCTGGGTCGCGGTCAGTTCGCTCATCATCCCGTCATCGAGGATCAGGAGATCGACCCTGGCAAGCCGCCGCATCAGAGCGCTGGCTCCTGAGCCAAGACGCGCCGTCGCGATGTCGTCCAGCAGGCGCGACAGCCGGGTGTAGAGCACGCTGAAGCCTTCCCGTGCCGCCTGATTGCCGAGCGCGCAAGCGATCCATGTTTTGCCGGTGCCGGTCGCCCCGGTCAGGATCACGTGGCGGTGCTCGGTTATCCAGCGGCAGGTGAACAGATCGCGGATCAGGCCCTTGTCCAGGCCGCGGGTCGCCTTCAGATCCAGGTTCTCGAAGCAGGCCGCCTGTCGCAGACGAGCGCGCTTGAGCCGCATTTCCAGAGCGGCATTGGTGCGGTCGGCCGTTTCCCGCTCGATCAGCAGGGCGAGCTGATCATCGAAGTCGAGCCGGCCGCGGTCGTCCAGTCCCGTCAACTCCTGCAGCGCCCGGACCATGCCGAACAGACGCAGGGACTTCAGTTTTTCCAGATTGGCGTGATGCATGGTTTCTCTCCGGGCAGTCAGTGGTAGTAGGCCGGGCCGCGCAGGTTGGCATGGGGACCAAGGCCGCCGGCGGCATCCTCCACGGCCTCGATCGGGCCCCTGGCCAGCAGGTGCTGGACGAAACGGTAGGAACGCACGTTGGCGCTCAGTGCCGCCGTTGCGGCGGCCTGCAGAGCCACGGTGCCGTGCAGCTGACCCAGGCGCAGCAGGCCGGCAACCTGGCGAGCGGCCTGGTCGGGATGATCGGCATCGGCGAAGATCCTGTCGGCCAGCAGCTCGAGCGCACCGCCGAGACCGGCAGCCTCGGCCCGGACTGCCTCCGGCGTCAGCAGCGCCGCGGCGCGGTGATTGGGCGGCCGATGCTCGTCGAGCGTCACCGTCGCCCGTCCCGGTTCGGCATCGTGGCGGGCATGGGCCGCAACCCGCTGGCCCTTGTGGAAGATGCTGACCAGACTGACCGTGCAGAACACATCGACGTGCCGGCCGATCAGCCGGTAAGGCACCGAGTAGGCCACGCCCTCGATGCTGACGTGGTAATCGGGCGCCAGCTTGTAACGGAACCAGCGGCCGATCACGAAGGGCTCCGCCGGCAGCGGCATCAGGAGCGACTTCTCCTGCTCCTCGAACAGCCTGCGCCGGGTCAGCGTCCTGTTGGTCGTCAGCGGCCGCGCGTTGACCGCAGCGACCAGTTCCCGGATCGCTGCATTGGCTTCGTCCAGCGTGAAGAACACGCGGTTGCGCAGCGCCGCCAGCACCCTGGTCTCAGCAATCTGGACGCCCTTTTCGGCGGCGGCCTTGTCTCTTGGACGCCGCACCCGCGTTGGAACAACGCCGGTACCGTAATGACGCGCCAGCTCGTGATAGGAGCGGTTGACCACCGGGTCGTAGAAGCTGGCATGGGTGATGCCGGTCTTAAGATTGTCGGGCACCAGCTTCGACACGACACCGTCAAGGTGGCTGAACAGGCGGACATGGCTGGCCAGCCAGTCCTCGGCCGTCTGGGTCCAGGTGGCTTCGGCATAGAGATAGCCGGAGAACGGCAGGCAGCCGACGAAGATGCTGGCCTGGCGCGGCCCCTCGACCGTGCTGATGGTCAGCGTCATGCCGGCATAATCGACCTCGCAGGCAACCCCCGGAGCATGCTCGCGGCGCATCCGCGGTTCGGCGCCGGCGCTGGTATGGTTCAGAAAGTGGCGCCGGAACTGGCTGTAGCTGTAGCCGTCGCGATGCTGCTGGCGGTATTCTTCCCAGACCAGCATCAGGGTGACTCCGCGCCTGCCGAGCTCGGCAGAACCCCACCCCCAGTCCGGCATCGGCCGTTGCCCGGGCAGTTCGACCCGCTGAAACAGCAGCGCCTCGACCGCTTCCTCGCTCATCCCGGCAACATCGGCGTAGCAAAGCCCCGCCGTTGCGGCCCGGGCCAGGTAATCGCCCACCGTCGTCTTCGGCATGCGGATCGACAGCGCGATCTGCCGCTTCGAATAGCCCAGCTCGTGGGCCAGCCTCAGAAGTTCCTTCACTCGTCGCATGTCTGACCTTTCCCGCGGCATGCCTCGACCCCCCTGGACTGGACCAAAGAGACAGTCATACCGCGCCTGTGAGATCAAACGCTCAACTCGCCTTGCACGTGTGCTGTCCGGTTTCCATGAACATGGCCGGTCGGTTTCGATGAACACAACTGGCCGAAATCGATGAAAATATGCACTCCAGCGGCGCTTGACGGATGCGGCGCAGCAGGGTCGTGGCGCCGACCGGGATCGCCATCGTGCCCGCCATGCGTGCTCCAGCATTGCCGCCCAGTGCCAGGACGACGGCGTGGTGCAGGGTACGAAGGCGATCGGTGTGGCGAGCTCTCGACTGAGCGATGGTCGAAGGGTGTTCGGCGAACGTCCGTTTCCGGCAGACGGCGTTGATGCAGCGGAAGCGGCGGATGCGTACCCGCAGAACAAGCTGACGTCCCAGACAGGGAACGTCGCCAATGCTGCGGTGGTAGTGGCTGTGAACCCGTGCTGATCGAACGCCGCAAGCCGGACAGGAGGCGCCCACTTGATCCAGTTGTACTTGAAGTGTCAGGCGAGGGCTTTGAGGATCGATCCGATCGATGATGTGGAGACCTGGGAAGAACTCTGAAGGGTCGAGGGTGATCAATAAAAGTCAGCGTCGTTGTTGAAGATGCTGTCTTCATATAAGCCCCCCTGACGCGTCATGGCATCAGTTCCACCTGATCGCTGGCCTAATCCATTCAACCATGAGGCGTGCACATAAAAGAACGAAGAACCCAAAAATACTGATAGGCTGCTCAACCGCCTGATAAACGTCGCCTGTAATCCTTCCTAAACCTGCAAAGTCCAGTTTAGACCCTGAACCGTTGCCGTCTCAAAACTCCAAGCCGACCCCAACGACACAGGCAGATCCTGGATCCGGCTGTTTCATAAACTTGTGTTGGTAGAGCATATTCATACGAGATCTTTTACCAAACGCTCGGTTGCTGGCAGGTGCTAGTTTGGTAAAATGACTGGACAGGGGGCTTTTCCCGTTCGAAAAGCTCACATCACCGGAGACTTCCATCATGGTGCTGATCGGTTACGCCCGCGTATCCACCGATGAGCAGACGACCGATCCGCAGATCAACGCGCTGAGGGCCGCCGGCTGCGCCGTCATTCACCGCGAGCACGGCTCCGGCGGGGGCCGCGCCCGCCCGGAACTGAATCGCGCCATCGAGCGCTGCGCTGGCGGCGATGTCCTGGTCGTGCAGCCCGCCGGCAGATCTCGGCAACCGGCACTCCTTCCGCGCCCTGCTTCAGGATGAACGCCTCTTACGTCTCCAAAAATCTGGATGCCCTCATCGTTCTCCACTCCTCCCAGCCCAGAAAAATCTGGCACGGAAAACTCTAACTCCGAACGATCTAGCCGCAATTATGCACGAGGGCTGGCAGGCATAGCGTAAAGCCCTGATCTAGCTTAGGATTCGGCTGCTGACACCCATCCCACCGGATCCGGATTGCTATGCCCGCCACAGTTGAACTTACCCCATCGCTGCCCGGCCTGTCACCTGTCGCCGGCAAGCCCGTGGTCGCCCGCTTCGATGGCGGGCGGCTGTCCTCCGATGCCGGCGTGCTGGGCCTGCGGGAGATCGAGAAGCGGCTCGGGATTGCCGACCGGCTTGCGGCGTGCCTGGAAGACCCCCGGACGCCCGGGCGGATCGTTCATGGACTGGCGGAGATCATCCGCTTCCGCCTGCTTATGATCGCGGCCGGCTACGAGGACGGCAACGACGCCGACAGCCTGCGCCGGGATCCGGCGTTCAAGCTGGCGCTCGACCGCCTGCCGGACGATGCTGGCCTGTGCTCGCAGTCCACCATCTCGCGCCTGGAGAACCTGCCCGATACCCGCGCCCTGCTGCGCATGGGCCGCGCTCTGGTCGATTTCTACTGCGCCGGGTTCCGGCAGGTCCCAAAGCGGATCGTGCTGGATATTGATGACACCTTCGATGCCGTTCACGGCGAGCAGCAACTGCGTCTGTTCAATGGCCATTACGACGAGTACGGCTTCCAGCCGATCGTCGTTTTCGACGAGCACGGGCGCTTCGTCACCGCCATCCTGCGTCCGGCCAGGCGACCCAAAGGCACTGAGATCCGGGCGCACCTGCGTCGGATCGTGCGGCAGATCCGGGCCAACTGGCCGCAGGTCGAGATCCTGCTGCGCGCCGACAGTCATTACTGCTGCCCCGAGGTTCTGAACTGGTGCCGGGCCAACCGCCTGGACTATGTGCTCGGCCTGGCGCCAACCAGCACGCTGCGGCGGCATATCCTCGACCTGGAGGCCAGCACCGCCGCCCGGTTCGCCGCCGGTCCCGGGACCGCCAAGGTCCGGCGCTTCAAGGAATTCTACGACGCCGCCGGAAGCTGGAGCCGGACCGAGCGGATCATTGCGCGCGTTGAAGTCGGGCCGCAGGGCCCGGACACCCGCTTCATCGTCACCAGCCTGCGCCACGGCCGGGGGCGGTGGCTCTATGAGAAACTCTATTGCGCCCGCGGCCAGGCGGAAAATCACATAAAGAGCTGGAAGGCGCATCTGTGCGCCGACCGCACCTCCTGCCACAAGGCCACCGCCAACCAGTTCCGGCTGTTTCTGCATGCCGGCGCCTACTGGTTGCTGTGGTCGATGCGCGCCCTGATGCCGCGCCGGTCGCGCTGGCGAGTCGCCCAGTTCGACTCGTTGCGCCTGCGTTTGATCAAACTGGCGGCCCGGATCGTCGAGACCAGGCGGCAAATCCTCGTCCACCTGCCTACCGCCTGCCCGGAGCAAACTGTCCTGCGCCTGCTCCTGGAGCGGGTTCCCCGACTCGTCACCTGAACGCCGGGGCCGAGTGCCCCTGTTCCGCCCAACCCGCCAACCTCAAGACCTCTCACCATTGCAGCGCCGCCCAATCGGCGTTACGGCCAACCCTTGCCTGAACAGCTAAAAGTTGAAGAAAGGCAGAGAACTTCAGAGCGCTTTCCGGCCTGGTGCATTAATGCGGCTAGTTTTCCGGGTTCAGATCACATCTCACCATGGTCTGTTGAAGCACGGTGGAAACGAAGGGAACCCCACTGAGTGCCCCCGAAACGGTCCCATCGGGCGCAGCGGGGCCATTCAGACCACTCCAACCAGTTCCTTCAGATCCAGATGGTGTGGGAAGTCGCGCAGGCAGGCGCCGATCAGTCCGTCCCACGTGATGTGCGCTCCGCCTCCGCCTTGCCGAAGGGCCTTGAGCGCCGCGTACCAATCTACATGGCCCCGGCCCGTCAAACGCAAACGCGACACGTCGCCGCCGGCCCGTTCCCAGATGTCCTGGTCCTGCGGCCCCATGGGATAGAGATTCGCTAGGATGTCTTCGAGCAGCTTCCAGTTGTCCGGCCGCGCGTAGGGCGTCGGTCCGGGCACTGCAGACTTCATCCCTCCGCGATTGAGTGCGATGGGGAAGTTGTCCTCGACTTGACTCGCCTTAAAGATCGGGTGCTGAGCGTCTTGGGAGCCGTGACGGACTTTCACGGCAACGTGATTGAAGACCTCAAATACGCGGATCACTCCGTCTCCATGTGTGCGCGCCGTGCCACGCAATGCGTCTAGAAGGTGTTGCGTGAATAGGCTGTTCCGGGCCCCGCGGAACACAAGCGACGTCTCCTCCGCGCGCGACGAGGCGATGAGGACGCGTCCCGTCCCGGTTGCCAAACGGTTGAGCGTCTTCTCCGAGAAACCGAGGGCTGGGACATCCGGATCAGCTACTCTCTTGAGGCTGCCGGCGCCGCCGGAGTGGCAAGCGTCGAGTAGCACCACCAGCCGCTTGGCGGAGATCCGTGCGAGTGCGGTGGTGAACTCCGCCTCCGACAGGGTAGTGCCAGCCGGGTCACGCCAGTTGGCGTCGAAGGGGATCAGAACGCTTGTTGGATCAGCAGGATCGCCCAGGAGCGCACCGTGTCCGGAGAAGAAGATGACGACAGTGTCCTCGGCTTCGGCACGCGCGGCAAGCGAAGCCAGGCCTGCGCGCAGCGCCTCTAGCGTCACCTCGGAGTCAAGTAGGGTGCTCACGTTGCGGGAATCGTAGCCACAATGGTCAGGTGAGGTCAGGAGCGCCGAAACGTCGCGGGCGTCGTTGAGCACCGCCTCGGGCAGCGGGGTCACGCCGCGGTAGTTTGCGATACTGACCACCAAGGCGTGGCCGACGGGAAAGCCCGAAGCCTTGCTCGCTTGTTCTTCACTCATGAGTGCCGCTTCCTCCTGTCAGCTGTATTCGCCGAAATCCCGGTCACGGGCAAGATAGGCTATGTTTGTGTTCGCCGGATAGTCGTGCGCCATCTCGTCCAGCAAGTTGCGCACGCGCGGCCCGCCACCGCGTTGCATCAACGCGATCGCAGCGTGCCAGCGGGTACGGCCATCCCCGTCGGACCTCAGTTCCCACGATCTTCCCCCGGCGCGGTCCCACAGTTCGCGGTCGTCCGGTCCGTGCGGGTAGAGCTCGGAGACGATCCCCGCAAGAACCAACCACTTCTCGCTCGGCGACACCGGCGCGAGGCCGAGCGACCACCGAGTGACGATGTTGACCATAGGATGGCAGATACGAAGAGCCGCCTTGACATCAGTCCTCCCACTCCACGTCAACGACACGAACCGATCCACCGCACCCCGCCACCCCCGGCCGAGCACTAGGCGCCCGATAGCCTCGGCGTCGGGTTCTGGTAGGTACGGCCGGGAGTCTGCAAGGCCTTGGAGCCAGTAGAGGAAGCGCCGCTCGTCGTACCCAGAAAGCGCGGCGATGATTTGGACGGCGGCGCCCACGGATGTCTGCACCAAGGCGGACAGAATGCGGTCGAGCCCTCCACCATCGAGGATGACCGTCTGCAACGCCGGCTCCGGAACAAACGGCACGCTCGTGGATGAACGCTGTAGCCATCCGGCGGCGGTCGATCGCAGGAGCACGGTCCGCGCTGGTTCTCCTGTAAAATCCCAAGCCTCCGCCCTACACGGCTGGTCACAAAGATCAGCGAGTGGTGACGCGGACAGGGCGTTGAGGCGGGCGGCGCTCGCCGGCTCGCCAGCGATGACAGCATCTATGATCGCACCAAAGGCGGCGGTCGGATTCGCCGGACCGCACCACGCCTCCGGATTGAGCGCCACCGATTGGGCCCAGATTTCCTGGGCGACGCCGGACGCCATATTGATATCTGCCAAAAGACGCGGCATCTTGGCTGCCTCTTCCGCTGCAGTCCTCACTAGACGTGGGTCGCCGAGTTGGATAGCAATCCCAAGCACCTGGTTGGGCGCAGCGCAGCGCAGCGCTGCGCGGATCCCGTCCACCCGCCTCGAGCTCGGATCAGCTGAGAGATGCCGATGGACTGCCTCGGACGGCTCGTAGCCAGCGCTGGCGGCAGCACCGTGAAGACGCATCCAATCGCGCCCCAACGCTAGGTCCATAACCGCATCCGCATCTTCCCCACGCATCCCTGCGGGAGCTGCCTCGGCCAGCCGGGCCTCGGTATTTGGTCCGGGGGAGAGATGCGCGAACAATGCCCTCACGATCTTCGAATCTAACGGGATCCAACGCCAGAACGCGGCAGCGAAGGCTGGGCGCTCCGACGCCTCCTTCAGCCCGCCGAGGACAGCCCCGCGCCAGTCCGGGACGGCGCAGTTGCTCGCCATTGCGTCGGCGAGCAACTGCAGCATTGTCGCGTCTTGGCTCGCCAGGAAGCTGTTCTCTGCGGCCCACGACGTCAGACGCAACCACAACGCACTGGGGCTCGGAAAGGCGGATGCTGTGATGTTCCTGAGCAGCAGGACGTCTCCGGCCGACGCGGACGGCAGGAGTTCCACCACGTCGGCCAGTATGCCGGCCTTAGCGGCCGTGCCGACGGACGGATCAGGAGACAAGCGCTCGACTAGGCGGAGCGCTGAAACTTTCTCATCGAACTTGAGCGCGGCGGATTCGTGCAGAGCGGTGGCCCGTTCGATGAGAGGCAGATCCGAAAACCTGTCGAGCCGTGCGCCGATCTCCCGCCCGAAGTCGAGCACTCCATCCGTCGCCGGGCTCCCGAGCAGGATGGAGGCGGCACGGGAGAGAGGAGCGCATGGGACAGCGTTGATGATGCGCCGCCCGATCCAGCGCGACGCCAGGACCGTGGGCGTACACACGAGCGACGGAGGTGGCACCTCGACAAGATCGTTCGGGCCGAAGCTCAACCGGAAGGAAAAGCCGGCCCGCGCCTCCGGCCACAAGCGAAACCAGAGCGCTGCGACGAGGTCCTCGAAGCCGGCGACACCCAAACGAACCGCGATCCCGCCTGCTCGGTTGACTAGCGCCTCGGCGACCATGACGAGTTCGTCCGACTCCGGCGCCGCTCCCGCCGGGGGCGGCGCGTCGGCAGGGGCGAGCGTCGCTGGTGCACGCGGTTCCCGAAGCAGCAACGCGAACAGCGGCCTTAAGTCCGACGTCCGCGCGATCTCTTCCAGCGGCGCGATCAGTGCGTGTGACAGCACCATGCCCGCCCTAGAAGCGTTCAGGTCGAGGAAGGTCCGCGCCAGCACGTAGCATCCGCCAATGGCGAAGCCGCTGATGAACGGCGACCAATCCACGCCCAGCGGCGCGGTATCCGGCAGGTCCAGCCGCGAGGTGATCGATGCAGAGAACCGTCCACCGTCTGTGGACTTGATGAGGCTATGCCCCCCGCGCTTCTCGCCATAGATTGCCTGATCGAGCCGCATTGCACGCTGTGCTCAGGTGGACACGGCCACAAGATGGCTAATCGGGAGCGTCAGGTCGCTTGACTGCGTCCCGTCGGGTAGGACGACGAAGCCAAACTGCTCGGGGCCGCGGGATACGTACTCCATGTCGGGCGCAATATGGCTTAGCGGCTTGCCAAGCGCCGAGAGCCCCATGACGCTTGGTTCGGCCCACGTACTGGCGATGAAATCCGACAGCATCGGAAGACGCTCCCGTAAGATGTCTTGCGGGCACCCATCCACGCTGAGTTCGTCCCAGCAGGACAGCAGCACCGTCAGGTGGGGACTCCGGAGAGGCTCGGCACGGCCCGCTTCGCGGATGTAGACCAGCATCTGGAGCAGCTCAATAAGGCGTGCTTGATCGGACAGCCCCGCCGGTTCGTGGTCGCCGGCGTCGCCCGTCGGTTCCTCGGTCCGGAGGACCTTGAGGTCGCGTAGCGGCCGGGAGAAGATGTCATGCGTCGTGCGTATCTGATTGAGCCGCACCAGCAGTAGCCAAGCTGGCGCCCCGGCGACGCGCGATCTCCACTGTGCAGGGACGCGGCGCTTCGAAGCCATCGCTCTGATCTGCTCGCCGCCGTAGTCTGGCCAAACAAGATCGGCCTTGAGCTTTTCGGGGCCAACAATGGGCCAGACGCTATCCACATAGGTTGTGGTCGCAGTGTGGCTAGCTGCCATACCCTCATTCAATCGCTCCCTGGCGGCCTCAAAAGGTTCGAGGTTCGTTGCCGCGCCGTCCATACGCAGCTGGCCATCACCCTTCATTAGCCGATTCAGAAGTTGTGCGCCGTAATGCGTCTTGCCAACTCCGGACTCTCCGATGATCAGGATGGAATTTTCGATGGTTGCCATCGTCAGGGCGCTCCGAGCACGAAAAGAGGGTCCGATTTATCGTCCGGCGGCAGCAGCGCAGCAGGCGCCCGGCGCGCGCTCAGCATCCAGTCGAAGAGCTCAACCAAGCCGCGCCCAATGTCGGTCGGGCCTCCCGGTCCCGAGATGACGCTCACGAAGAACTCGGTCGCGTCGGGGATCGTAGCCATTACAGTGTCGCGCACCGCCTTCTCCATCTCAGGGGCGATCTCGACGTCCGCCTTAGTCCAGACAAGCGCGACTGGACGCTCCCGGCATTCGGTGCCGAGGCGGCGAGCGAGGTTCTGGAACGCTCCGCGAGCTGTGCCCATTGTCGGCCCCGAGAGCGCCTCCCGATCTGCGACCAGCAGGAACACGTCAGCGTGGTCGGCTACCCAGCGCGCTCCCTCGCCGTCCGGCGCGTCGCGGTTGACCGCCCACTTCTGGAACCATTCCCCTGGCGCGTCGGCTAGGAGATAGGCGCGCAGGCGCCCGTCTGCCTCGCGGAACGCCAAGTGCAGGAGGCCCGGCACGCGGCCGCCGCGGCTCGTCGTATGCGGCGGGAAGGCGGCTGCTTGCCCTGGGCTCCACCGGAGGGAACCGGCGATAGCCTCCCAGCCCGCTATCGAATAGGACCCTGCGAAACGCCGACTGCCTGTCGTCGCCTGTCCGCGTCCTAGAAGCAGGTACCAAGCCGCCAGCAGCGTTGTTTTGCCGGCAGCCTGCGGTCCGGCGATGCCGACCACCAGAGGCTTGGCACCTCCAGCAACGAACCCAAGATCGACCAAGCCCAATGCACTCCCCGACCAGGGCAGGACTATCCCATCCGTCGTAACATCGTGCTCCTCCGCCTGTGCCTCCTCGGGCGCAGTCCAGCACGGGCACTGCTTGATGTCCATGTGCCCGAGATCGCAGGCGCTCTCGGGAGCGAAACAGGTTTCACGGCGGCAGACGGTCATTTTGTCTTGCGCCCGCGGCGTTTCCTGTCCGCGGCTTCGCGGGACGCGCGGATCGCCTGCATCTCGCGGAAGAGCCATGTTGCCCACTGCGGGATTGTCAGCTCCGTTGCTGCGGACACGCCTGTTCGCGCGCGGAACTCCGTCTCATCGGGAGCGGTGCGGCTGGGCTGCTCTCCCAGGAAGGCGAGCACAGGCCCTCGGCCAAGCCTCATCGCCGCCGACTCTGCAGCCGCAGCGCGCAGAGGCGCCAAATCACCCGCGTCTCGCGCCTCCTGCAACAGCCGGGAGATGGGAAAGCGCGCCTGCCCGTTGAGCGACGGTAGTCTAAGGACGCTTTCATGGAGGAACGCGGACACGCTCGCTGGCGAGAAGAGTGGGACTTGGCAGTGCAGATCGTAGGCCATCAGCGCCGCCGCGCACGAGGGCGGAAGTTCTCGGTAGCTGATCCTGGCTGACGGCGAGAACAGCGCTTCCTTCCACCAGATCAGGTTCGTTCGACGCTGCAGCCCAGTGGTCGCGTCGCTCACTGCCTTCAGCATGCCGTCTACCTGAATCACCACAGTTCGATACAGGTGCTGCAGGGGCGCCGATAGGTCGATTGACGGCGCGCTCGCTCGGCCGGATGTCTCGACGGTGGCGATTATGACACCAGCAAGCCGCGTGGCGAACTCCTGCGCCCAATGGGGCTGCGAGTTCGGCCAGTGCGGGTTCCCTCCGGTCGCTTGACCGGCGCCGTTTTGGGGCCCGGTGGCTGCTAGGATCTCCTTAGTAAGTTTAGCCATATCGAATTCGGCGTCACCTGCTGTTACCTTAATGGTCTCCGGCGGCTCGTATGTCACAGTCGACGCCTGAATCGACGCCGGAGTGGCCCATTCGGCTTCCGCGCGCTTGTCTACCTTCTGTTCAATGTCACGTACCGCGTCGGCCCAGATTGGCCCTTCGGCGCCGACTTCCATCCGAGGCAGCACGTTGCGTGCTGAGGCGACGAACGCTACGCCGATCCGATCCTCATCGGTCGCGGCGCGGACCAGAGCGGCCAGGAGCAGGCCCCGAAAAAGCGCGACGGGAGTCGTGGAGAAGGTATTGACGTAGGTAGCCCACCGCGCCTCGACGGTATCGGCCACCTCTTTGATCACCGGATCGTTGGCCGGCGCATTCGGATCGAACGCAACGAGCGCGAAAGGAAGCACCTTGCTCGGCGTGCTCGTGAGGATATCGGCTAGATCCACGACCGCTTCCTCAAGCAGCGCGAGCTTCGCGTCGTTGCCGCCAACGTCGATGAGCCCGGCCCTCAGGAACCCAATTAAAGTCTTGTCGCCCACGCTCGCTCCCCGCTCTCCGCCGCCATTCCGGCAGTGCCCCCGGCTTGGCGGCGCGAAAGGGGCGCCTGACCAGAGGGTGCAAAATGTTCATAGCTTTCCCAGCAAGACGACGCCACCACTTTCGGGCACCCGAACATCCAACACGCATCGCGCCGAACCGCCAACCATAGAGCGGCTATCATCGCGGCGCGCGACACGACTGATCTTCATCCGGTCTGGCGGATACCTCAGCAAGCTCGGTATGATCCGAGCGGAGGTGATGGATGGCGAGTATGCGACGGGCATTCACGGATGAGTTCAAGGCCGAGGCAGTGCGGCCAGATCGACCTGTGGCGCTTGGGCTGGGTGAAGATGAAGGCATGCAGCGCGGTCGAACATCCTCGATGGCACTGCCAGACATCGCCCCTTCCGTTCTGCCGTCGTGCTGCACCAGAACACAGGCATGTTGCCGCGCTTGACGACTTCGTGAACATGCACCTCGCGGCCAAACCAGGGATGCCAGGGATAAAGAACTTCCCGTACCTCGGTCCCATGGGCGTTGTGTTGCTTCGCTGTATAAGAGCCCGTTTAATAAATGCTCCAAGGCACATCCTGTTGTATGTCATAAGACACCTAACCACAACAAGGTGTATGATTTCCGAATTATCAAACGGGCTCTAACTCCCGCAGATCACATTCCAGCCTTGACCGGCAAACACCCGATCAGGCCTACTTCACCCCGCTTCCGCAAATCGCGGCAGCCTGAACCCGGCAGGTGCTCCACCTATCCGCCGAAAAAACTGTTCAGACAAGTGGAGCCACCTCAGCTCGCGCCCGTTCAGCGTTGCATATCGACCATTTTCGAACATCAGGCTACGGAGCCATTTGACAAATGGGCAATTCAGGGTCATATTGTCCCTGAGTTAGAATGGAGTGTACGTCAAATGCCACCAGTAACGCAGAGAAATGTTAGCTTTGGCGATTTGAAGCGTCATCTGCTTAGCGTTGCAGAGGCGGCTCAGGTGGCGAACATGGATGCTGATTCAATCCGCAAAGCATTCCAGCGTGGAATTTTAGAGCCCGGCTACATCATGGATGGTAACCGGCGCTTACGTGCAATCAATGGGCTGGATTTAGTCTATTTGCGGATCGCACCATCATATTCTAGAGTTGTACGCAACAAGCTGCGTACAGCTTTACATAAAGCACTTGCTGATCAGATTGTTTACTCCTCAGTGCATATCATTATAGAGGATTTATCTGGTCGTAAAAAAAGTGTTGATGTACCTTTAGAACGCGCTGTCGATGAAACTTTAGCTGGTATCGAAGACTTAAAACAGACCAGCCAAGGTATTGAGGTGGGTGAGAATGGAGAAGCCCTGATCCGTGGAACGAACGTAGAAGTACATCGAATCGCAGCTTTAGTCGAAGGTGGCATCAGTATTGAAGAGATAAACCATGATTATCCAAATCTGTCGGAAGATCAGATCAAAATTGCAGTTGAATATGCACGAGTTCACCCAAAACATGGCCGACCTTACCCTGTTAGAACAGTAAAATCTATATTTAGACAGGGAACAGGAACTATGAGAGAAGTATTGTCTGAGGAGGACCATACCGAAGATGATCAAGCGAGACGCGGTTGAATCGGTACTTGATAGACCGGGATGTTCTAAGTGAATTGGAAGACCCGCACGGAAATCGTAATGCCCACGCTTGGATGGACAGTGTCCCTGATAACTCGCTGTACCTTAGCGTAATTACGGTAAAGGAAGGTCAGAAAGGTATTATACGGGGTCTATCTCGTGCTAGCAGTGAGAAGGCACGCTCTAAAGCTCTAAAGCGGCAGGAGTGGTTCTCGTTGCTATTATCAAGCTTTGCAGACAGGATTGTGCCCATAGATCACGAAATCAGCCTGCGCTGGGGTGAAATGCTGGCTGCACGTGAGGTTCATATAATGGACACTGGTATAGCTGCTACAGCATCCATCCGAGGGTTTATTATTGCTACCAGGAATGTTGACGATTATCGGGGGAGGAATGTTCAATTAGTCAATCCTTTCTCACGACGACCACAGATCGTCACTTCCGACGTTATTTAAGCAAAACAAAGTTTAATATCAGAATTATGCCTGTTTGTCCACAGGTGCGACAAAAAACGCTTGCAACAGTCAGATGAGCGTTTATTAATCGGGGCAAGGACACGTGCGATCTCACCGCACCTACAACGCCGCAGGCAACAGCCTAGCGGCGTTTTTTGCGTCCCAGTCCGCCTCTCTATCTGCTGGAGACGATCATGCGTTCGATAGATCCTGACTTGCTCCGCCGCGAACCGGCAGCGGCGTTGCTCGATATCAGCGTCCGTCACCTCGACCGGCTGACCACCTTGGGCAAGATCCCACAGCCGTTCAAATACGGCCGTTTTCGAACATGGCATCAAGAGCACATTGACCGACCTGATCGCCCCGACGACTATAAATTTCTAGCTGACAGTGAGGTGTCACATGGCCGATGAAGAACGCATCACACTGCTCAAGCAAGGGGTAGAGGCCTGGAATGCATGGAGGGTGAAAAATCCGGAAGTTGCGATGGACCTCACCAGCGCAGACCTCCGCAACACGAACCTCAGAGGTATGAACCTCAGCGGTGTGTATTTCAACAGTACAAACCTCGTTGATGCAAACCTTAGTGGCATGAATCTCAGTAAGGCGAGCTTCCGCGACGCAATCCTCAGCGGCGCAAACCTCAGCGACGCGAACCTCAGTGGTACAGACCTCCGAAACACGGGCCTTAGCGATGTGCATCTCAGGCGCGCAAATCTCAGCCACGCGGATCTCTTCAGCGCACATCTTAGGCGCTCAAACCTCAGTCATGCGGACCTCAAGGGTGCGTATTTTGGTCGTGCAGACCTCAGCGGCGCACGTCTAACAATGCAGATCTCAGCTATGCGTTTCTCCGCGAGAGAGCACCAGAAACCGTGGGGCAGTTCAGGCTGCGGCAGCGAGGAATGGAGGCTGACTATCGTTGGCGGGCATAGCCGGGTACCATGCCCGCAACTCGTGGTTTATTGAAGTTAAATCTCAAGTTGGAACGCACGGCAATGTCCACCTCGTGGTGCTCTGAAAGAGAAGCGCCGATTATGTAAAAATAATGCCGAATATTGCGGGTTTCTTCAGGGGCTTGTCAGCGTCAGTTCGCCGGGGGAGCATGGCAAGGTGTGGGAGATGATCAGGCTGCCATGGCGAGATTCGGGACTTGATTGTCGTTGACGCTCATGCCCGGATACCACCGGGTGAACAGATCGCGCAGTGTGCCGTCGAGAGCTTTGGTTCGGGTCTGCAGGAGCTGGTGGGCGCCAACCTTCGACCACTGCATCTGCTGCTTTTTAGCAAAGCGCCGACTGATCACGAGGTTGACCGTTGACTCCGCAAAGGCGGTGGAAATCCGTTCGCCGTTGTCCCAGCGTCGGCTGTAACTGACGATCCCCGCGCCGTTGTTGGCGATGTAGGTGGCCAATCCGGCGGCCGCTTTGATCAGCCGCTTCAGCCTGGGATAAGCGGTGTTCAGGACGGCGACATCCGCCGCCAGCCCCTGCGCTCGGATCAGGGCCTCATCGCCGTCGCCATGCCAGAGCCGCCATTTGATCCTTTCCAGCCGGTGCTGCAGTGCCAGTGCCTCGACGGGATTGTGGTGCGCCAAGCCTTTGACGTATTGATCCAGCCCGGTCATCCGCATGGCGATGTGGAACCAGTCAATGATATGCACCGCGCCGGGTGAGAGTTCACCTCCCAGGGCGCGGACGCTGTCGCCGCCGTCGGTCAGCATCGTGACCGGCTGGATCACCGGCAGGCCCTGAGATCGCAGAACCTCGCAGAATCGGCGTCCCGGCTGCTCATCCTGGCTCCGAACAAGGCCGAAGTAGCGGTCATCGTGACCCGCAGCCATGGATTTGCCGACTACGACCTCGAAGTTATGTTTCCTGTCGTGCCAGTTCCGGACGTAGCCGCCATCGATGCCGACGATGACTGATCCTTGCGGGAGCGGCTGGTCCTCGCCCGCGCCAAGGCCACCCGGTTGTTCGTCGCTGAGATCGGCATCGTGACGGCCGGCGACCTTGTGCAGGTGCCGGCGGACGGTCGAGGCGTCAGCGGTGCCGCCAATCGGCAAGACGTCCCTCAGCAACTCCGCTGTCATGCCATAGGACACCAGCGAGGCCCAGCGGGTCTCCAGGTAAAGCAGTTCCGGGGCGATGCGTGCGGTCAGGAGCAGGTTCAGCGGGCTGAAAGTCCTGGCCGTCCGAGGCTGGCAGGAGCAGTGATGAAAGCGCGGACTGGATAGCGCGATGGTGCCGAAGGCAGTGCGGAACCGGGTTCGGCCCGGCCCTTTGCTCAGCAGCAGACTGCCGCAGAGATCACAACTCCGATGCCGTGCCAGAAAACTTGCCGCCTGGGCGGTGACCACGCCTCCCTGGATGCCGGCCAGCGCCGCCTTCGCTTCATCGAACGATAGACCGATCATCTCAAGTCGGTCGTCACCCTTGTCGAACTGAAGGATCTCGCCCTCGCTGATCACGTTATTGTCGTCGTCAACGATCCGGAGCTGGATCTCAATACGCATGCTCGTTCCAAAGGCTGCTTCTACTGGAGGGCCAGCCTATCTATCGCCGATACCCTCCACCAGATCCCGACTCCCACAGTTTGCCATGCTCCCGTCGTCGACAGCGTCGTAGACCGTCTTCAGGGCGGCGGCGATGGCCTTGCGGTCCTTCCAGGACGCGAACTCCATGCTGTGGCGCAGCAGATGAACGACGCAAGTCTGAACAATCGTCTCCGGATAGGCAGCCGCGATCGCCTCGGGAAAGCCTTTCAGCCCATCGACGACGGCCAGCAGGATGTCCTCCACACCCCGGTTCTTCAACTCGTTCAGGACGCGCAGCCAGAACTTGGCGCCCTCGTTCTGTTCGATCCACAGGCCCAGCACCTCCTTGGCGCCGTCGGCCCGCACGCCGATGGCGACATGGATGGCCTTGTTGCGGACCAGACCTTCGTCGCGGATCTTGACCCGGATGGCATCCAGGAACACCAGGGGGTAGATCGCCTCCAGCGGCCGGTTCTGCCAGGCCGTCACCTCCTCGATCACGGCGTCCGTCACCGTGGAGATCAGGTCGGCCGACACCTCGATGCCATAGAGCTCCCGCAGGTGTCCCGTGATCTCCCGGGTTGACATGCCGCGTGCGTACATTGAGATGATCTTCTCGTCGAAGCCGGGGAAGCGCCGCTGGTATTTGCCGATCAGCGCCGGATCGAACGTCCCCGACCGATCGCGGGGAATGGACAGACCCATCGAGCCGCCATCGGTCAGCACCGTCTTGTGGCCGTAACCGTTGCGACGGTTGCCGCTCTCATCTCCAGCCAGATGATGATCCAGCTCCGCCTTCAGCGCCCGCTCCGTCAGCGCCTTCTTCAGCTGGTCGAGCAGGCCGTTCTGGTCGAATGCCGTCTTCGCATCGGCTCCAGCCAGCAGCTGGTCAAGGATCGCGTCAGGGATAACAGGATCTTTGCGTCGGGCCATTCAGGGTCTCCTTCTGTTTCAGGATAACCCCGCCAAGCACGAAATTCCCGATAGTCCCCGGCAACGTCGAACAGTGAGTCCACGAAGCCGCCCACAGGATCACTTCCGCCGTGAACTGCCGTCCCTTGAACGGACGCTCCCGCCTTGCCATCCCCGCTATGCTCCTGCCGTCTCCAATCCATCCCTTCTACCCGATCAGCCAGCCGCTGCAAAATCTATGGATAATCTGCCGTCGATGAAGTTGGACACCGGATTGTCTATGGGGAAGAACCGATGGCAAATCCGAAGAACAACCCGAAGCTGCCGACGAGTACTGGCGACAAGGCTGGAGCGACGGTCATTCAGCGCTGGAGCGCTACTGGCAAACGCGAGGTGGTCCTCCGGCTGTTGCGCGGCGAGTTACTCGATGTGGTCTCGCGTGAGATCGGCGTCGAGGTCTACCGGCTGGAGCGCTCGCGTGACAACGCGCTGGCGGCAATGGATGCCGGCCTGAAGGAGCGTAGCGACGATGATCCTCTCCAGGCCGGTCTCGACGCCGCCCACAAGCGGGTCGGCGAACTGAGCATGGAGAACGACCTGCTCCGCGCCAGGATCGGGCGCCTGGAGACCAGCACGCCTTTTCCCAGGGCGAGGTCGCGCAGATGAGCGCGGCGATCTCGCCTTCGCCCCACCGGCCCTATGGCGTGCAGCGGGTCTGCCGCATCTGGGCCCTGCCGCGCTCGACCTTCTACCAGGTGCGTCGCCCGGCCAACGCCGCTCCTGCCAAGCCGCGTGGCCCCAAGCCGCCGGTCTATGACATCAGCCTGCTCGCCGCCATCCGGGACGACCTTGCCGCCTCGCCATTCTCGGGCGAGGGGCATCGCAAGGTCTGGGCCCGCCTGCACTACGGCCTGGGTCTGCCGGTCGGTCGCAACCGCGTGCTGCGCCTGATGTGCGACAATCAGCTGCTCTCGCCGTTCCGGCCGCCGCTAAGCCCGGCCAACGATCATGATGGCACCATCCTGACCGAGGCTCCGGACGTGATGTGGGGAACCGACGCCACCCTGGTGCAGACGGCCGAGGAGGGCCGGGTCTGGGTGTTCGCCGCCATCGACCACTTCAACTCCGAGATCGTCGGGCATCATGTCTCGACCGACGGCTCGCGCTTTTCGGCGCTCGAGCCGATCAGCCGAGACTGCCGCGAGATTGGGGGAGTTATGCTGGGCAGGCTATGACCGGCCGTACGTTTCAGCGGCTGGGGAATGAGGATGGGGTTGGTTTTGCGCCTGGTGGAAACCGGGGTCGAGGGCATGGTCCGGAGCGTCGATGTGCTGGAGATCGTCCGTCCCGGTGACCTGGGCGACCTTGGGGATCTTGGCTTGAGCCTGGTGGATGGCAAGCGGCTTATGGCCCAGGTCCAGCAGGCGGTCGTCGCGGCGCAGGGCCGGGACCATGCCGCCCGGCGGCCGACCTGCCGATTCTGCACGGTACCGTGTCAGGTCAAGGATTACCGCCCGCGCCGGATCGCCACCGTGTTCGGCCAGGTCACGCTCCGGCTGCCCCGTTTCCGCTGCGCCAAATGTGGCGGGGCGGAGGATGGTGTTGGTTGGCCGGCGCACTGCCGCTCGACGCCCGAACTCGACCGGCTGCGGGCGCAGCTATCGGCGCTCCTGCCGTACCGGGTCACCGCCGGCCTGCTCGAACATTTCCTGCCGGTCGATGCCGGGATCCATTCCGAGACCGTTCGCCGGTGCACCCTGCGGGTCGGCGAGGGGCTGCGCGAGGTGATCCCGGCCGAGCCGGAGGCCTCGGCAGCGGCGATCACCCTGACCTTGGATTCAACGTTCATCCGCAGCGGCGAGGACGACCAGCGGCACCTGGAAGTCCGCCTTGGCAACGTCGAGACGTCGGACGGAACCCGGCAGGTTTTCGCCGCGGTCGCAAAGACCGACACCGCGATCGCGGCGCTGATCCGGCGCAGCCTGGCCGAGGTCGGCCAGACTAAGAACACCGGGCTGACCGCCTTCACCGACGGCGGTTCCGGGCTGCGCTCGATCCTGGTCAACGCCGGGATCACCGCGCCGCCGTTGCTCGACTGGTTCCACGTCGCCATGCGGCTGCGCCATGCCGAAACGACGGCCGACAGCCTGACGGCCGACGCCCTGGAGCGGGAGCGCGCGAAGGCGGTGATCGTCGCGGAAGTCGACCGCCTGCGCTGGCGCATTTGGAACGGCCGGGCCAAGGATGCCAAGGTCACCCTCGAGCGCATCCGTAGCGTCATGCCAGCTTTCCAAGGTGAGCCAGGCGGCCGGAACAAGGATCCGTCGTCACGTCGGCTGTGGACCGCGTTGCGCGAGATCGACCGGTACCTGTCCAATCAAAGCGCTTGGCTCACCGACTACGCCGAGCGTCATGGCGCCGGTCTGCGGGTCGGCACCGCCTTGACCGAAGCCTCGGCCAACTTCCTGGTCAACCGCCGCATGAACAAATCCCAGCAGATGCGCTGGTCCCGTCGCGGTGCCGACCTCCTGCTCCAGGTCCGCTGCGCCGTCCTCAATGGCAAGCTCGGCTCCGGCTTCGGACAGCTCTTCGATGCTCAAGCCAATCCAGCCTGCGAAACGGCCACGGCGGCCTGACCCCCAATCGCGCGGCAGTTCCCGCCGAGTTGGGCCTGGACCCGCTCGGCATGGAGCACGCGATCTTCACCGGCAACGGCGCGCTGCTGATCAAGGAGCTGGCGGACGACGACTTCCGCCACGCCATGATGGGCATCCAGACCGGGCCGGACGGCAAGCCGATCCTGCCGGGCCAGCCGGGCATGATGCCGGGGCAGCCTGGGATGCTCCCGGGCCAACCTGGTATGCCGATGGGCGAGGACGGCTCGTGGATGCCGGACTTCCGCCGCGCCCTGACGCCGCAGTGGGTTCCCGACTTCCGCCAGGCGCTCACGCCGGAATGGCTCCAGGGGATCCGCGAGGCGCTGCTCGCCGGCGCTCCCCAGCAGCAGGGCGGCGACGCCCAGCCGGACATCCGGGGAGCACTCGGCCTCGGCGATCGCGAGACGCCGAACATCCGGGGCGCCGTGGGATTGCCGGAGCGGACATCCGACGGCATGCCGGACTTCGGCTCGATCCTGGGCGGCGCCGGCGGCTCCTACACCTCGGACGAGTCGATGGCCGCGATGAACGTCCGGTCGGCCGACCCGACCTCCAAGGACGACGAGCGCCGCAACGTGGTGCTCGACCTGGACGGCGACGAGGGTGCCGTTGACGGCAACCTGTCGGACAATCTCGACGATCCGATGAAGGAGGTTGAGAAGTTCGACCGCCCTTTTGTGGGTTCGGGTTCGCCGACGACATTCGGCGCGCTCTGGAAAAGAGACGGTAGGGCCGGTCGGGATGCCGACGGCGACGGGCTGGTGAACGAGCGCGATCGGCCAACGCCGGTCAGGCTCCAGCCCGCGCGCCCCCGGCCGCGCAACCAGATGGGCGAGACGCCGACCAAGATCGTCGAGGCGACCGCGGCCACCGCCGCCAGCATCGGCGTCGCCGGAGCGGCGGCAGCGGTCGCCCGCTCGCTCCTGCGCTCCCCCCGCGCGGGTGTCCGCGCCGCAGGCTACGCCGCGGCCGGCTACTCGGCGCTGACCGGCGTCGGAACCGCCGTCACGGCGGGCGCTCTGGCCGCCAACGACATCGCCTACCAGCGGCGCATGGAGGAGGCGGGGCGGAAGTTCGGCTTCACGCCGCAGACGCGCGGCGAGCGGATCCAGCGGGAGATCACCGACACCCGCAAGAAGCTCCGCGGCGAGCGGGCCAACTACGACCGGCCGATCGACGGCAAACCGATCGACGAGATCGGCCTGCCGAAGTTCGAGCAGGTGCAGAGCTTCGCCAAGGCGACCCAGGCGGCGTTCCCGGAAGGGACGCAGTTCACGGTCAAGATCCGGCGCCAGGCTTACGAGGCCGACATCGACAAGCCGGACGACGCAGCCGAGATGGCGGCGGTCGAAACTCGCTTCGTCAAGGGCGGCATGACCGGCCGGAACACCCGGAGCTTCATGCGCGAAAACGGCGGCGAGCTGGTGGTGTCGCACAACGCCTTCGTCATCAACGGCGAGGGCCAGGGCGGCGGCATCGGCAAGGCGGTCCTGAAGGCGCAGTTCGACGAGTACGAGAAGTTGGGCGTGTCCAAGGTCAAGGTCCACGCCAACATCGACGTCGGCGGCTACGCCTGGGCCCGGTTCGGCTTCGTGCCGACCCAGAAATCCTGGGACAGCCTGCGCAAGAACCTGAAGCTGGCGGTGGAGTTCTCCGCCCTCAAGCCGGTCAGCGATCCGAAGACGGAAGACGAGCTGGCCTACGCCGCCGACTACGCCGACGTTCTCGACCGGTTCAAGGACTTGGGCCAGAAGCCGGTCACGCTGTCGGCGCGGGAGCGGCGGGCAGTCACCAAGCTGCTCAAAGATCCTGACCCGCGAGCGATCTGGAAGGTCGCGGACGCCCGGATCGGCGGCCGCAACATCGGCAAGGAACTGCTGATGAACACCCACTGGTACGGCGAGATCAGGCTCGACGACGCCGACGCCATGGCACGTTTCAACCACTACACCGGCCGATCAAAATGACGATCATCTTCGACGGCCCGCCCGGCACCAAGCTCGGGGAGGGCGAGACCGACGGCATGCACGAGCTGCTGGCGGACGACGACCTCCCGACATACGAGCTGCCGGACGAGCCGGACGAGGACGAGCTGGTGGAACTTGCCAAGGCGGCATCGCCCACCCTGTCGGCGGCCGACGCCGCCGAGCGCAAGGTGGCGGACCGGATCTACACGGCACTCCGGGCGGCGGTCGCCGCGGCCTCCGGCCTCAAGCGGTCGGGCATGGCCCGCCTGTACGGCCTGGCGATCGACCGCCTGCTCCCCGTCATGGAAGCGGGCGGCCGGGCGGCGATCGACGGCGCCGACGTGCTGGAGAAGGCGGAGCCGGCGAGGCTCAAGGTCAACCTGGCGCAGCGCAACGGCAAGATCGCGACCTTCCTGGAGACCTACCGGATGGACAAGATCCGGGAGATCACCGCCGAGCAGGAACAGCTCGTCCGCGACGTGGTGACGGCCGGGATGTCCGCCGGCCACCCGCCGCGCAAGATCGCCTCCATGGTCCGCGAGCACATCGGCCTGACGCCCTACCAGGCGCAGCAGGTGGCAAACTACCGCGCCGACCTGGAGGTCTTGAACGTCAGGGCGCTCCATTGAAAGCGGGCGAACCAAGACGATAACTGACGAGCAGATCGATCACCCTACCAGCCGTCGTCAAGGCCGCTGTACGCTTTTCTGACCCTCAGTTCCTTTCGGAGTAATCGCGCCATACTCGCTTGATCTGTCGGTCGACGAACCCCCTTTCGTCTCCCTCCATCAAGCCCTCTCGGCGTACAAAAATGAGAAAGCTGTCAGGAGGCATCGCGTTATCCGTGTTATCTTTGCGCAAGAGTACCGGAAGGAGGACGGTGAGATAGGGTTGTGAGTCGTGGTGAATGAGACTGAGTATCCTGTCAAAAGTCCGTTGATCTTCGAGTGAATGAATAGATAGACCAATCGCATGCATCAGTGACTCGCATGTTACGGTGATCTTCAATCGAGCAGCATTCTCCAAGAGAGACAAGGCAGCAGTAAGCTGTTTTTGCTCTTTATTTTCCATATCAGCCAGAGCAATTGCCGGAATATACCTCTTCCCAGCAATGGATACTGATGGCAAATCTTCGACTTCAAGTAACTCTTCGATCTCTGCTATCGTAAGCCCGTGTGCATCAGCCGCCATCTTGATCGGAACTGCTGCAAGAGAAGTATCGTGCCGCCACGCCAAAAGGTAGTCGCCAATCGTCTCATACGTGATCATCGATACGTCCGTTCTGCTAAGTTAGGTTAATCCAGTTTACCCGTAAGCAGAACATGGGCTAGTCATGCTGGAGTTCGCCAGTCATAACTTGGGCAACCGGTTTATCATATGCATATAACTACTCGGTTCAGCATAGCAGGCTTTTTTCACTATTTCTTCTGGGAAAACTGGAGGTTTTTCAGCCATGTGCGCACCTCACGCATTTTGCAGCATGATTTCCCGAAAACCTACGTTTTTAGGAACCTCGAATGCGCTCTGGCAGTTTCTCAGATCCGGCCCCATCCTGATTATCTCGAAAACGTCTCTCATATCATTTCTTCTCGAAACACTGACGTCGCCGTTTTTGGGAAGATCGAACATAGCTTCTGGGGACATCGGAAACAGCAGGGAGAGCAAAATGGCCGAACGAGACCTATGGCTTGCGATCGAGGAGTTGCGGAGCCAGCAACGAGAAGCAGCGGCCGAAACCGAGCAATTGCGTCAGGAAGTTTCCAAGCTCTGCGCGGGACGGGATGGCACCCCGCACAGTCGGGCGCGAGAGATCATTCAGCACGCCGAACTCACCTTCGATACCCATGAACAAGCGACAGAATGGCTTCAGGCGGCTCACCCTCGTCTGGATGACCTTACCCCGCTTGATGCCGCACGCCGAAGCCCTGAGCTAAATGGACGGGCCTTGAAGTTGCTGTCCGACATCCTGAGATGGTCCAGCATCAACCAACCGCTTGATGAGAAGCTCAAGGACATGCTGTCGGGTGAGCAGGCCGATGACCATTTGGAGGGAGGGCGACAGACCTGAGACAACGGCGTCCTGTCGTCTCCTGCCCCCAATCGAGAACGGTACTCCTGACAATGCTGATCGGCTACGCACGGGTTTCCACGACGGACCAGAACTCGGACCTCCAGATCGACGCCTTGCTGAAGGTGGGCGTCGACCGGCGGCACATCTTCGAGGACCGGATGAGCGGCATGCGCGCCGACCGGCCGAAGCTGAACGAGGCCCTGGTGTATGCGACCGAGGGCGACGTGTTGGTGGTCTGGAAACTGGATCGCTTGGCTCGGTCCTTGCCGCACCTGATCGACATCGTTGCCGGTCTTGACCGGCGCGGTATCGGCTTCAGGTCGCTGACCGAGAGCATCGACACCACCACGGCAGGCGGGCGCCTGACCTTCCACATTTTCGGCGCTCTTGCGCAGTTCGAGCGCGACATTATCCGTGAGCGGACGGTAGCGGGCCTTGAGGCCGCCGCAGCAAGAGGGCGGAAGGGCGGAAGGCCGAAAGCTATGGGAAAGGCCAAGATCGAGGCGGCGCGGCACCTGCTGGCTGGGGGTATGCCAATCAAAGACGTCGCAGCGACGCTGGAGGTGGGGATCAGCACCATGTATCGTTATGGTCTAGCTGGATCAGCAGTTTTACCGGCGTCCGAGTGAGTGGCAATCCCGCATGATCCCCGGGCGGCACGGGGTGACTTTGTGCCGAAGTACAAGGCGTCCGACTCAGTCGCCCTCCCTCCCGGGGTCCTCCGGATCGAGAATGCAAGATCGTCGCCCCTCCACACTACCGCGTAGAAATCGACTGCAGTTCCTGAAGAAACTTTCCCTATAATTAGAGTCCATCGACTGGATAAGTAACCAGAGGACATAGTACCCTGGAGCGAAGAACATTTATTGTGGTCGATCCGTTTTTAAGATAAGTGTTCTGAAAAGAACAATATTGGGTCAGGGAAGCCCCCATGAGTCTTCTGCGTCGCCTCATCCTGCTCGTGATGCTGGTTGTTGTTCCCATAGTTGCGATCGAGATCACCAATCTGATCCAACTGCATAATGAACGTGTGACCGCCCTCAATGCCGAGGCGGAGCGGCTCGCCGTCCTGGTTGACGATGGCTACACCCACATGATCGGTAACCGGCCGTTCAAGGCCCAGGGACTGGTTTTTTGTAGAGGGGTATGAGGTCGCGCAGGCTCTCGATGCCGAAGGCAGTGAACGCCAGGACTTCCTCGCCTCCGACGCCGTAGATCCAGAGGACGCCGTCCTCGGGTTCCATGTCGAGACTGACCTCGTGCAGCAGATCCTCGTCCTCGCCGAGCATGTCGGCGACGCGAGCGATGGTGAAGACGGAGCCGATCGCGGCCATTTCAGGCGGCTTGTGCCCGGAGCGCCTCGCTGGAGGCCCAGTTCCAGGGCAGGAGTTCGTGCAGGCGGCTGACCAGCTGGTCGCCGATGCGGTCGAGTACGGCCGCGAGATAGGCCTCGGGATCGAGACCCGAGAGCTTGGCCGTCTCGATGATCGTCATCGCGTCCGCGATCACCGCGCCGCCGGCGTCCGAGCCGGCGAAGAGATAGTTCTTCCTGCCCACCGAGATCGGCCGGATCGCCCGCTCGGCCGGATTGTTGTCGATCGCCACGCGCCCATCCTCGAGGAACAGGGAGAAGGCCTCGACGCGCTTGAGGAAGTAGCGCATTGCGGTTGGCAGGTCGCCCTTGCCGGGAATGCGCCGGAGCCGGTCCTCGCACCAGGCCAGGAAGGCTTCGACCGGACCCCGGCTTCGCTCCTGCCGAATGCGGCGGCGCTCCTCCGCCGGTCGCCCGGTGATCTCGCGCTCGATGTCGTACAGGACGCCGATCCGCTCCAGCGCCTCAAGGGCGATTGGGGAGCCGGTGGACTTCCAGACGTCGTGGAAGGCGCGGCGCAGATGAGCCCAGCACGCCGCCTCGCGGATCCGCCGATGACCCTCGGCGCCCGGCTGGTAGAGCTTCCTGAAGCCGCCGTAGGCGTCGGCCTGCAACACGCCCTCGAAGCCCGCGAGATGGGCCTGCGGGTGCTCGCCCTTGCGGTCGGGCGAGAAGAAGTAGGTCACGGCGGGCGGATCGCTTCCGCCCCAGGGCCGGTCGTCGCGGAGATAAACCCAGATCCGTCCTTCCTTGACCCCGCGGGTTTTGCCCTCGGCGGCGCGGCGTCCGGGATCGAGGACGCGGATTGGGGTATCGTCCGCGTGCAGCCGGTCCGACCGCATGACCTCGGCGCGGATCAGCTCGGTCAGGGGGCGCAGCGCCGCGACCGCCTGGCCGCACCAGTCGATCAGGGTGGACCGGGGAATGTCGGCCCCCATCCGGGCGAAGATCTCGCCCTGGCGGTACAGGGGCAGGTGATCGTCGAACTTCGAGACCAGGACATGGGCCAGCAGGGCCGGACCCGCCATTCCCCGCCGGATCGGCCGGGACGGCGCCGGCTCCTGGACGATCCTCTCGCACAGCCGGCAGGACTTCTTCAGCCTGCTGGTCTCGATCACCTTGAGCTTGGCCGCGACGAACTCGAGGACCTCGGACAAGTCCTCGCCGAGCAGACGAAGCGGGCCGCGGCAGTCGGGGCAGTGGTCGCCGGGATCGAGCACGATCCGCTCGCGCGGCGCGTCGTCGCGAAGGCGCGGTTTACCCCGCCGGCGCGGTTCGGTCCTCGGCAATGCCGGCTCCTCCCCGGCGTCATCGGCATCGGAACGTTCGGCCGAAGCGTCGTTGGCGGCCATCGCCACCTCGACGTCCTCGAGCGTCAGCTGGAGTTGCTCGAGTTCACGGCCGATCCGCTCCGAACTCGGTCCGAACCGCTGCCGCCGCAGCTTGGCGATCTGGATCCGGAGCGCCTGGACCAGGGCCTCGAAGGCCAGCGCCGAGGCCCTGGCGCGGGCCATCTCCTCACGCTGGGCAAGGATGATCGCCTTCAGGGCGGCTGGGTCGTCGGGCAGGGCATCGGGCAACGGCGGCATGGAACAAGTCTAACAAAAATCCGCCCCTGGTGACAGTATTCATCAGTCATGAACAGGGAAAATCATCCCACCCGCATCGGTCCGGCAGTCCAGGCGGGACGCCTCCAGTCGATTCCCTCCCACAGCATTGCCAGTTGTGCCGCCGTCAGCCGTACCGATCCGTCCGAAGGTGCCGGCCAGGGGAAGCGGCCCTGCTCGAGAACCTTGTAATACAGACAAAACCCCTGGCCGTCCCAGTGGAGCAGCTTGATTCTGTCGCCCCGACGCCCCCGGAAGGCGAAGACGGCACCCGAGCCGGGGGCCTGCCGGAGGTGCTCCTGCGCGACCGCCGCCAGCCCGGTGATTCCCTTGCGCAGGTCCGTGACCCCGCAGGCGAGATAGACCCGAACGCCGGTGCCCAGGCCGATCATGCCGCCTCCGCGACCCGGATCAGCCGCATCAGAACGCGATCCGGAAGGTCGGCGGCAAAGCGCAGGGTGCGGCCACTGCGCAGCCCGATCTCGACAGGGTGGCTTGGCGCATCCCCGCCACATCCGGCGCCCAGGCCCGGCTCCTCCTCCGTCACCTCGACCGGGAGGAATACGGCCTTGCCCGTTGGATGGACGGCCTTGCGCTTCAACTCGCAGCGCCACTGATAGATGTTCTGCCGGGAGATGTCATGCCGGCGCGCCACCTCCGAGACGCTCGACCCGGGAGCGGCAGCCTCGGCGACAATCCGCATCTTCTCGTCCAAAGACCAGCGACGCCGGCGCTCACTTCCATTCAGAACCTCCACCCGCATATCTCACCTCGCTGTTGACGTCCATAACGACGTCGTTAACGACGTAAGCTATCTCGATAGCAAAATCCTTGTAAGGCGGCCTGGATCGGCCGGTTACCATGATCGAGGGGCTCCGCCAACTTCTCAGCACCTGGGCCGAGTCCCCGGTCCTGCGTGACGGCGACATGGCGGGATGCCAGGAGATGGCGGCCCGACTGGGCAGGAGCTATCCCGCCTATCTCGGCGTTACCGCGACCGATGGGGCCGGGGTTATCCGGTGCGCGACCATGCAGGCAGCACTCGGCCTGTCCACAAGCGAGAGCCCCCACGCCCGCCTCGCCCGGGAGACCGGCGGCTTCGCGGTCGGAGAGTTCGTTCTCCGCCGGGACACCTCCAGGCCGGCCCTGTCCTTCGCGATGCCCTACCGGAACCGGGCCGGTGCCCCGGCCGGCTTCATCATCGCCCTGGTTGACCTGAGTGGGTTCGAGCACTATCTCGCCGACCAGTTGCTGCCCGTGGGAGCCGCCTTCACCATCGCCGATCGGCACGGAACCGTGCTTGCCCGCACGCCTGAGGTGGCCGGCGCGGCCGGCAATCCGCTGCCCGAGCCGTACCGGCCGCTGCTGGAGGCCGCACAGAGCGGCAGCGTGGATCTGGCCGGCCTCGACGGCGTCATGCGGGTGCAGGGCTATGTCCCGCCAGCCACAGGTGCGCAGGGCCTGTTCGTCATGGTCGGGCTGGGCAAGGCTGCGGCGCTGGCGCCGATCCGGGGCACCCTGTGGCGTTCTCTGGGAGGGCTCTGCGCCACGACGCTTCTCGCCCTGGCCGTGGCCTGGTGGGGGACACGCCGCTACCTGCGCGGTCCGGTGCGGGCCCTGGTGGCGGCAACCGAACGCTGGCGCGACGGCGACTATACCTCCAGGGCCGGCATCAGGGACGGCGGTTCGGAACTGGTTGCGCTCGGGAGCGCCTTCGACGCCATGGCAGAGAGCCTGGAGGCTTACAACCGGGCGCGCGATGAAGCTTATGTCGCTAGGCGCAAGGTCGCCGAGGTCTTCGACTGCATTACCGACGGCGTGTTCGAGGTCGACCGTGACTGGCGCATCACTTTCATGAACGAGCGTGCCCGGAACGGAGCCGCGGGGGGACAGGACCAGGTCGGCATGATCCTATGGGACGCCTACCCGGAACTCGTGGGCAGCCGGTTCTGGCACGAGGATCATCGGTCCATGACGGAGCGGGTGCCGATTGAGGTCGAGGACTACTACGCGCCGCACCAGAAATGGTATCGGGTGCGCGCTTTTCCGTCGCGTGAGGGCTTGGCCATTTATTTTCAGGATGTGACCGAGCGGCGTCGCCTGCAAGAGGACCTGAGCCGCCAGCAAACGCTATTGGAGACTGTGATTGAGAGCGCACCTGATCCCATATTCGCCAAGGACCGGGAGGGGCATTGCATCACACTGAACTCGGCGGCCGCCGGCGTCCTCGGCCATCCGCGCCAGACCATCATCGGGAGTACAGATGCCGATATGTTTCCCCTGGAGATCGCCACCGTGATGCGGGACCAGGAAATGCGCATCATGGAGACCGGCGTGACCGAGGTTCTGGAGGAATCCATTCCGGACCGGCACCATGGCGAGCCCCGGGTGTTCCTGACGACCAAGACGCCGTTGCGCGATCCCGTCGGTGCCGTCGTCGGGATCATCGGCGTCTCCCGCGACATCACCGAGCGCAAGGCCCGGGAGGAAGCGTTGCGCCAGGCCAAGGAAGAAGCGGAGCGCGCCAACCTCGCCAAGTCCAAGTTCCTGGCAGCCGCCAGCCACGACCTGCGCCAGCCTCTTCAGTCCCTTACCCTGTTCACCGGCGTGCTCAGGGGCCACGTCCAGAGCGCGCGTGGCCAGCAGGCACTGCAACATCTGGAACATGGGCTCGACACCTTGAAGGCGTTGCTCGACAGCCTGCTCGACGTATCGAGGCTGGACGCCGGCATCGTCAAGCCGGAGATCACGGAGTTCCCGGTCTCCGCGGTGCTAGATGGGATCGACGCGAGCTATGGTCCGGCTGCCGCAGCCAAGGGACTGGGCTGGCAGGTCGAGACCTGTACCGAGGCAGTCCGCACCGACATGACGCTGCTCGGGCGCGTGCTCCGAAACCTGGTCGAGAACGCCGTGCGCTACACGAGGTCCGGCCACATACGGATCGCCTGCCGCCGGATCGAGGATCGTCTGCGCGTCGCGGTCGAGGATACCGGCATCGGCATTCCGCCCGGGCAGCTTGAGCAGATCTTCGAGGAGTTCCATCAGGTGGACAACCAGGCGCGCGACCGGAGCCAAGGTCTTGGTCTCGGCCTGGCGATCGTCCGGCGCATCGCGGACCTGCTTGGCCACCGGGTCGAGACGCGATCCCGGCCGGGCGAGGGCTCCACCTTCAGCGTCGAGTTGCCTCTCGCCATGACGGGAACCATGCCGGTGCCGACGTTGTCCGGGGGCGATAGCTCGGAACAGGACGGGCAGGGCCGGCTGGTCGTGGTGATAGACGATGACACCCTGGTGCTGACGAGCCTGGAGGCGATTCTGACCGAGTGGCGCTACGAGGTGATTGCCGCCATCAGCGCCGAGGAGGCTGTCGCTCAGGTCCGGAATGCGGGCCGCCGGCCCGATATCGTGCTTGCCGATTACCGGCTACTGGACGGACGCACGGGCACCGAGGCGGTCGTGGCCATCCGCGCCCTGTTCGACCACCCTATACCCGGACTGATCCTGACTGGCGAAACCGACTTGCAGTTCCTGCGTGCGTGCGCCGACCATGATCTGGGCATCGCGTACAAGCCGGTGATGCCCGCGCAACTCGGTCGAGCGCTGGAGCAACAGCTAAACGCCGCGGCTTGATCAAGATACCGAGGAAACACGGGAAGGCAGCCTGCCCGGCGCTGCGGCGCTGCAGACGCTGAGCGGAAATGCATTGCACTGGTTGGGAAGGAACATGATGGGGCAGGAATGCCAAGAGTTTGTATCGGTCACAGGGCGTGTTTTGGTCACCGTATGCTGAGGCGCCTCGTCATCGTGGCCGCTCTTGCGTCATGCCCGACCTTCGGCATGACGACTGTTTCCCTGGCGGCCCCGACCGAGTGCTCGCAGTTCTTCCCGCACGGCAGCACGCCGGACCTGATCAACCCGAAACTCCGCCCCAAGACCCGGGCGTTGTGCTACTCGTCTTTCGCCGTGCTGCATTCCGGCATCACGCGCACCCCGCTCTGGGCGGCCGAGCACCTGACCCGCAAAGGGCTCGACGCAGCAGTGGCCACTGAGCGCAAGGACACCTTCCACGAGGAGGCCAGGCTACCACCCGGTGAGCGCGGCGATCTCGACGACTACGCGCGTTCCGGCTTCGACCGTGGCCACCTCGCGCCGGCCGCCGATATGCCGGACGATCAGGCGCAGCATGAGAGCTTCTCCCTGGCCAATATCATCCCGCAGGATCCGCAGAGCAACCGAGGCCTGTGGTCGGGAATCGAGTCCGCCGCGCGTGGTCTCGCCCGCAAGTCAGGGGAACTGTACGTCGTCAGCGGCCCGGTCTTCCAGGGCGAGACCCTGCAGCGCCTGCGCGGACGAGTGCTGGTGCCGACCCACATCTTCAAGGCCGTTTACGATCCCAAGCGCAAACAGGCGGCCGCCTATCTCGTGGAAAATGCCGATGGCGATCAGTGGCGAGGTGTATCGATCGCCGAGTTTCAGAAGCTGTTTGTAGAAATCAGGCAGAGGCTTCCTCAACGACGAGGCGCTTGATGCGCCTGGACAGGATGGAAACGAAGGCGATTTCGATGAAGGCGACGAGGTGCTCCCTCGTCCGCTCGAAGATAGTGTTCAACCGCCGGTAATTGGCAATCCAGGAGAAGGAGCGCTCCACCACCCAGCAGATTCCGGCCGGGAGGAACTTGCCATCACGGCCGCGAGCGACGGGCTCGACGGTAATGCCGCGCTTCTGCCCGACCTTGGCCAGACGCTTGCCCCGGTAGCCGAGGTCGCCCAGCGCCGATCCCCGGAAGCCTTTGCCGGAGAGGTCGCGGAGCACCGGGATGATACCTTTGGTATCATGCACGTTGGCTGGCGAGACGTCGATCGCCAGCGGGATGCCGTACTTATCAACGCCCACGTGAACTTTGACGCCGTTGATCTTCTTGCCGCCATCGAAGCCACGACCGAAGCAGCTCGGCGCTGACCTGCAGGAACGGCTGTCGATGACGACAGCCGTCGGTTCTGCGGCATCGCCGCAAACCAGCCGCCAGGTGCGGTGCAGCCGGTCGAGCAGGCGACGCCACAAGCCGAGCCTCGTCCAGCGGGCGAACAGGGTGAACAGCGTGTTGAACGGGATGTCGCACAGTTGCCCGATGGCGCGCCACTGCATGCCGCAGAAGCACAGGCACCAGATCGCCATGATCGCTTTACGCAGCGCTGCTCCTGTCAACGCCGGCTTCGGTCCTGACCGTGTCGGCTTCGGTCCTGACCGTGTCGGCTTCGTGCCGTCCGCTTCCATCGCCGCATGTTCCGCCAGAACCTCATCCACGAAGGCATCGACGTCACTGAAAGCATCCCAGGACGCCGGAGAAGTCTTTGCGGTTCTAAAGGCGGTACCCATATGATGCTGGCTCAGCGGCTGTTGACGACGAACCCCGTCATAGCCACTCAGCCCCCATGGGTCATTCCTCTTTTTCATCTCAAAGTAGCATCTCGGTCAGAACAGGTCGGCACGCCCCGTCTGCGAACAGCTTCTATGATGCATGCCGCAAGCTGGCTGAGGTCCTGGAGGATTACGGCACGGCGCGAATTGTGGTGCTGGTCGATGAAATCGCCACGGCGAAGTCGTTCCTGGGCCAGATCGCGGCGCCGGATGTCGGTGATGACCACCCGGATCTGGAGATGACGCCCCGGACGCTCGGGCCGGGTATCTATGGCCTGCAGATGTAGCGTTGCCTATTCGTTCGAACGGACAGATAGAGAACGAATAATCACGCGAATTGAGAACATGCGGGAACAGAAAGAAGCCCGCACACAGGATGTAGCCCCGGCGCGGGCTCTAGGAAGTCACTCAGGAAAGTTGACACAAGATGTCAATGCCCCGACGGGGCCAAGCCGAAACAGGTCAGTACGGCGATGTTTCTCGATGCCGGTTGGTATATGCCTGTTAGGCAGAAAGACGCCCGCACCGAGGAAGATGCGGGCGGAAGGTCTTCAAACGGTGCCTACGTTATGAGGCAGAGCGATATTATCAGCAATTTCAAAGTGGTGCGTAGTCTGGGGCGATCATGTGCTATGGGGGGATTGAGGCCCACCAGGAGGGCCGTGCGTCCGACCGTCGTTGGGCGATGATAATCGGCTATGAAACGGTCGTCTCTTCGACCTGCATCATGCGTCTATCTAAGCCTGAAGGAAGGAAATTGCTCCGGCGGATCGCCTAACCTGCATAGCACTATTTTTTCGCGATAAAGTATTAATTTTTCGTTTTTTTCATACGATATTTCGTGCAGTATTTCTCCATCGATGCCTCGAATGCGCCGTTCCTTACCGTCTCGGAGCAGCAATCGTTCGGTCATCAACGCATCTGGAGAACTGGCATGACCACGTCCCGCACCATTCTGATCGAACCGAACCGGCTGTTCCGCCAGGGCCTGAAGCATCTGCTGTGCGGCACCTGCTTCGAGGCGGGCGCTGAGTTCAGTACGGTCGAGCTGGCCATGTCTGCCGGAGAGGCTGCCGAAGCGCCGGAGCTGGTGATCACGGGACAGCCGGTGGCGATTGAGGCCGACCTGCAGCAGCTCCGGGCTGCCTATCCCACTGCCCGGATCGTCGTGCTGGCCGACGACCTATCGGTCGATGTGCTGCGCGCTGCCATGGGTGCCGGCGCCGACGGCTTCCTAAGCAAGAACGTCTCGCCCGAAGCCCTGATCCAGTCGCTCCAGCTAGTCATGCTTGGAGAGAAGGTGTTCCCGACCAATCTCGCCTCCATGCTGCTCGACATCAACAGCGCACCGTCGCTGCGGCACTCGATCCGCGGCCTGTCGCCCCGGGAGCAGGAGATCCTGCAGTCCCTCGTAACCGGCGCCAGCAATAAGTTGATCGCCAACAAACTCGGCATCACCGAGGCGACGGTCAAGGTCCACCTCAAGACGCTGCTGCGCAAGATCGACGTCAACAACCGCACCCAGGCGGCGATCTGGGCCATGAACAACGGCTTCTCGGCGGAGGGCGCGGGTACGCCGCCCCGCAGCCTCCAAGCGGTTTCCGCCTGACTATCAAGTACTGTGAAAGAGCAATCCGCTTCTTTCTATTACCACTCCTCAATGGGTTTTTACGCCATGAAGCGCTCAATTATCACTGTTATCACGTTCAGTTTCCTGACTACAGCCTGCGCCGGTCGCGACGCTGCCCCAGTCTCTGCGTACAACGCCTACGATGCTCAGCTTTCGTGTTCGCAGATCGATGCGGAAACAGCGGCGAACAGTGCCAAAGTGGTTCAGCTTCAGCAGGAGAAAGACAACGCCCGCACTGCCAACATTGCCATTGGCGCGGTCGGCCTGCTGCTATTCTGGCCCGCGCTGTTTGCCCTTGATACGAGCGATGCCCAAGATGTTGAAATGCGCGCTCTGAACGACCGCAATAACAGTCTGGCCTATCTCAAGACCACCAGTAAGTGCACTGCTACCCAGACGGTCAACGCCGTGCCATCCAATGACGGCACGCTGCCGGTCAGCGCTGCCAGTAGCCTGGTGGTCGAGTGAATGCGGGAGGGATGGAAACGTTTTTTGCCTAACCTCATTGTTATTCAAGGAATAATCAGAAAGATGATCGAGCTATGGGGGAAACTGGGTGATGACGAGGTGAGGAAGGTGGCGTAACGAGGTAGGTGCTTGACGCCTGCCAGAACCTCCACGAGGGAGCGCTACGCCATGAACGAAGATACCAGCATTGTCCGGCTTCGCCAGCCCGAAGAGATCGATGATCCCCTGACGGCCCTTCTCCGATCGGGAGCCCGCCAGTTGTTGGAGCAGGCCATCGAAGCCGAGGTGGCGGCTTTCCTGGCTGCCAGCAAAGACCTGAAGCTGGCCGACGGCCGGGACCGGTTGGTCCGGCATGGCCATGGACCGGAGCGCATGATCCAGACCGGGATTGGGCCGGTCGAGGTCCAGCGGATCAAGGTCCGTGATCGCGCTCCCGGTCCGGCAGCCGAGCGCATCCGGTTCAGCTCAGCCTTGCTGCCGCGCTGGGCGCGCCGGACGACCAGTCTCGACGCCCTGCTGCCAATCCTGTATCTGCGCGGCGTTTCAGCCGGTGATTTCCAGGAGGCGCTGAGCGTTCTGCTCGGCAAGGACGCGCCCAACCTGTCACCGGCGGTCATCGCGCGGCTGAAGGAGAGCTGGGCGGACGACTACGCGCGCTGGCAGCGGCGGGACCTGTCGGCCCGGCGCTACGTCTATGTCTGGGCCGACGGCGTCTACCTCCAGGCCCGCATGGAGCCTGCCGCCGAGTGCATGCTGGTGATGATCGGCGCCACGCCGGAGGGTAAAAAGGAACTGCTCGGCTTCCAGGTCGGCGTCCGCGAAAGCGCCCAGAGCTGGCGCGAACTGCTGATCGACCTGAAGGCCCGCGGGCTGGGAATCGCCCCGGAACTGGCGGTCGCCGATGGTGCTTTGGGCTTCTGGAAGGCGCTCGACGAGGTCTTCCCCGGCACGCGTCATCAGCGCTGCTGGTTTCATAAAAGTTCTAATGTTCTCAACAAGGTGGCGAAATCGCTCCAGCCCGCGGTCAAGCAGGACCTGCGGGAGATCTGGATGGCGCCCGACCTCAAGGCGGCGGAGCATGCCCTTGATACCTTCGAGAAGAAGTACGGCGCCAAGTACTCCGGTGCCGTCGAATGCCTGACCAAAGATCGTGATGCCCTGCTGGCCTTCTACAGCTTCCCGGCCGAGCATTGGGATCACGTGCGGACCACAAACCCTATAGAAAGCGTCTTCGCCACAGTCCGGCACCGGACGGTCCGCACCAAGGGGGCGCTTTCCCAGGACACTGCCAAGCTCATGGTCTTCAAGCTGATCTCGGCAGCATCCAGAACTTGGCGGCGACTTCAGGGCGAAAACCAGTTGCCCAAGATCATCCAAGGCGTCAAATTCCGCGACGGCATCGAGGTCAGCGTGCCGACATCACACAGCGCCGCCTGAACACCTCGTCACCCAAATTCCGCTATAGCTCAAGATGATCCGTAACATCGCTCTTGTGATAGGCCTCCTCAGCCTTGCCGCCTGCGCTTCCCCGGCTGAGCGGTCCAACATGACCGTGGCCCCGTCAGCCGGTCTTGAGCGCCCCAACGACACCAGTCTAGTCGGCGCGATCGCCATCGGACGGGTTGAGGGCGGCGAGGAGACCAATCCGTTGTGGACATCGCAGGTGGACAGCGAGGATTTTCGCGGGGCATTGACAGAAAGCTTACGTAATCACGGCCTGCTGTCCGAGGGCGGAGCGCCGCGGTATGTGTTGAACGGTCACCTGCTTGGCCTTCAGCAACCTATGTTCGGGGCTAACATGACGGTGACCAGTGCGGTCAACTATGAGTTGGTTGATGCCGCCTCGGCCCGGCCTATTACTGGCGAAACTGTCCAGACTCCATACACAGCGAAATGGAACGATGCCTTTGTTGGGGTTACGCGCCTCAGACTCGCCAATGAGGGTGCAATTCGAGAAAACATCAAGGAATACCTTAATCGGCTTTACCGTAAACCTCCAACTGACGTGCCAGTGACTCTGTCACAGTGAACACTGGGGGGCGGAAACGCCCCCTTTCCCGTTTAACACGCCACACGGTTATTGGGTGTTAACCGCCCGTGACGAAGCGTCCCCGAGCCACGGTCTTCGGAACGCTGTTGCAGGCGTAGCGGGCAGCATCCCCGCAATGATCTTCCTGGTCGGTATCGACATCGTCGGGGCGTGATTCATCCCGCTGCAGGGTAGGGACCGTCCGCAGGAAGTTGATGCACGTGTTGAACACCCACATGCCAGGCTTCTCCGGCCTCTCCTCGGCGGCGTTCTCGATCATGTCGCGCATCTTCTGCCAGCCGCCGATCCGGTCGTTGTTCGCACGCCCGAAGTTCAGCACATGGCCCTTCTCGGCCGCGGCCTTCTTGATCTCGGCATAGATGCTCTCCCGTCCCATCTCCGTGAAGATGGCGGGATCGGCGACACAGCCCGACCAGGTGCGCCCTCGGCTGCGCTCGGCGATGCCGTGCCCCAGCGCCTGGTTCGTCAGCCGCAAGCCTTCGTTGGGCTTCACGTTGCCGCTGGCGTCCTTGGCCACCGTGTACCATTCGCTGAACAGGATCATGCTGCCCCGCGGGAAGACGAAGCCGCCCATCTCCCGCACGGGCGAGCCGTCGCTGATCGCCCACATGAGAAGCGCGCTCGGCCGGCTGCTGCCCCAGTCGAACGACCGACGGTAGGTCCAGCTCGGCGGGATCGTGAAGGGCTTCAGCACGTGGCGCGACGGAACCCATAGATCGTCGATGAAGCCGCCGAAGGTGCAGTCCCAATCCCCATACCTCCATGCCTTCACGAGTTGGCTGTTGCCCAGCGCCATCAGCCGGCGCTCGTACCCTGGGTCGTTCCTGATGAGCGCCAAGTTGTCTTCCAGCCGGGACGGAATGAACACCCGAGTCTCGCCGGTTTCCGGATCGGTGATCGGTCGCATGCCACTCGGTGCCGGGTCCACCCACCTCTGCTTCGCGGCTTGGTGCCCCGGCCCGCCCGGATTGCCGGTGGCCAGCAGCACGCACTTCACGCCTTCGCTCGACCGCAGGCAGCCGCGGAGCTTGTTCATGGCGTCCAGGTTCGGCCACTGCGTGATTTCCTCCATGCAGATCCACGTCAGCGCCCAGCCCTGATAGGCATCGGCGTCCTGGGCATCCCACAGGTGACCGAGATACAGCGTCGCCCCGTTCGGAAACGTCCAGGTCTTCTCCGCCTTGCCGTAGGTCGCGCCCAGCCGGGGGAACAGCTCGCTGGCCTGGCGCTGCACCTCCTTGAGCTGGGTGAACCGCCGGCGGAAGAACGCGCCCCGGGCGTGGCGTCCGTATTTCTGGGCATGAGCGACCCAATGCCCCAGCATCCCCGAACTCTTGCCGCCGCCCCGGGCGCCGCCGAAGAAGATCTCCTGGTAAGGGCATGCCAGCAGGGCGAACTGAGGCCCCCTGGTGCCGTTTGCCCGATACTGCGGGCGCCAGATAGTCTCGACGCCGAGAGGCATCAGACGCCTTCCTGCGGGCTGGTCGGCCCGTAATTGGCCTGCCACTCGTCCACGGATTCCTCCCGCGGAGCCTCGATCACGAAGCGGATGGTCGGATCACCCTGCTGGGTCTTCATCGCTTCCAATTCAGCGCGCGTCTTAATGAGCTGGGCCAGCCGGCCGAGCAGCCTGTCCTGCCGTGCCGAAAGGTCCGGGCGCCGCGAGATCGCATCAGTGCCGGAGCCGTTCTGGTCGGACGATCGCCGGATCTCGACCAGGTTGAAACCGGTCAGGTTGCCGGTCGCGTTCGGCTCCAGGCTGACGGCATAGTCCAGCACGCCGGCACGGGCGAGCCAGATCCGCGTCATCTTGATCTCTTCGTCCAGGCTATCGAGCGAGATGGCATCCCACATCGCCGCCTCATCAGGACTGAGCGCGGCCGAGTAGAGCCCGTGCTTCTTGTTCCCTGTATGCCTCGCGGTCGGCGTCGCTCCCCCATGGTTCTTGCAGCGCGACTTGCCCTTCATGGGGCGTTTTTGGCACGGCTGACCCTGCCTGTTCTTCGCTCCGCAAATTTTCTTCGATGAAGTGTCCATGGGGTTTTTCGCGAAATAGGCTTCCAAAGGGTTCAAAATGGCAAAATCGTTGTGTTGAATATGGACTCACTCGGGGTTGCGCGCGATAGATTTTTACTCGAACGGTATATTCACAATGAGACCTGTGCTGATCCGGCGCCTCGGGGGTTAGCTGCCTCTGTACGGTAGCGTACAAAGACATGGCTCCTGCAAGACCATCGTCTGTGAAAGGCCCGTTCTCGACATGCCTGCCGGAGCGGGTCTTTTCGCGTGCGCTCCTATGCCTATAGCTGCTTTTTCATCCGGCACACGCGGACCTGGAAGGCTCCCTTCGTCGGGACGATTCGGGCATACGCCGGTCCTTCATCCTCGACATGCAGCCAGCGACCTGGAGCGCCTAAGAACGTAAATCCTTCTTGTTCAAGGTATCCCATGGCTTCAGCGTTGGTCGCAAATGTCTTCAGCGTAGTGATAAGGTTGGAGGCGGGGTCCACAGCACCTTTTCCTATTCAA
Source organism: Skermanella mucosa (assembly GCF_016765655.2). Classification (NCBI taxonomy): domain Bacteria; kingdom Pseudomonadati; phylum Pseudomonadota; class Alphaproteobacteria; order Rhodospirillales; family Azospirillaceae; genus Skermanella; species Skermanella mucosa. The sequence goes on from NZ_CP086107.1 coordinate 596,405, forward strand.
TCACCCTTACCGCGATTGTAGGGAGTGATTAATAAGTATTGGACTCAAACTTATAGTTCATGTTCATGAGGTATAACGCTCGATGAGCTCTCATTCATGATTCTGTGATAAATCTCAACTTTTGGTAGAATAAATATTCACTTTATTTTCCAAAGAATGCTACGTCAGTTTACCCGCAGCTTTTTCATAACCGTGCAGGGTTTCTGCCAGCTTCTGGATTGTTTGCTTAACCTTTTCCTGTTCGTCACCGGAAATGGTTAGAGAATGTTCCTCCAAGTCTTTGATGGCTTGGCGAATTTTGTTCTGCTGTTCTGCTAGCCACTCTGGAGGGACAACAGTCATATTGCTTCTTTCAAAGCCTTGGAGCTAGGAAATTGTTCTCCGCTATGAACTTAGCTGGAAACACCCAACATCCTATGACCTCGACTTTGGCCATCCTAAATGGGACTTTGATCAGGCCCTGATCCAGAAGAAGGGTTCCTCGGCGATGAAGTCGAGGGCGTCATCAAGGGGCATGATGGCGCCGAAGGGACCGGCGGGTCCCCAGGCGTCGCGTCGCCACCAGAGGACCTCGACCTCGTCGTCCTCGCCGGTCGGGCACAGGCGGGCGACCGGCGCGCCGGTGTGGGTGCTGACCAGCGAGTAGCCGCGACCGGCGCGCCGGGCGCGGACGCCGCCTCGCGGCCAGGGGTGGGCGTGGATGCGCTGGAGCACGGGGTCGGTCTTGGCGGCCATGGCGATCTCCGCGGGGCGGGACTGTTGGGTCCAACACTCCAACCGCCCGGAGGGGACCATGGACCGCCCTGACCCGCCGCTGCCCGAGGCGTTCTGCCGCTGGCTCGCCCCGGCGCTCGCCGTGTTCTCGCCGACCTGCCGGCCCCAGGCCGCCGCGCTGGCGGTCGGCGCCCTGCTGGCGCTTGGCCCGCGCACCGTGGCCGGCGCGCTGCGCGCGCTCGGCCTGGCCGGACGGGCCGATTTCGCCACCTTCCACCGGGTGCTCAGCCGCGACGTGTGGTCCGGGCTGGCGCTGGCCCGGCGGCTCACCCGGGCGCTGGTGCGCGTGTTCGCCCCGCTCGGCCCGGTGGTGGTCGGGCTCGACCACACCCTGGAGCGCCGGCGCGGTCCCCGGGTCCGGCCGGCGGCACACTACTACGACCCGGTGCGCTCCTCGCGCGGGCGCAAGGTCACCAGCCGCGGCCTGCGCTGGGTCTCGGCCATGCTGCTGGCCGAGGTGCCGTTCGCCCGCAAGGTCTGGGCGCTGCCGATGCTCAGCGCGCTGGCGCCGAGCCAAGCCTTCTGCCAGGCCGAGGGCCGGCGATACCGGCCGGTCACGGCGTGGGCGCTCAGCCTGCTGCGCCTGGTGCGGCGCTGGCTGCCGGGGCGCGCCATGGTCGCGGTGATGGACGGCGAGTTCGCCTCGGTCGGCCTGCTGCGCGAGTTGGGCCGCGCAATGACCGTGGTGACCCGGCTCCGCCTGGACGCCCGGCTGTTCGACTTCCCGGCCCCGCGCCCGCCCGGCCGGGGCGGTCGGCCCGCCACCAAGGGCAAGGCCCAAACCAAGCTGGCCAAGCGGCGGCACGACGCGGGCGAGCCCTGGCAGCGCTTCGCCCTGCTGGTCCGCACCGGGCGTCGCCACGCGCGGGAGGCGGAGTTCATCTCCGGCACCGCGCTGTGGCACCACCCGGGGGAGCCGCCGGTCGCGGTCCGCTGGATCCTGGTGCGCTATCCCGGGTCCAAGCGCGACCCCGACGCGTTGGCGTGCACCGACTTGACGGCCGACCCGCTGGTCATCCTCGGCTGGTTCTCCAGGCGCTGGCTGATGGAACTCACCTATGAAGAGGCGCGCGCCCACCTCGGCGTCGAGACCCAGCGCCAGCACGCCGACAAGGCGGTGTTCCGCACCACCCCGGTGCTGTTCGGCCTGTACTCGCTGGTCGCGCTCCATGTCCAGGCCTTCGCCGGCCAACTCGACCTGACCCCGCGCCGGGCGGCCTGGTACCCCAAGACCGCCCCGACCTTCGCCGACGCCCTGGCTGCCGTACGCATCGCCCTGTGGACCGACCTGAATTTCGTCACAGCCCTGGATCCCGGCGAAACCGTCCAAATTCTGTAGCGCGACAATCTGGATGGAGAGAGCGGCGATCAGGATAAGAATGCCTAAGGTCGCGGCGTCAGGATGATTGACGCTGATCGGGCTGGATTTCAAGTGTCCTGTCGTGGAGCGTCAATCAAGTTCGCGTTGATTGTCGCTCGGGACGGCGGCCGTCCAGGTCCGCGTTTTCGTTCCAGTGCGACCCTTCGACGATAGCTCTCCACGTTCATCTCGAAGATGGTGGCGTGGTGGACGAGCCGGTCGATGGCGGCCAGGGTCATGGCTTGGTTGGGGAAGATGCCGCCCCAGTCGCCGAACGGCTGGTTCGCCGTGATCAGCAATGACCGCCGCTCGTACCGGGTTCCAATCAGTTCAAACAGGACGCTTGTTTCCGCCTGGTCCTTGGCAACGTAGGCGAAGTCATCGAGGATCAGGAGGTGATACTTGTCCAGCTTGGCGAGGGCGGACTCCAGAGCCAGATCCCGCCTGGCGACCTGAAGCTTCTGGACCAGGTCGGTGGTTCGGGCGAACAGGACGCGCCAGCCATTCTCCACCAGGGCGTAGCCGATCGCGGCCGCCAAGTGCGACTTGCCGCCGCCGGCCGGACCGAACAGGATCAGGTTGGCGCCTTTTTCCAGCCAGCTGTCGCCGGCGACGAGGGCCATCACCTGGGCCTTGCCGACCATGGGGACCGCCTCGAACTCGAAGCTCTCCAGGGTCTTGCCCGGAGGCAGCCTGGCCTCGTCGAGATGACGCTCGATCCGGCGGCGGGAGCGCTCGGCGATCTCGTGCTCGGTCAGGGCGGCCAGGAACCGGGCGGCGGGCCAGCCTTCCTTGTCGGCCCGGTCGGCGAAGTCCGGCCAGATCACCTTGATGGCCGGCAGGCGCAGGTCGCCCAGGGCCAGCGACAGGCGGGCGGTGTCGATGGGATCGGTCGCACTCATGCCGCGGCTCCATGCACGAGTTCGTCGTAGACGCTCAGCGGCACGAGATCGACGACGACACCGGTGACCGGCGCCCCGGTGCGCTGGAAGCGTTCGCGCAGGGCCGGAAGGTCGGGCAGCCGTCCCGCTTCCAGGTCGGCATCGAGGACTTCGGCCAGTTCGGCCTCGCAGCCGCGCTCGTGGGCCAGCGACAGCAGGGCGACGGCCGTGGTGCAGGCCTGGCGGTCACTGCCGGCGGCGAGCAGCGCCTCGAAGGTGCGCTCGAAGGCCCGGCGGGGGAACAGCTGGTCCCGGTAGACGAGGTTGAGCAGGGCCATCGGCTTGCGTCGCAGGGCATGGATGACGTGACGGTAATCGACGACATGGCCGTGCCGGCCGTTGCCGCGCGGACGGCCGCGGGCCAGGGTGAGGACGCGCGTGCCGCCCAGGAAGCAGTCCAGGCGATCGTCGAACAGGTGGACCCGCAGGCGGTGGCCGATCAGCCGGGAGGGCACGGTGTAGAACACCTTGCGCAGGGTGAAGCCGCCACTGGAGGTGACGTGGACGAGGGTCTGCTCGAAGTCGGCGGTCCTGTCGGGCGGCAATGGCTTGAGGGTGCCGCGCTCCACCTCGATCGCCTTGGCCCGGCGGGCGTTCTGCTGGCCGACCACCTCGTCGATGAAGCGGCGGTAGTCCGGCAGGTCGGGGAAGTCCCGGCTGCCGCGGAGCAGCAGCGCATCGTCGATGGCGCGCTTGAGATGGCCGTGCGGGCTCTCGATGGAGCCGTTCTCGTGGGCGAGGCCGCGGTTGTTGCGGCTCGGCACCATGCCGTAATGGCGGCACAGGTCCTCATAGCGGCGGGTCAGATCCTCGGCGGCATCGCGGTCCAGGTTGCGGAACGCCGCCGACAGGCTGTCGCTGCGATGGTCCGCCGGCGCCCCGCCGAGCGACCAGAGCGCGTTCTGCAGCCCTTCGGCCAGGGCGACGAAGCTCTCGCCGCCCAGGATGACATGGGCGTGCTGCCAGCCGGAATAGGCCAGGCGGAAGTGGAAGAGACGGTGATCGAGCGGCTGCCCGGCAACGGACACGGCGGCGTCGCCCATGTCCGTGAAGTCCGACAAGCCCATCTTGCCCGGCTCATGATGCTGCCGGAAGATGACGTCCTGGTCCGGACCGTTGACGGCTCGCCAGGCCCGGATGCGGCGCTCCAGCGTTCGGCGGACCTTCTCGCTCAGGTCCGGATGCCGCCGGCGCATCTCGGCGAACACGGCGATCGAGCGCAGGCCCGGAGCGGCTTTGAGCATCGGCACCACCTCGCTGTCCCAGATCCCGGCCAGCGGATCCGGGCGGCGCCGGCCGCGGGGTAGGATCTTCTGCGAGGGTGGTCGGGGGTCCTGCTCGATGCGGTAGGCGGTTGACGTGCTGAACCCGGCTTTGGCCGCAGCGACGGCGGGAGTGTTGGTTTGTCGGTTTTTCATGTAAAGGCTCACTTGGCGGTCGGTGATGTGTGTGCCCGGCAAGATCGCGGTTCCTCATTGGCGTGAAGATCCTCGATCCTGGCCGCATTCACCGCTTCCGTCAGCGACGTCCTTTTCCAGGAAAGGATGTCGGTGTCGCGGTCGTGACTACGGTCAGGCTACGCCCGCCCTCCGTCACGACCGCGACATTCCATTCCGACCCTGATTGACGCTCTTCCTATCCTGATTGTCGGGCCATAAAATTCCTCGCACCGTCTACGTCAGGCTCGTCCAGGCCGCCGCTTATGCCCCCTGACCTATCAAAACCAATCCGAAGCCGCTCGTAGTCCCATTTAGGATGGCCAAAGTCGAGGTCACCCTTTGCCTTGACCCAGCCGATCAGGAGGTCGGCGTGGGGCGCCAGCTTTCCGCCGCCGGGCGGACGCCCTTGCCGCATAGGTTCCAGCGAGCCGGTTCTCGCCTTGCGCTGCGCCAGCCGGATGCTCGTACTCGGGCTGACGCCGAACCGGCGGGCCGCCGCCCGACACGAGTTCCCGCTCTCGATCGATCCGATGATCCGCACACGCAAATCAGACGAATAGCCATGACCCATGATCCACCTCCAAACACGGTGAATCACACCAAAGCCCAGAGCGCAATAGTGATTCGGGTTTTACGCTCCCCGCTCTAGACCAGCTTGGCCTCGGCTGGCTGCAGGCAAACGCCACCGGCTTCCAGGAGCCTGGGTCGTCGTTAGTTATGGAGCCGAATCCTGCTCAGGCCCTGATGCGGGCGACTTCCCGCCGGCGCCTGATCAGCCACAGCGCGCCGTATGCCGCGAGTAGCGTTGCGATGGCCAGCAAAGTGACAACGGCGAAATTGACCTCGGGCCACTGGACGTATTCAAGGGCCGCCATCCGCTCGAGCATCCAGTGCCACGCGGTGTGCGCCACGAGAACCGAGAGGATCATGACGCCGGCGCGCTGCGCAGGGGCGGTCTTCAGCGACAGCGCCAGGACGGGCAACACGATCAGTAGGAACAGAAGCTGACCCAGCTCCACACCGACGTTGAAAGCCAGCAGGGACAGCAGAAAATGCCCGCCCGTGTACTGCAGGTCCTCCTGTAACACGAACGAGAACCCGAACCCGTGGATGAAGCCGAAGGCGCCGGTGATCAGCCATCTCCAGCGCAGCGCGGTTGCCGCCTGGCCATGGAGCCAGGTGCCGACAATGTTTTCCAGCGCCATGTAGACGATCGACAGGGCGATCAATGTCTCGATCAGCGGCGGAAACCAGTTTCCCTCCGGCACGGCGCCGGTGGCGGCGGCCAGCAATGTGACGGAGTGCCCTATGGTGAAAGCGGTGACTACGCCCACCAGCCGCCACATGTGTTCCAGCCTGAAGGGTAAGACCAGGCACAGAAGGAACAGCAGGTGATCGATACCTTCCAGAATATGGCCGAAGCCCAAGCTGACGAAAGTGAATGCGGCACGGTGCCAGCTCGGATCGAGTTCGAGCCAGCCGTGGCCACCATGGACTTGGTAGGCGCGAGGCTCGCCGCCGGGAGGGAGAAACTGCACGAACAGCTTCAGGCGTCCCGACAGGCCGGATCCCAAGAGAACATCCACGCCGAAGCGGGAATCGGGCGAGGCGGCAGAATAAACCAGTGCCACGTCGAAGTAGCCCTGGTTCCAGAACAGGTTGCTCTGTGGCGGCAGGTCCGGTCCTGTCACGTGACTCCAGGCTGCCTCAAACGTGCCGAAGGCGTCCTCCGAGGGGTGCGAGAAGCGCGTATGCGCTATCGGGACGCCGAGACGCTCCCCGTTCTCATAGAGAATGAAACTCTGCGTCACGGCCTGCACCAGTCGGTCGAGCGAGCCCTCGATACGGGCAAGGTCAAGGTAGCCGGGACCTCGCTTGGGCAGAGCCATGCCTTCGAACAGGCTGAGTGGAATCCGGGTCACTGCCACGAGCCGGCCAGAGTCCGGTTTGATGAAACTGTTGACAAGGATTTCGTCGGGAATGTCGTGGGCGGCGGCAGACCTGCTGACGAGCGGAGGAAGGAGCAGGGCCGCGAAAGCGAGCGCGAGCAACCATCGGACGGTCAGGTTTGGAATCGTCATGATAATTGGGGACTTCTCGCGATGGTAAGTGAAACCACTGCAGCCGCGACCGTGAAACTCCCCGTCCGGTACGCCGGTGAGCGGCTGGACGGGGAGTTTCGTCAGGCTATGCGTTGCTGACCAGGCGGCTTACCGGGAGCGGCAGCCGCGCGCGCCGTACCGCACGAACTTCTGGATACGCTTTCCGGTATCCACCTCGGCGGTGTAGAGAATGCCTTCACTGTCTGTGGCTACGTTGTGCACCCAGTGGAAGTCGCCGGCATTGCGGCCGTGCCGTCCGAAAGTGGACAGGATCTCCAGGCTTCTGCGGTTCAGCGTGTCGACGTGCATGTTGGTACCGTCGGCATTGTGCAGGCAGCTCTCATCGCGATCCGAAGAAGTGTCAAGATCCCACACCGACCCACTGCCCAGTGTCTCGGCGCGGATGAACTTCTCGGTCACGAAGCCGCAGGTGCCCTCGGTTCCGTTCGGGTTGTTGCACTCCTCGCCCACCTGATTCTTGCGGAACACTTGCAGGCGGTTGTTCGCCCGGTCGCAGACATAAACCAGGCCGTCGTGCGCGATGCGGACGCAGTGGACCGGGTTCCGGAAGTACGGGATTATCTCGTCACCCCGGTCATTGGCATAGGGTCCCGCCGCGTCGGAAGCCGCGTCATCCACCGGGTTCTGGCCATAGGCGCCCCAGTGACGCTTGTACTTGCCGGTCTCCGCGTCGACCACCACGACACGGTGGTTGCCGTACCCATCGGCGATGTAAAGCTCGTTTGTCCGCGGATCAACTTCCATATCGGCCGGGTTATAGAGCTGGGGCGTGCCGTTCGAGGCACCGTCGGTGTCGTTGCTGTTAGCCGGTCCGCCGAAGCCCGGATCGCCAACCCGCAGCAGGAAGGTGCCGTCGGCCGAGAACTTCAGGACATGGCTGTCCTCCCCATGCGTCGCCGCCCAAGGGAAGCCGCCCTCGCCAGATCCGTTGCCGGCGATGTAGACGTTATCGTTATGGTCGACATAGATGCCGTGCTCGCCGGCCGGCCAGACGCAGCCGTCCTCCTCCCTGCACTTGCCGCCGATGAAGCCCGGGTCGGCAGGTCCACCCCAGGCCTGGAGCAGATCCCCGTCCTTGTTGAACTTCATCACCGCCGGCGCCGGCAGGCAGCACTCGGCAATGGGTCCGAATGGTCGGGAATGTCCGAGCGCATTGATCGGCTCCCCTTCCTCGTTGGTTGCGTCCTCATAAGCGTCCGTCGCCCCAGCCTCGTCGCTCGTCAGGGTTCGGGCGCGCTGGACGATCCAGATGTTGTCGTGGCGATCCACCGCGATGCCGCCAACCTGTCCCACGAGCCACTTGTTCGGCAGTTCCCGCGGCCAGCCGGGATCCACGATGAACCTGGGCCCGCGCCTGGCCGCGCCGTCCTCCGGCTCGGTTCGGTCGCGCAGTCGGTCGAGAAAGTCCCCGATTTCGCGGAGATTCGGGAAACCGCCGTTGTGTGCGAGGCTAGCGGCCGCGTCGTCATCTTGCGCCGCAGCCGTGTCCGGCGCAAAGGCAATTGCCGCCGCGACGATAGCGGCGGTCGCACCGATGACGGTGCGCCATAAATTTCTCATTGTTTCCTCCCGTGGCGTTATAGGCAGGCCTTGCCCACCAGATGTTTGTAACCGCAGGAATACTCCTTCCGAATGGCGAGCTTTGCGCAGTAACGCTGCGATTCGCCAAATCTCCGATAGCAGAGAGCAGTCCGGGACCAGAATATAGAGAGGAACACACACTGCCCTCATCGCAGTCCTGGTCGGGAATGACACAGGTCCGCTTAGATGATATTAATACTCTGGCAAGTTTGTGTCCCAAGTGCACAAGATATAACCACACCACATTTGTACAGTCAGCACCATGCCGTTTGTACATCTACCCCGGCAGGCGTGTCCGGCATCCTCTTGTGCAAACCCCCGATGTGAAAGGAAAACTGGATCTGGGACAGCCTCCTGGGTCGATGTGTTTGCACTGACCGTAAGTCGACCGTCAGATATGCAGAAAACGCAGGCCTGCCACACAGGATCATGCAGCGCACGTTTTGCTGCTTGGAAACTCATCGCCGCCCAGTATTCGGAGGAGGCGCGTAGCCGGTACCTGGAATCATCCGACCGGCGCCGTTCAGCCTGCGGCGCAGCTCGTCCGTCACCGCACGGGCCTGAGCGCGGTTGCCGATCACCCGGGGGGTCAGCAGGACCAGAAGCTCGGTGCGCCGACGTTGCGTGATTGTCGTCTTGAAGAGATTGCCGAGAACCGGGATGTCCGAGAGGACAGGAATTCCCGTTACGCCATCGCCCAAGCTGTCCCGGATCAGGCCGGCGAGCGCCACGCTTTCACCGTCCTGGACGGCCACGGAGCTCTGGATGGTGCGCTGCTGTATGACCGGCGCATCGATATTCGAGGAGTTGTTCGTCGCGACGTCGCTGACTTCCTGGGCAATGTCCAGGCTGACCAGCCCGCCGGCATTCACCCGGGGCGTGATCCGCAGGATGACCCCGGTGTCCCGGTACTCGATGTCATTGACGATCGGAGCATCCGGGTCGACCACGGAGACCGAGGAGCGCAGCGGGATCGGTACCTGATCGCCGACGCTCAGGCGCGCCGTCCTGTTGTCCAGGACGAGCAGCTGGGGTGCCGACAGAACGTTGACCTCGGTGACCTCGCTGAGGGCGTTCAGCACGACCCTCGCGTCGGTGCTGCTGTAGAGGAAGTTGAAGCCGGGAAACGCCGGACCGCCCTGGCCGGGATTGGCGAACAGCTGCGGATTGAAGACCTCGCCGGTCTCGTTGAACGAGAAGCTTCCGTTCCCCGCCGAGAAGAACCATTGCAGCCCATAGCGCAGCTGGTCGGTCAGGCTCACTTCCGCGATCGTCGCCTCGATCAGAACCTGCATCGGCACGATGTCCAGGCGCTGCAGCGCTGCCTCGATCATCCGGAAATCGGCCTCGCTGGCGAGGATCACCAGGGCATTGTTCACCTCGTCGGCGATGATGCGGATCTCCGGGTCGCCGGCCGGCGCTTCTCCGGGTCCGCTGGGGGCTGCCGTGCCTGGAAAGGGTCGCGGGGACTGGATCATGCCCGTCGGTCCACCCTGACCGTTTCCGGCCAACCCCGAAGTCCCCCGGCCGTTCCGCAGTTGCGATGCGTCGGAGTCGTCGATCGAGAACCCCTCTCCCCCCGACCTTCTCCCGCCACCCGCCGGGAAGGAGCCCAGGTCCCGCGACCGAAACCCAGGCGATACGGAGGGAAACCCGCCCGTCTGCGGCACTGCCGTCGTGAGTTCGCTGCCGAACAGCGGTGCCACGACGGACCCGAGCTCCGCCGCCCGTCCGTTCTGCACAAAATAGATGAAGATCCGCCGGTCCTGAGCGTCGTCACCCAGATCGAGGATCTCGATCCACTGCCGGGCCTCGCTCAACTGCCCCGGGGTCCTGGCTATCGCCAGGACGGCACTCAGGCGCTGGATCGGCAGGAAGCGAACTCCACCGGCGCCGGCGGAACCGGGCTGCGGTGCCGGCGCGCCCTCCTGGGCGGTGGTTCCGGTCGGACCATCGGGCTGGCTGAAGATCTGGGTAAGCTCGCCGGCAACGTCCTCGGGGTTGGCGCGTCTCAGGGGGAAAATGCCGAAGGACATTCCGGCCATCCAGTCGATATCGAAGGTTTCGACGAGGTCGACGAGATCCGCCGCCTCGCCTCCGGGACCGGCGAACACCAGCAGGTTCCGCACGGGATCGGCCACCAGCGACCGGCCTGTCGCAACGAAAGGCGCCAAGGTTTCCCGCAGCGCCTCCACGGCAGCATAGCGGACCGGAATGATGTGGAGACCGTAGCCGCGGCCCGCCTGGGCATCGGTGACGGCGACCAGGCCCGGGGTGATGCGAGCGACTGCCCGTTCCATCGGCTCGACCCGGTAGATGCCGTCCGTCCGGGTGATCGCAGCCCCCGCCAAGGCCAGGAGGGTCTCGAGGGTCGGCATGATGCTCGCCCGCGGCACGGGGCGTCCGGATCGCGCCGTGATCGTTCCCTGGACATTCGGGTCCAGGACATAAGTGAGGCCAAGGGTGTCGCCGAGGATGCCGTCGACCGCTTCACGGATATCCGTGTTGACGAAGTTGAAGCTGACTTCGTCGGCGCCGGTGACCGCCACGCCTTCGGGAGCGCCACCGCGGCGTAGAAAATCGCCGGACCCGCGAATGATCCTGGGGCCGGGTAAGACCTGGGGCCGACGGTCCGGCGTGGCCAGACTCGCTTCAGCCGCGCCGCCGCGCCGCGCGGGCGCTGCCGAGGCGAGTGGCACCGGCGCGCGGGCGGGTCCGTACGCGACCGTCTCTTCCCCGAGGTCTCCCGGTTGCGTGGTGCAGGCGCATGCCAGCAGGAGTACGGCCAAGCTGAGAAATCGCGTGATCGCCTTGGAAACCGAGGAGGCTGGGACGGAAGCCAATGGGATAATCCATTGTTATCATTATTGTTTTAGCTTCGAGATTTCGGTGGTGCGCCACATTGATGCTCAGCCAATTCAGGCTTCGAGGCCAGAACGCAAAGGGTGATGGGTCCGGCGAAGAGATTACAACTTCAGGAATGTCACGGCTGGAGCGCCGTGACATTCCCGGTCGCGAGTTCCCGGGGCCGTTCCCGCGGGCGGCGTGAGCGGTCCGGCTCCGGTGCCGGCGCCTCGATCCGCAGATCAAGCACGCGCTCGACGCTGCCGCGCCGGATGATGACGCGCCGTTGTTCGATCCCAACGACCCTCCATCCCTGTATCGTGTCCCCCACCCGCAGCCTGCGGGCTTTCTGATCCTTGACCGGGGACATGAGTGCCATGCGGCTCTCCGGCGTGATCAGAATTCCCGAGATCACCACGCTCAACGGCTGCGCCGGCTCGCCCGCCTGCTCTCGCCGCTCCGGCGGGCGGCGGCTTGCGGTGAACACCGGCCGTTCGAGGATTTCCGAAAAGTCCTCAAGCGCCCGTTCCACCCAGCCAGGCTCGCTTTCCTGTACCCGAGCCGGGTCCGCGGGTGCCTGAGACGCCTCCTGCACGGGCGGTATCGGGCCGATCCCGCCCAGGGCTAGCAGATCCGAAACCAGCAGCCAGGATACGGTGGCGAAGGCCACGGCGGCGGCGCCAAGTGTCGCGAAACTCGGGCTCAAAGACCTCATTTTCCTGCCCTCCCCCTCAGGTACCCGGCGACATCGAGCCGGATCGCGAGAACGGGATCATTGTTGAGCTCCTGGCCAGCCTGGCTCCGGGCGGTTTCCCGGATCTCCATTCCCTCGATGAACAGCATCGGCCGCCCCCTCTCCACCGCGTGAAGGACACGTTGGAGCGTTTCAATTCCCCCCGTGAACTGAATCCTGACCGAAACCTTCTGGAGATCCTCAACGGTCGCCGTCGGCAGGTTCTGCGCGGCGTTGACCCGTCCGCCGTTCTCCTGAACGCCTCGCTTCACCTGCTCGACCAGCCAGGCGGCAGCCAAGGCATCGGTCGAGCCTTCCAGGTAGGATCCTGTGCCCTCGGGCTCCCGGTCGAAGTTCTCGACGGCGGCTCTGATACGCGGCACCTCGACCGCCATTCCTCGGTAGCGCGCCAGCATGGCCTGAAGGTTCGCGATCTGCTCGGCGTTGCGCTCTTGGCGGGCGAGCGGCATGGCAACCGCCGTGACGTACACTGTACCGACGATCGCTCCCACCAAGCTGATTGCCGCGACCCGGCCGATGATCCTATCGAACCGGAGGTTCATGTCAGTTCTCCCGCGTTGGCTCGGAGAGACTTTCCCCGATTGCCGAGAGACGGGCTGAGATACTGAAGCGCTCGACGCTGGCGGCTCTGCCGTCCGGCACTTCGCCGTCGGCGTCCTGCCAAGCGCCCCGCACGCCCCCGGTCCGCTCGAACGAGACCTGCGAGCGGAATTGGACGTCCTCCAGCAGGGCGGACTCCTCCAGAAGGGCGATCAGGGCCGAGGCCTTGGCCGAGAAACCCGACAGGGACAGGGAGCCGGCGCGCATGTTAAGGCTGGCGAGCCAAGTATCATCGGGCAGCAGCCGGGTGACCTCGGACAGGATGTCGATGCTCGCGGGGCTCCGGCGCTTCAGATCCGCAAGGTACCGTTCCTTGTGGATCGCCGCATCGAGATCGGCCCGAAGCCTGTCCGCCTCCAGAGCCCGGACGCGTGCCGACGTCACCGCCGCGTCGAGTTCGGCGAGATGCCGTTCCTGCTGGTACAGCGGCAGGGAAGTGCGTGCCGCCACCAGTGCCAGAGCGATCCCCGCCAGGACAGCGGCCATTCGGTACCGCCGCCGGTTGGCCTCTCCGCCGGTGCGGGGGAGCAGATCGGTATACGCCTCGCCGCCCCACCCGGCCACTTCGAGCCACTCCGGCTTCAAGCCTGCGCTTCGGATCAGGTCGAGTGCCCAGTCGACGTCCGACCGGCAGACGACGACGAGGTCGACCAGCAATTGCCGGCCGGTCGTCACGCCGCCGGCGCGTCGCCCGGAAACGATCCGGTAGTCATTATAAACATCCTCGGCCCTGAACGGCGTGAGCCGGTCCATCTCGAAGGACAGGACCTCCCTCAGGTTCTCGGCCGCCGCTGCAGGCAAGGTCACCGTGCGTCGCAGCGCCGTGCCCGCAGGAACGATCAGGGCCGTCTCGCACCGGCTGCCGGATCGGTTTCTTACCAAGTCGCGTATCTGCTCAGACACGGATATTGGGCCATGGTCGATCCGGGCGCCCGGGACCGGCCGGGGCCTATCGACCGATCCGAGAAACCGGCGGCGTCCGGCCCGGTGCGCGAAGACTCGGAGGCACTCCGGCTCTACCACCACTTCGAAGCAGCGGGAGCGGCGCGACAGGGCGCGGCTCAGGCGCCGGGGAACAAGCGCGGTCAGTTCCCCACCCCACCAGCGCAGGAAATTCCAGATACCCGATCCGATACGGCCGTTCCAGGGTCCCATGCCTGTCCCAATGCCTTTCACCGCGTCCAGGCGGTGAATTGTGATCTCATAAGCCGGGCGGCACAATACAATATCCCCGATCCGCACTGCGCTGGCCCATCAGGTCAGGGTCCTATGGGGAGGAAGCGAGCCTGGGCGCCACCGATAGCGGCGGCCAGATCCTGCGGTCACCCTCGGCGAAGGCGAGCTCGAGCTTGACCAGGCTGGGGAGCCGGTCGTGGGCCAGCCATGCATCGCGCCAGGCCGGATCCTCCCCGTCGCGCACCGCGCCGTAATATCCTATCCTGATGTCCCTCACCCCCCGGAGCAGGGCGCGGCTCCGCTCGGCTGCGTCGGGCGGCACGACCAGCCCGTCCGGACGGTAAAGCGCCCAATCCAGGGCCAGGCGCCCGTTGTCCGCCCCGGTATCCAGATAGATCCGAAAGAAGCCAATTCCGCCGACACCCAGTTCGGGCGGGAGGATGCTGAGGAACTGAAATCCCCTTGCCTCGCCCAGCAGGACCGCTCCGCTTGCCCGCGCGGACCGGTCTTCGGGAAGGAGCATCCGGCTCATCTGCCGACGCAGGAAGGTCTGTACCGCCTCGATCTCTCCAGCGTCCGCCGCGCGGCCGGATCCAGTTTCCCAGGCCCGGGCTCCAAACCGGAGTCCCCCGAACGTGACCACCGCCACCAATCCCATCAGGGCGAGGGTCACCAGCATCTCGACCAGAGTGAAGCCGGCGGCTCCGCGATTTCGGCTGGTGACCGGCCGGAGATTCCTCATCGGGCGGGTCCCAGCTTCACCGTCTGAAGCGTGATCGCCTGTGCCCGGCCCCAGGTCACCGTCACGCTGACTTGATATGGCTCGACAGCGAGAGCCCCGGCGCCGCCCGGATGCGCGTCGGGGTACGGCTCGATGCCAGCTTTCCAGCGAAAGCCGTCTGCGAATGCTCCCCCCGTCTCTCCCGGAACCAGGGGGATCGTGATGCCGACCTCATCCATCTTGCTGCGGGCATGCAGGACAGCGGCACCCGTGCCTTCCGCTGCCGAGATGCCCCGCAGGCTGGTCGAGAATGCCTGCAGGGCGGCCAGCAGCGCCATGCTCAGGATGGTGAAGGCAACCAGGGTCTCGATCAGGGTGAAGCCCGATGCGGCACCCCGCGGCGCTCCCCGCCGGCCGGAAGCTCCCGGAAAGCGCACTCTACTCGACGATCCGAACATGGCCGGTCAGCCAGTCGACGGTGACGGTATGGCTCGAACGGCCGGAGGACAGGCTTATCCGACCTCCGGTCGAGCTGCCGTCGGGAAAGAAGCGGATGCTTCCGACGCGGTCGCCCTCGGTTTCCTGGATGGCTGTCCGCATGAAGAAATCGAAGGCGCCGAGCTGCCGAGTGTCCGGCCGGTATGAGAGAGCGTAGGTCCCGGACCCGATGTCAAGGGTCAGCACCGTTTCGTCGTTGGACCGGATGGCCTGCCCGCGCGCATCGCGCAGCGCCGCGGCCAACTCGCCTGCGGCGGCGCGCTGCCGCAGGGACGGTGCCAGCCTTCCGAGATCGGGCAGGGCCAGGGCCGCGACGAGGGCCATGATGGCGAGGACGACGAGCATCTCGAGCAGGGTGAAGCCGTTCGCGATCGGGCCGTGCGTTGCCTCAGAACGCGACATTGTACGACCCCAGGATCGCGGAAAAGACGGAGGCGATGATCCCGGCGACCACGATGCCGAGAAGGACCGTGATGACAGGCACCAGAAGTCCCAGGACACGCTGGATCGAGCGCTTCACCTCCTCGTCGTAGATCTCGGCGATGCGGCCCAGCATTTCTTCCAGCTGGCCGCTCTCCTCTCCGATCCGGACCAGATGGATCACCATCGGCGGGAACACGCCGGCGCGCGACAGCGGCTCCGCCAAGCCCTCGCCCTTCTTGAGGTGACGCTCCACTCCGGCGAGCTTCGCAGCGACGGCGCGGTTGCCGATCGTCTCGACCGTCATGGCGAGCGCTGCCAGCAGGCTGACGCCGTTGACCAGCAGCGTTCCCAACGTCCTGCTGAACCGGACCGCCTCGATCCTCGCGATCAGGCCGCCGACCAGGGGAAGGCGCAGCGCCAGCGCGTCGCGACTCCGACGGAATGCCGGGCTGCGCATCGCCCAGCTGAGCGCCAGGACCGCCGAGCAGCAACCCAGTCCCAGGGCCAGCCACCAGGTCCTGAGGAAGTCGGACAGCCACAGGATAATCCGGGTGGAAAGCGGCAGTGCCGCGCCCGCCGCGTCGAACAGGGTGCGGAACTCGGGTATTATCAGGGTGAGGATGAGGATCACGGAAACAAATGCCGTGACGAGGACGAAGATCGGGTACTGGAGGGCTTGGCGGACCGTCTCCTCGAGCGCTTGGCGGCGCGCCAGCATCTCCGCGACCTGTGCCAGGACGGTCTTGAGGCTGCCGCCCGCCTCGCCCGCCCGAACCATGCCGACATAGACGCGCGGAAAGACGTCGCCCTGCGCCTGGAGGGCGTCCGCGAACGAAGCCCCGCCGCGAACCCTGTCGAGCACCCGGACGGTGAGGTCCCGGAATGCCGGCTTGTCGGTCAGTTCGCTGACCAGCGCCAGCGCCCGGTCGAGCGGGACCTCGGCGCGCAGCAGTGTCGCCAGTTCGCGGGTAAAGGGCAGCAGATCCTTGGTACCCTTCCGCTGCCCCCGAAGACCTGGCCTGGACCGGCGCGCGGAACCTTCCTCGGCGCGGATCGCCACGCTTCCCTGGCGGCGCAAATGCTCGATGACGGCGCTCCGCGACGGCGCGTCGATATCGCCCTCGACGACCTTGCCCTCCGTCGTGACGGCCTTGAAGCGGAAGTTCGGCACCTTACCCCTCTCGCGTGACGCGCAGGATTTCCTGGTACGAGGTAAGGCCTGCCAGCGCCTTCCTCATGCCGTCATCGAACAGCGTGCTCATGCCCTCCTCGACCGCGGCGCGGTGGAGGACGCGGCTCTCGGACCGCCGGAGCACGAGCTGACGTATGTGGTCCGACATGATCAGGGTCTCGAGGATTGTCGTCCGCCCCCTGTAGCCGGTACCGCCGCACTCCGGGCAGCCTGCGGGACGGTAGAGGGTGATCTCCTCATCCCCGGTGAAGCGCGCCAGACCAAGCTGGCCGGTCAGTTCGGGCAAGGCGCGGAAGGGCTGCCTGCAGCGCCGGCACAGGGTCCGGATCAGCCGCTGGGCGGAAACGCCGTTCAGGGTCGAGGTGACGAGATAATCGTCCAGACCCATGTCCACCAGCCGGGTGACGCTGGCGGCGGCGCTGTTGGTGTGCAGCGTCGACAGCACGAGGTGACCGGTCAGGGCTGCCTGGGCCGCGATCTGGGCCGTCGCCAGGTCGCGGATCTCGCCGACCAGGATGATGTTCGGGTCCTGGCGCAGGATGTGACGGAGTACATTGGCGAAATCCAGCCCGATCGCCGGCTTGACCTGGATCTGGTTGACGCCGTCGAGCTGGTACTCGACCGGGTCCTCGACGGTGATGATCTTGATCTCGGGCGTGTTCAGCCGGACCAGGGACGCGTAGAGCGTGGTCGTCTTCCCGCTGCCGGTCGGGCCGGTCACGAGGAAGATCCCGTCGGGCTGCTCGAGTCCGCGCAGATAGGTTTCCAGGTTGCGGTCGGCGATACCGAGGGCCGCGAAGTCGAGGGCGATCCGCTCCCGGTCGAGGGCACGGATCGCAATGGTCTCGCCGTAAAGCGTCGGCAGCGTCGACACACGGAGATCGATCGCCGAACCGTGCGCCGCGAACTTGATGCGTCCGTCCTGGGGCAACCGGCGCTCTGCGATGTTCAGCTTGGCCATGATCTTGATGCGCGACGTGATCGCCGCCCTGAGGCGGAACGGCGGAGAGTCGCCTTCGCGCAGCACGCCGTCGATGCGGTAGCGCAGTCGCAGTCTCGTCTCGAAGGGTTCCAGATGGATGTCCGTGGCACCGATCTCGATCGCCCGTGTGATGATCCGGTTGACCAGGCGGATCACGGGAGCCTCGCTCGCCAAGTCCTTCAGGTGCTCGACATCGAGCGCAAGGGTATCATCCTCGGTATCCGAGCAGTCTTCGTCGTTCGCCGCTGCGCCGGGCCGCGCATACAGCCGGTCGATCGCCCGCTCGAGTTCACTGGGTACCGCGACGCGCGGATCCACCGCGCACCGGGCGACGGTCCGCACCGCGTCGATGGCGAAGGCGTCGTGGGGATCGGCCATCGCCAGGATCAGGGTTTCACCGGCGAAAGCCAGCGGCAGGACGGCGGAATCGCGCAGAAAGCGCTGGCTGAGCTGATCCTCCAGGAGCGGCGCCTCGGGATAGTCCTGTTCGGCCACAAGCGGCAGGCCGCTGGTTTCGGCAATGGCCGAGGCCAGATCGCGTTCGGAGATCAGGCCCAACTTGACCAGGATGTGTCGGATCGGCTCGCCGCTGCTGGCACGGAGCCGAGAGACGCGCTCCAGGGATGCCCTGTCCAGCCGCCCGGTGCCAACCAGCATGTCAACCACCCGGTCATCGAGGATGGATTGTTTCTGCGCCGCCAGAGACATGACGTCCCCTGTCGTTCTTGTTCTTCGTTTCCCCGGTCGGGCGCGCATCGACCGCAAGCGAAACGCAGCGCTCCCGTTTTCCGAACAGGGTAGAAGGAACTCCCGCGCATTGCTACGCGCTGCACGGAATACCTCCAACGTCGGGAGTCATCCGGCGGGACTCGTACCCTCGGTGTCAGCCGATCTGCAGGGGTCCGTGCAGCCAGACGATCCAGAACCCGAGCGCGAGATAGGGGCCGAAGGCGATCGGAGCATCCCCGGTGCCGCAGCACCGGCTGCAGGAGGAAACAAAACTGACGGAAAGCGCCGTGACCGCGGCGATCAGGACCACGCTGGGCAGGCCGGCCCACCCGACCCAGGCGCCGGCGGCGGCCAGCAGCTTCGCGTCGCCGAGGCCGATCCCCTCGCGCCCCCGCAGCATCCGGTAAATCCGGCGGATGGCGGACACGCTGGCGTATCCGGCGACGACCCCGATCCCTTGCGCCGTGACCGCGCCGGTCGTCAGCCACGACACCACCAGCCCGGCCGGAACCAGCGGCAGGATCAGAGGGTCCGGCAGCCAGTAATGCCTCAGGTCGCTCATGGCCGCCGCGATCAGAACCCATCCAAGCGCGCAGCCGGCCCAGGAGAGCGGTTCCGGAAGGACGGCGCAGGACCAGAAAGCGGCTCCAAGGGAGGCGGCGGCTGCGCTGGCGAAGGATCGATCCGGGGGATCGTTCGGACTCCGATCATCGGTCGGCAGCTGTCCGAGCCCCACGGAAATCAGGCCGCCGGCCGTCAGGGAAAGGGCAATGATTGTGAGATACATGCCTGCCGAAAAGGTCATGCCGTTTGCTTGTTCATGCGGTTCCTCACCCGTTCCGGGTCGGCACGATGGGACGGCCTGTGGTCCACCCCAGGACGCGGTAGGGCAGTTCCGGATCCCGGGAGCAGTATATCCGGGCGACACGGACATACCGGCCACCGCCTGGCGTGGCGGCCTGGGCCCGTATGACGAAGACCTCCCGCTCCGAGGGTGCAATCCGTTCCCTGGTCGCGGAGCCCCGTCCCCGCAAGTCGCGCCCATATCCCGTGTCGCCATTTCTCAAGGCATTTTCCGAAGGTGCCTCGCGGGCCGGGCGGGGGTCAGCCGTCAGGATGCGATCGAGTTCGGCGCGCATGAAGCCCGTGACAGCGTAAACGACCTCGTCCGACGCCACATCCGGATCAAGCCGCGAGAGACGACTGTCCGCGGTGACATATGGCAGTATGCGCCGATACACCGCAGGCGTTATTCCGTCGACTTGCTGGAGTTCCTCCACGACGTCGAAGAACCTGTTTCCAGACGCCCCCGGATCGCCCATACCGGGGGCGGCCTGGGCCCAAGCTGTCGACGACCCGGGGCCAGGACGCCGGAACGACGTGATAGCTCTTGCCAGAAGGACTCCCTCTGCGGGCGTCATTCCGGTCGCGGTCATCAATCGGGCGAGTTCTTCCGCGGTGGCATAGTTGAGGTTCAGCAGACCGGCTTCATCCTGAACCGACAGGACGACCGTGCCGCCGCCGACGGGAATATCGAACGGCGTGCCGTCCTCAGGCAGGATCCTGACCCCCTGCGGGTCGAGCAGCGCCAGGATGGCGAGGTGAACGCCAGCGTCGGCGGTGGCTTCGGCCTGCGCCGAGATCAGGTGATTGCGCGCCAAGGCGACACTGGTTCTGGAGTTTGTTGTTGCATTGGTGGCGATCAAGGCCAGCAGCATTATGGTCCATAGAACGCTCAGCAGCGCCATGCCGCGCTGGGACTCGCGTCGCGACGTTCGGCGGTTCATGCGCCAACCTGGAGTCTTGGGCGACATGCTCTTGACCGGGCTGCGGGCTCTGCACGAAGTAAACCCCCATTTCGGTGGAATTGGAAGGAACTGCCTCATGCACCGCTAGCGCTGGCGCTTTGGTTGGTGCGAGTTCTCCGCGCAATTGGGTTCTGTCAGCTTTCGGGGCAAGTTGCGCAGCGGACAGGCGTCTGGCTGCCATTAGCTGTATCAGGCGGCGGAGATCAGGCCCCGAAGCGCGGCCACGCGCTGGACGTGGATAACCCGCCGACGGGCGAGCGAGATGGTCTGGTTGATGTAGCAGGTCGGGTGGAGGAAGTTGCGGATCTCATCAAAGGCTCGGCAGAAGCGATGAGCCGCATCGAAGTTCTTGAAGCCGCGCATTGACCGGTAGCGTCCTTTTATTCCCCGGTGATCTTGCTCAATCACGTTGTTTTTGTACTGACTGGTGCGGTGGTCGACGTCCGTGCCGAGTTCCTCGGTGATGGCCCTGGGATAGCTGGTATGGCCGTCGGTGGTGACCTGCTCAGGCTCGACCTGGGTGACCGACTTGGCCGAGCGGAGGAACGCCTTGGCGGCGGCGAGATCGCGGGTCTCGCTCAGGTAGACGTCGACCAGATTGCCGTCGCGGTCGATCGAGAGTGTCAGGAATTTCGTGTGATGGCGGGCGGTTTCGCATGATCAGGCGAATGCCTTTGTGAAGCGCTCACCGAAGAGGACGGCGAACTGAGCCTTTGCCATGGCCCATTCGCGTGCCGGCATGGTCCACTGTTTCTCGGTCCTGTGCAAGACCAGGAAGATCAGCTTCAGGGCGGCATCGTCAGTCGGGAAGTGGCCTCGGGCGCGAACGGCCCGGCGGAGCTTGGCATTCAAGGATTCGATGGCGTTGGTGGTGTACAGGATGCGCCGGACCTCGGCCGGGAAGGCGTAGAACGGCACCACCTCGTTCCAGGCGCGGCGCCAGCACGGGCTGATGGCCGGATACTTGCGTCCCCAGGCGCTGTCCTCGAAGGCTTCCAGCGCGGCCTCGGCGGCCGTGGCGTCGATCGCCCGGTAGATGTCCTTCAGGGCGGCTGCGACGGCCCGGCGGTCCTTCCAGGAGACGAACTCCAGGCTGTTGCGCAGCAGGTGCACGATGCAGGTCTGGACCATGGCCTGCGGGAACACCGCCTGGATGGCGTCGGGAAAGCCCTTCAGCCCGTCGACCACGGCGATCAGGATGTCCTCCACGCCGCGGTTGCGCAGCTCGTTCAGGACACGCAGCCAGAACTTGGCGCCCTCGTTCTGCTCCAGCCACAGGCCGAGGATCTCCTTGGTGCCGTCGGCCCGCACACCGAGGGCCACGTGGACGGCCTTGTTGCGGACCAGTCCCTCGTCGCGGACCTTGACCCGCAGGGCGTCGAAGAACACCAGCGGGTAGACCGGCTCCAGCGGCCGGGCCTGCCAGGTGGCGATCTCGTCCAGCACGGCGTCGGTCACGGCGCTGATCAGGTCGGGCGAGACCTCCACGCCGTAGAGTTCGCGCAGGTGCCCGACGATCTCCCGGACGCTCATGCCGCGGGCATACATCGATACGATCTTGTCGTCAAAGCCGGGAAAGCGCCGCTGGTACTTGGCGATGAGCTGCGGATCGAAGGTCGCCCGCCGATCGCGCGGGATCTCCAGCTCCAGCTTGCCGGTGTCGCTCAGCACCGTCTTGCGGCCGTAGCCGTTCCGGCCGTTGCCGGCCTCGTCCTCGCCGGCGAGATGATGGTCCATCTCGGCATTCAGCGCCCGCTCGGCAAGCGCCTTCTTCAGGCCGTCCAGAAGGCCGTTCGGATCGAACGCGCTCTTCGCGTCGGACACGGCAAGAAGTTGGTCGAGCAGGGCGTCAGGGATGACGGGTGGTTTGCGACGAGCCATGCGGGATCTCCTTTTCTCCCAGTATGCCCGCCCTCACACGAAATTCCTGACACTCTCCGGTCGACGCCCGGTACAGATAGCACCACTCACCGGCGACTTTGACGTAGGTCTCATCGATGTGCCAGCACCGGCCGGCTTTGCCGGCCCGGCGCTGGCGCAGGCCCTCGGTGAGCAGTGGGGCCAGCCTGGCTTCCCAGTCGCGCACCGCCTCGTGGGTGAACACCAGGCCCCGGATCAGAAACATTTCGGCAAGGTCGCGCAAGCTCAGCTTGTAGCGCAGCCTCCAGAAGACCACGAGAAACACGATGTCGGTCGGGACCTGGACCCGGTTCAATGCCGTGCCGGTCCGTTCATTGTATCGCCGCCCGCATTCCCGGCAGCGGAATCGCCGGAAGCCATGGACAGTTCGCTCTTCCCGCTCGGTGGTCGACGACGAGTGGCAGTGCGGGCAGTTCATGGCGGCTCTCTTGATCACTCAAAACGGGGGCCCGGGAACCTATCCGTCAACGTCGCTCTCGGCAAGCTGCCCTGAGATCTGACAGAACCGATAGGCCCACTGCATCTATGCTGAGCTCGCTGCACCAACGCCCATCCCCGTCCCATACCCGCCAGCCACCCGCCTCCGCAAGCCCCGGAGCTCAAGTTGACGGTACCTTCAGAACAGCTGAAACAAAACCGCTTTAGGATCATTCATTATGCAAATTTAATATAAAAATATAAGTCTAATAGATTAATCCTATTTATTATTATTTGAAAACCGATATAGGCTCTATACAACATTCGTCTGCAGGTTAATTTCATACAAAGTAATCTGAGCTTTTGGTTCTTTGTTGTTTTGGAGGAAGCTAATGCCGACCGGACATGAAGTCCTCAAACTTGCTAGAACGCGCATCGGTCAGGATTACGTTAATGTATGTGTCCCAAAAAACAATTCTAACTGGCAAGGCCCGTGGGACTGTGCTGAATTCGTATCCTGGCTCATATATCAAGTAGGTGGCTTTCTATATGGTTGCACAAATAATGCTGGAAACCCAGCGACGACAGAAGCCTATACTGGCGCGTGGAAGCGAGACTCGCAGAAGATCGGCATCCGTATCGACTGGCAAGTTGCTATTGCGACGGAGGGGGCGATGCTGCTGCGTTATCCTCCCACTGAGGGAGCAATGGGGCATATAGCAGTTAGCGATGGAAAAGGTGGCACAGTCGAAGCTAAAGGAAAACAGTTTGGTGTGTGCGTTGACAGGTCTTCTGGTCGAAATTGGGATACTGGCGTACTAGTTCCAGGCTTTGATTATGTTCCTGCGAACCAAGGGATCGCTATCGACGGAGTAGAACTCCTTTACATGATCGGTATGCCGAATATGCGGCGTGAAGTTGTTCGAGCTATTCAACGCGCACTCGCCGATGCCGGCTTTAATCCCGGTCCGATTGACGGCATCTATGGCCACAACACAGCTGCTGCTGTTGCAGCTTTCCAAGCGACTAATGGGTTAGTTGTGGACGGACAAGTAGGTATGCAGACGGCTATTCGGCTAAAGGTTGATTTAACTGTTTAATGGGAAACGCTCTTGGGATCAAGTGTGTTGGACGATAAAGGCTTATGCTCGGCGCCGAAGCGAGTCAAAGTAGTTGTCGCCCTTCTCATGCGCGGTGTCACGCTCCGGGCTGAGTGTAACGGCGGCGATGGGTCGCACGTCGCGCCTGTTCATCGGCGCGAATTCGTGGTCCGGGCGTGCTGTTAGAGGGTGTGCCGTTCCGCGAGGATCTGCCGGTCCCGTGAGCGGTTACACCCGAGTTGCCCAGGCAACCCGACTTGCCGCCAACTTGACAATATCAGTTGACTTGGCCTGGGCGGTGAGCATGGAAGGAACCGTGGATTGCGGGTACTGTGCGGTACGCCTTGCCGGCGGAAGCCGAGAGGATTACCGCACCGCGCCGGGAGAGGCAATGACGGTGTGGGAAGTCAGGTTACATGCGGCCCCGAAGTCGGGCGTCCTCACCCGGGCCTTCCGGGTGAGGACGCCCGCCGGATCGATCAGGGCACCCGACCATCAGCGGCGCAGGTACCCGTCGAGAATCGAGAGGGTCTTCTGCCAGCCCGGAGCCGATCGAAACCGATCCTGCGCCTCTTCCAGCCCGGTGCGGATATCCGCCCGGAATGCCGGATCCAGATCGCCGCGCGGCAGCCAGGAACCAAGGACGGTCACGGAATTGTAGACCAGGTTGCCGTTGTTCGACTCCTTCAACTGGGAGAACAGCAGCTCCCCGGTGCGTTTCAGCGACTCCGGATCGACGAGGCTGTTGAGGAGCAGAGCGGCGGTCTTGCGCATGGTATCATCCGAATGGCCCAGGAGCTTGACGACCGCTTCCGCCCCGTCCTGCGGAAGCTTGACGTCGGCGGGAGCCATGAGCGCCAGCGCCGTGACCGCGCCGAGTTGGATACGGTATGTGGGATTCGGCGCTGTCAGGGCCGCGATGAGGGCGGGAACCGCAGGGGCGCCGATACGCGCAAGCTCGCTGCGTGCCAAGCGCCGCTGCTCGCCGTCCAGCTGGCTGATCAGCGCGCCGACCTCGTCCGGATTGGGCTCCGGCAGGTTGGCGACGGCGTTGGCGGCCGCCTGCTGCAGCTCGTTCTTGATCGGGAGGACGCCTGCCGAGGTGGTATCGAACGCAGGAGCCGTGGTGATCTGACCGGACGGTTCTTGGTCCGATGCCGATATGGCTTGCTTGACGACGAGGTCATCCAGGGCGGCATTCAGGCGTCCGTTCAAGTCAATCATCTCCTTGTCGGTCGGCTCTTCCGCAAGTTGTGACCGCGCGAGGGCCTTGACAATGCTGTCGCGGAGCCGCTGGCGGAGCTCCGGGTTGTCGGAAGGAATGTTCATGCCGAGGATGGAGCGAGCCACCTCCTTCCGGATGCCGATGCTGGCGGTGGTCGCCATGATCTGGTCGAGAGCGTTCAACGCGGCACTCTTGATGCCCTGATCGCCGGTCCGCTGCGCGAACGGAACCCACAATGCCAACTCGCGCTTTTCAGCCCCGATGTCGGCAAGCATGTCGTCGTTGTTTGAGAGCAAGGCAAAGTAGAGTGGAAGTTTGTGAATGGATTCTTCTTGCTTTGAATCAAGCTTTCCATCGTCGTCTATCGACGCGTCAGTCCGTATCTTCATCAGGGAGATCGTGATCCTGGCCTTGGCCTGATCTTTCAATGTAGAGTCTTTGACATGCTGGTTGATGTTGGCAACCATGTCGTCGATGATCTTGGTTCGGCCGACGCGTTGATCCAGAGCGCTTTGCAACCTTTCCTGCTCATGGCTGAGCTGCCATTGGATCACGCCCAGGATGATGGTAACGATCGGCGTAAGGACGGCGATCACGTCCTTGAACCGTTCCCAAGTGAACCAGGAATGCCGCGTCCCGCCACTGGGACCCGCCCCCGCCCCGGTCGGTTCATGCCGTTGCGGATTGTCCGGGTTAGACATCGTCGGCCTCCCACGCCCTGATCAGTCGCTGTCCAGGTTTTCTGCCCATGCCGGTGGCTCCGCCGGCTTCATGCGAGGCCGTTCGAGCGGAACCAAGCGGCGCGCCCAAGAACGTCCCGGCTGTAGTTCCTGCCGGTCGTGATGCCGTCGATCACCTCTGCCGCAGCCGGCAAGAGCTTCCTGACGCCCTCGTAGCCGGCGTTGTAAGCCGCCAGAGCAGCGGCGGTCGCCGCGAAATCGTCCATGCCGGGAAAGTCCGCGCGTATCCGAGCCAGGTTTTCGGCCAGCAGCGCCGTGCCATAGTGGATGTTGGCGGCGGGATCCTCCCAGCCTGACGCGCGCGCGAAGGGGTGCCAGTCCCAATCGATCTGCAACAGCCCGCGGCCGAAGCCCCGGCCATCCGGCGGCAGCCCTCCGGTCCGGTCGCCCCGCGGGTTGCGCGCCATGAAGTCGCCGGTGCCTTCCGGGCCTGTCGGCTTCAAGCTGCGCCCCCAGGCGGACTCCCGCGAGCCGAGACCCGCGATCAACGCCGTGCCTGTCCCGTGCTTTGCCGCCGCGGCGTCGATGATCGCCCGGAAGGCTCCTAACGCCTCAAGGTCGCGGCGCAACTCGGCGAGCTGTCCGGGGCTGAGGCTGACATCCGGCAGGATCGCCGCAGGACCGGCCGCCGGCACCGGCGCGTCGTGCCAGGGCATCCCGTGGGGGCGTATGACGGCGTGAAGGCTGCTGCGCCGGTTGATCGGCCAGTAGCGAACCTTGGCGCCCTGTTGCAGCGCGACCTCCTCGGTCCGGGTCGTCTCGTCGCCGCCGCCGGCCTCGATCATCTGCGTGGCATCGACACAGATACCGACATGATGGATCCGGCTCTCCGTGCCGAAGAAGGCGAGGTCGCCGAGGTCGGCGGCTTGGCCTTGCTCCAGCTTGCGTCCTCGTCCGGATGCGCCGAAGTGGCTGAAAAGCTCGTGCGCCGTCTGGTCGCCCGGCGGGTCGAGACCGAGGCCGGAAAGGGCATACTGGGCGAAACCCGAACAGTCATACGACTCGGGGCCGTCGGCGCCCCAGATGTATGGCTTGCCCAGCTTGAGTTCGAGACGCTGGAGGAAGGCTTGACGGGCAGATTCGGTGTGTCGCACCTCGCTCAACTCAGCTCCGACGGCTGCATTCAGGGACGGGCCGGCGACCAGGCAACGGAGCGTCCAGAGACCGTCCGGTTGCGGGATCGTTTCAGGAATGCCCCGGTCGAGGTCGCGGCAGATGAAGATATCGTCCTGCAGCTGTGA
This sequence comes from Skermanella mucosa, assembly GCF_016765655.2. Taxonomy (NCBI): domain Bacteria; kingdom Pseudomonadati; phylum Pseudomonadota; class Alphaproteobacteria; order Rhodospirillales; family Azospirillaceae; genus Skermanella; species Skermanella mucosa. The sequence goes on from NZ_CP086107.1 coordinate 622,993, forward strand.
CCATTTCCTGTTGCGGAGTGTGTAGCGCGTCGGCATGTGGCGTCACCCATTAGAGCTTGAGTTCTTCAGCGATCTTGCGGCGCAGGTCGGCGTAGATTCGGTCGCGGAGTACCGGGGTGAAATGCTGGACATCCAGATCCGGTGCGACTTTTTGCAGGGCCGCTCTGAATTTATCCACGTTTCCCGGCTGCTTAATGAAGGCGATCAGCCGGTCCTGAACCGCTTCATCCGCTGCGGTCGTTCCGGTTTGGATCAGTACGTCGCGGATACCGATGCCGATTTCCGGCGGTACTCCGGATTGCAGTGTCAATGCCTCGGGGTTGGCCCGCTGTACGGCCTTCGTCACCTGCGTCTCGATCGAGGCGGGTAGACAGAAGGAGATGTAGCGCTGGATCGCCCAGAACGCCGTGGGACGGTTCCTGTACTGGCCTGACTCCAGTTCGATCAAATAGACTGCCTGCATGGTCTTGACGAGGCTCCGCACGGCGGAGGGATCGAGACTGTAGAGAAGACCGCTGCCGATGTTCTCCGTCGTCGCCGTCGCCAGCCCGAACCCCACCGCCGTGATTGCGATGGCCTCCGCCGCGGCGTTCGCGATGCCCAGGATTGCGGCCGTCGCCGTTCCGGCCAAGCCGATCTGGTTGATGGTACGATCTTTTGCGCGGTCTACCCAAAAAAGCGCATTCATGTAGCGTTCACATTTCTGGTCGGCGAGCGCGATTCCCGCCCAAACGATCGGGGGCCATTGCTCGGGCGTGAGATCTGTGGTGCGTTTGCAACCAGCTGGGGATTCCGCGATCTCGTAGCCGTCCTTATCGAGCTTGCAAGGTAGGATATTGGCCGACAGCATGAGGTCGCGGAGGACCTTCTGCTGATTCTCGACGTAGCTCGTCACTTCGACAGCCGGAAGCTCCATACCGCCGCCATCGAGGAGGCCCCGCAGGTCTTCGGTCCGCTGGCAACCGGTCGTCAATAGGGCTATCGTGCTTGCAACTGCGACACCTAGCCAATCGGATCTGCGTGTCGAACCGGAGGTCGCTGCATCCGCCTTGCTGGCTGATTGGACTGCGTCGGCAGATTTCAAGAACAACCGTTCAAGCATGGGGTATAGTGGATTGAGTCGTGTCGCTGCGGTGACCGAGACTGATCTATTTGTTTTAATACTGGCGCGTATCGACGTCCTTCTACTAAGAAATATTGAAAAACATTGGCTGATTGATGTTGAAGGGGAGCATTTATTGTTTTGACTGCAAGACATCATATTAGTTTCCTATGATTAAAAATTCATGATCAATAATAATATTTGGCAAAAAGTCGGAAATGACTCGGCCTATTAGGTGCATATACTCGTCCGATAGAAGTTCAAACTTGCATAGCCCTAAGTAGTAATGCGAAATATATTAATTAACAAATTTGGCTGTAATTGGTTGTATGGGTGTTTGGTGTCAAGCCGGTAATCATTGTCGGGCTCCGTCAGTTCGGTTGTGCTACAGGGCTGGAAGAGCAAGTCAAGGTAGTTGTCGCCTGTGTCATGCGGCCGCGCCGGTCTTTTGCTTGGCGCGGGGTGCGGCTGTGATGGCGGCGTCCCGCTCCGGATTGAGGGTGACGGCGCCGATGGGCGACCAGTTGCGCGTCCTCCCGCTCTACCGGCTCGGGTTGCGCTCCTTGGCGCGCCGGTAAAGGTCGTGACGGGCGGCCGGGATCTCGCGGTCTCGCCTGGCGTGGCGCTGGGCGGGGGTGACGTATCGGATGCCGCCGTGGCGGTGCTCGTCGTTGTACCAGCCGACGAAGGCCTTGCCCAGGCACGGGCCTCGTCGAGGCCGGCGAACCCGTGGGCGGGCAACTCGATTGTGGCAGCCCAGCGGATGGCGCGGCCGAGGCGGCAGTAGCACGACCATCCGCTCCCACAAACCATCCGGGATCCGCCAGCCACTGTCCTGAATCATCTGACCCATCGCTCTCCTCCAAAGCTGAGGGGCTTCGAAAAAGCAACAGTCAGGCCGCCAAATCCTCCCTACCGGGATAGGCTCTTAAGCGTCGTCAGAGGCAGCATCTTGAGCCCAGACAAATCAGCTTTGGGTAGTCTTGTCACCACCTCCGAGCGGCGCACTTGTCTGCTGGATTTCCTTCGGAGGCTGCGGCCCCGTCTTCTCCAGCAGGTCGGGAACCAATCGCTCGAGGAAACCGGCTACGAAGCCCACGACCAGAACTGCTTGCCATGACATGCCTAGCCCGATTATCCGCATACCACCCACCGTAATCTCGGGCAAAATGCCGGAGGTGAGGCCCATGAGCAGAAAGCCTGCGCAGATCATGCCGATGGTCAGCCTTAACGCGCCTTCGGCGACGTTGCTCCACCGGTATAGATCGATCGCTACCGTCCGGTTGCGGATACCAATGCCTATTGACAGCAGCGCCCCGACGATGCCCGCTCTGCCCGCGAGCCATAGATTGTCCGCTGGATTATTGAAAGGCAAAAGACTGTATTGGACTTGGGAGAGGACGGCGATGCCAAGTAACGCGCAGATTGCAGCCCATACGAGATACTGAATACGGCCATCGGCACTACGCTGTAGGAGGGCATCCGCATATGCCTTTGCCAATATGTTCTTGGCCGTATCGTCGCAATCATCCTCAAGGCACTGGTGCAATGCTGTGGCCATTCGCTGATCGTAACTGGCGCGCTTCGCTTCAGGCATGCCCTCCAGCAGTGCATTGAGGTCCGCCTTGCCGGTACCGAGAGCCAGAATGTCCTTCCGTTGGGTCTTTGCTAATCCCTCGTCGTCCGAGAATTGGATCATGACTTCGCCACCAGACTTGTAGATGGCGTACTCGTCGCGTTGCTTAACATAGACTTTAGTAATCTTTTGGTCGCGCATGTCGAACCTGCCGCAAGCGACCACGGCGACACGATCCACCTTTTTCCGTGGGTTGGCAGCGAACTCAGCTTCTACCCTCGCCAGTTCTGTCGTTCGGCGCGCCCTGCGCTCGGCTTCACTTTCCGCGTCCTCCCGCAATGCGTCAGCCTCGCGCCGTGCCCGAGCGGCCTCAGCACGGGCGAAGGCAACGTCTGCCGCTGCTTGGTCGGCCTCCAGCTTAAAGAATTCAGCCTCAGCCCTCGCTTCTGCGGCGTTCCTGACGGCCGTCTCGGCCTGTACGCGTGCGAGGTCGGCGTCAGCCTTCGCAGCTGCGGCTTTGCTCAACGCATCTGCCACCGCGCTACCTGCTTCCATAGCCCGTTGGAGACTGTCCTTGACAAAAGGACACGTTTTTGGAAATCCGTCACATTCCTGCAGGATGAGATCTTTCGCATCAGTCAAATCTATATTGGTACTGATACTGTCTGACTGTGCTCCTGCATCGTCATCCGTTATCATCTCATCGGCGGATCTGTTATTTTCGCTTGCATTGTCCTCTGGCATTTTCAATCCTCCTTTTTACCAGGCATCTGGCGATTACATACCAGATGTTTACGTCAAGAAGTTAGTTGTGAACGGACTCTAGAAGGATTGTAACTATGTCTAGCATCTAATCGCTATTATTTTTATCCGGATTGTATTGATCTGCATCATTTCTCTCTCGGTTCCTGAAGCGCATGTTGACCGAGAAACTACGCGCTTGATGTCTAGGAAGAATTTCTAAAACTCGTGATCGATGGTGTCGACCTGCTGCAGCAGCCCATTTGCATCCTCATGCGACTCTGTCGCCACTAACCTGACAGTCGCGACCGGCAGGCCGGGAGCTTTGAACGAAAGTCGATAAACTCCTTCTGTTTCAAGCGAAGGAAGACTCAGTTGGATGCTTTTGCTTTCGCTGGCAATCGGCGGGAGCTGCGTGTCGTAAACTACTGCGCCGGACTTCAATTCAATCAGCTTCACCTGCCCGGAGACATTCTTCAGGGAAAAGGTGGCCGCCAGAGTGACCGGCACACGATCCCTTGGCCGTATGTCCCGCCAAGTCGGGAAGAGCTGCAGAACTGGCGGTATCGCCCTGGACGGCTGCTCCAGAATCTCGCGCAGGTGGGCGTGCAGCAGCACATCCCCGACGATGCCCACATGGTCGGAAGCGTACCTGCTGCTGGGCAGATGTGAAAACCGTTGGGGCAAAGCGCTCCAAAGCGGTACCGTGCCATCTCCTGGCTCGGTCATCCCGTCGATGACGCCCGATGCGTTGATGCGCAGCTGGCCGATCGTGTTATGTTTGTCGCCGACGGCCAGATAATAAGCAACGCTATTGGGCGTATCGAAATGGCCAAGAATTTTATGGACGCGCTCCAGCGCCTTGATCCCGCTCCCCTGCAAATTGAATTTGGCGGCGGTCTCGACGAGAGAATTGGGGCTCCCGCCTGTCTCGTCGTAACAGTCGTATCCGGGAGCCGGAAGAAGTTGATATCCGCTCGGAAACTTCTCCGGATTGGACCCGAGCATTTTCATATTGCCGCCTGACATGAAAAAGCTGGAAAGGCCATTCTGCCCCACAAGCCGCAGGAGAGCTAGAGGAGCTCCCAAGTGAGGGACGGCGATTGCGACGAATTTTGTAATACGTCCGAACCAAGCTTCGTCATCGTGGCGGCCCGATTCAAGCAGCAAGCGTGAGATAAGTCCTCCCATGCTATGGCCGATCAGGACAATTTCATTGCCGTCATCTATCCTGTTCAGGAACTTGGCTAAAAGATCGCTCTGCTGTATCAGGTCCAGGCGCCAGTCGTAGTGGTAGGCTTCAACCCTAACTCCTGACATTTTTATTAGAGCCGATATGAGATCACCGTAAACCTTTCCCAGGCAGGGGGCTCTCTCAATTATTCTTCCATGTTTGCACTGCTCATCCAGCAGATAGCGAACCAGAGTGTCGCCGGCAATCGGTCGCGTCATCATCCCGGGCGGCCAGATCATTTCACCGTCCGAGTTGATCATCTGAACGCCAAAAATCCCGGGTACCACAACGACGGTAGTCATTCCGATCTCCCCTCCCGCCAGGAAAGCATCCGTCCAGATTACGCTTGGCAGCAATATTCCCTTCGGTGGTATATCCGGATATCACAACCTTGGCTGGTTCTGTTGGAGATTCCGTCAGGTCTCGCGCCAGATGCTCTGGTGATCTTACCCGCGTGCAGCGCCTCTCATACCAACGGCGGGTGAAGGCTTCCAATTCTAGGATTTCAGACGAAAGCTGGCCACCAATGGAACTGTGTTGAGGATTTGATCCTGTCGTCATCAGAGCTGGCTCGGGAAATCTGAACATCGGGATAAGTGGAGTTTCTGCCTGAAAGCGGCCAGTATGCGTGCCGCACAGGAGAGACCATGACGAGACGACCGCGCCGGAACCACACACCGGCTTTCAAGGCGAAGGTGGCTTTGGCCGCCGTCAAGGGCGAGAAGACGCTGGCCGAGTTGGCTCAGCAGTTCGATATTCATCCCAACCAGATCACCTAATGGAAGGCGCAGCTTCTCGACGGAGCAGCAGGGGTATTTGGATCGGACAGTCGCGGCGACAGTTCGGGGCCGGCGGTGGATCTGACGGTGCTGCATGCAAAGATCGGAGAGTTGACGCTGGAGAACGATTTTTTGGCCGGCGCGCTCAGCAAAGCGGGTTTGCTGAGCGCAAAGCGATGATCGACCGCTCGCATGATCTGCCGATCACCAGACAGGCCAGGATGCTCAACGTCAGCCGGGGCAGCGTCTATTACCTGCCACGTCCAGCTTCGGCCGCCGACCTCGCGCTGAATGCGCCGGATGGACGAACTGCATCTCGATTATCCGTTCGCGGGCAGCCGCATGCTGCGTGATCTGCTGACGGCTGAGGGCTTCCAGGTTGGCCGCCGACATGTTGCCACGCTGATGAAGCGGATGAGGATCCAGGCTGTTTACCGCAAGCCCAACACCTCGAAACCGGCGCCGGGGCACAGGATCTATCCGTATCTCCTGCGCAATCTGCCGGTCACGAGTCCCAACCAGGTATGGGCCATGGACCTGACCTACATTCCCATGGCACGCGGCTCGAGCTATGGGGGAAACTGGGTGATGACGAGGTGAGGAAGGTGGCGTAACGAGGTAGGTGCTTGACGCCTGCCAGAACCTCCACGAGGGAGCGCTACGCCATGAACGAAGATACCAGCATTGTCCGGCTTCGCCAGCCCGAAGAGATCGATGATCCCCTGACGGCCCTTCTCCGATCGGGAGCCCGCCAGTTGTTGGAGCAGGCCATCGAAGCCGAGGTGGCGGCTTTCCTGGCTGCCAGCAAAGACCTGAAGCTGGCCGACGGCCGGGACCGGTTGGTCCGGCATGGCCATGGACCGGAGCGCATGATCCAGACCGGGATTGGGCCGGTCGAGGTCCAGCGGATCAAGGTCCGTGATCGCGCTCCCGGTCCGGCAGCCGAGCGCATCCGGTTCAGCTCAGCCTTGCTGCCGCGCTGGGCGCGCCGGACGACCAGTCTCGACGCCCTGCTGCCAATCCTGTATCTGCGCGGCGTTTCAGCCGGTGATTTCCAGGAGGCGCTGAGCGTTCTGCTCGGCAAGGACGCGCCCAACCTGTCACCGGCGGTCATCGCGCGGCTGAAGGAGAGCTGGGCGGACGACTACGCGCGCTGGCAGCGGCGGGACCTGTCGGCCCGGCGCTACGTCTATGTCTGGGCCGACGGCGTCTACCTCCAGGCCCGCATGGAGCCTGCCGCCGAGTGCATGCTGGTGATGATCGGCGCCACGCCGGAGGGTAAAAAGGAACTGCTCGGCTTCCAGGTCGGCGTCCGCGAAAGCGCCCAGAGCTGGCGCGAACTGCTGATCGACCTGAAGGCCCGCGGGCTGGGAATCGCCCCGGAACTGGCGGTCGCCGATGGTGCTTTGGGCTTCTGGAAGGCGCTCGACGAGGTCTTCCCCGGCACGCGTCATCAGCGCTGCTGGTTTCATAAAAGTTCTAATGTTCTCAACAAGGTGGCGAAATCGCTCCAGCCCGCGGTCAAGCAGGACCTGCGGGAGATCTGGATGGCGCCCGACCTCAAGGCGGCGGAGCATGCCCTTGATACCTTCGAGAAGAAGTACGGCGCCAAGTACTCCGGTGCCGTCGAATGCCTGACCAAAGATCGTGATGCCCTGCTGGCCTTCTACAGCTTCCCGGCCGAGCATTGGGATCACGTGCGGACCACAAACCCTATAGAAAGCGTCTTCGCCACAGTCCGGCACCGGACGGTCCGCACCAAGGGGGCGCTTTCCCAGGACACTGCCAAGCTCATGGTCTTCAAGCTGATCTCGGCAGCATCCAGAACTTGGCGGCGACTTCAGGGCGAAAACCAGTTGCCCAAGATCATCCAAGGCGTCAAATTCCGCGACGGCATCGAGGTCAGCGTGCCGACATCACACAGCGCCGCCTGAACACCTCGTCACCCAAATTCCGCTATAGCTCACTGCTCAGCGAGCGCTTCCGGTGCGGCAAACTCCAGAAGGCGCGGGCCGGGCAGTTCATCGGCCCCCATGCGCCTTACGGTTACCGTTACCGGCCACGCCAGGACGGCACGTGCGGCCAACTCGCCATCGACGACGAGGAGGCTGAACTCGTGCGCACGCTTTACGATTGGTTGGTTGGGGAGAGCCTGACCCTGCGCCAGATCCTCAAGCGGCTGAACTTCGGCCCCTGGGTCCCGCGCTGCGGCCGGCGGCCATGGTCGCCCTCGACGTTCCACCACATCCTGTCCGACCCCGTCTACACCGGAACCGCTTACTCGAACCGCTACGAATACCTGCCGGCCCGCAAGCCCCGTAGCCGCAGCAGGGCGACTCGATCCAGCCGAACCGAACCGAGAACCCGACTGCCGCTCTCGTCGTAGCTCTCGATCATCACCGCACCGGGCGAGTTGGCCGGCGCGAGCACCAGAGCAGGCAGCCACCCTCGACCTGTTGCGCCACCGGGTTCTGGAGGCCGCATGACGTCGGAGAAAGCGCATGGTGGAAATGCACTCACCGCTTGTGCATCGGGAATACGGATGGACCCTATCCTTCCTCATTTCCTTGATAAATGCTGGTCGCCGCCAGTATATGAGCCTTCATGATGGCGGCGGCCCATTCGCCGTTCCCCTGCGCGATCGCGGTGACTATGTCCCGATGGTGAGAAATGCTCCTCGCCAGCGCGGCTTGATCGAACTTGCTGTAGGAGCGCACCAGGAAACCCATTTCGGTCAGACCGTTTACGAGACTCTCCAAGCGACGGTGGTCCGCCATCCGCAGGATCCTGACATGGAAATCCTTGTTCAGTTGGGACAGCTCCGCGATCTCCCTCTCGCCCGTGACGACCTTTTCCATGGCCGTGCAGAGCGCATGGAGCGCCTCGATGTCCGCCTTGCTGGCATTCCGGGCGGCACGCCGCGCAGCCATGGCTTCGAGTTCGGCGCGGATCTCGAAGGTCTCGATCACGTCCCGCCTTGACCAGCCTTTGACCACCGCACCCAGATGGGTCTGGAATGTAACGAAGCCCTCGCCGGCGAGTTTCTGAAGCGCGGCCCTGATCGGCGTCCGGCTGACCCCCAGGCTCAGCGCCAAGGCTTCCTCTCGGAGATGATCGCCGATTTTCAGTTCGCCCGACGAGATGCCGGATCGGATGTGCTGGTAGGCGCGGTCGGCCGCCGTGGCCTGCGACTCCTTCCGCTTGGTTTCGCTCATTCCCAATGCCTTAGAAATTTTTTTGTTGTATCCAATGGTGCCATGTTGTTAGGCTCTGCACCAGCAAGCAAGCGCATTGTGCAGCGTCATTGTACACAATGATTCGCGGAAGCCCGGAAAGTCTTCGAAGAAGGACTCCGTACCCCCCGGCGACGCGGGTTCGCAATGGCCCTACCCCGATGTCAGGGCCATCTCGCGGAAGCGCGAAGCGCCGCTCGCCCTGCCAGACATGGGCGGATTCAAACAAAAACCGTGGGAGAAACGCCATGATCCAGACCACCCGACGCACCCTGCTGATGGCCGGTGCAATGGTCGGCGCCCTTGCGCTGGGCGTGCTCGCGCCGCAGACGTCGCTCGCCGACGAGTATCCGTCCGGAAGGGTCAACATCATCGTTCCTTTCAATGCCGGAGGATCGGCCGACCGCATGGCCCGGGCCATCGCCACCTACCTGCCGGACCATCTCAAAGTGCCTGTCACGGTCGTTAACCGGCCCGGCGCGTCCGGCGCGCTCGGTCACGCCTATTTCCAGCAGCAGCCCGACGACGGCCATACTCTCCTGGTATCACCGGTCAATCCCTACCTGATCAGCAATGTCCTGCGCGACCAGGCGGGTCTGGATTGGGATAACTTCGCCTTTATCAACGGCCAATGGCAGGACTACTACGTCCTGCTCGTCAACAAGGACTCTCCCTTCAAGACGGCCGGCGACCTGATCGATTTTATCCGCGACAATCCGGGCGAGGCGAGTTCGGCCATCATCATCGGCGACGGCGGCCACCTTTCGACCCTGATCATGCTGGAAAAGCTTGGGATTCCCAAGGATGCCGTCAACTTCGTCACCTATGACGGTGGCGGACCGATGCGGACCGCGCTGGCAGGCAACCAGGTTTCCTTTTCCGTTATCTCGGGCCTCGGCAGCGAGGTCATCCGCGACAATGTCCGGCCGCTCGCGGTGTTCCGCAAGCAGCCGCACGAGGCCTGGGACGCGCCGCTGATCAACGAGGTGCTCAAGCCTTACAACGTCGAGATCCCGGTCATTCCGGCCGATCTGCGCACGCTGACGGTGCACGCCTCTTTCAAAGAGAAATATCCGGAGCGCTTCGAGAAGCTGACGAACGTTTACAGGCAGATGCTCGAGAGCAAGGACTTCCAGGAGCATATCGAAAAAGCGGCGATCGGCGGGGAATGGATGGGTCCGGAAGCCACCACGGAATCCCTGAACGAGAGTTACGAGGTCTTTAGCCAGTGGATTGACGTACTCGAGAACTGAGCGGCGGACCGGCAAGGCGCCAATCAAGAAGCGCCGCCGGCCTCTCGCCCGAAAGGGAGGTTACGATGACACTCGGCCCCTACCGCTTCGAGGGTCCCTGGGGGCAGTGCGCCTCCTTTCTCCTCATGGCGCTCTTCACGGTCTGGTATCTGCAGGATGCCTACACGGCGTCTCCGACCCTGCCCAACATGATACTGATCGGCCCCATAGGCGCGGTCGCCCTGATCATCTGCGCGTCCTTCCTCGCCAGGGAACTGCGCGGACTCAGGATCGTTCCGGCCGGACCGCGGGATCCGGTGGCGGAGCGAGACTACCGGGTCGCCGGCGCGATGGCCCTGATGGTGCTGTACATCGTCGGACTGTTCTGGATCGGCTTCGACATCGCGACTTTTCTCTTCCTGGCCGGCGGCATGGCGCTCCAGGGCGAGCGGCGCTGGGCCTTCCTGATCATCTACGCGGCGATCGTCTCCGCGACCGTCGTCTATGGCATGCGCGAACTGCTCTCCGTGCCCGTGCCGACGCTGTTTCTGTGAGGCGTCATCATGATTGACCTCAACGCCCTCTCCGGCGCCGCCGATCTCCTCCTCGCCGGCTGGCAGGCCTGGCTGGTGGTGCCGCTCGGCCTGATCATCGGCATCGTGTTCGGCATGCTCCCCGGGCTCTCCGTGCCGATCGCCATGGCCGTGTTCCTGCCCATGACGCTCTACATGGAATTTGTGCCGGCCATCCTGTTTCTGACCAGCATCTTCACCGGCGGCGGTTTCGGCGGCGCGGTTCCGGCCATCCTGATGAACGTGCCCGGGACCACCGCCGCCGTGGCGACCTGCTTTGACGGCTACCCCATGGCGCGCCGCGGCCAGCACAACGAGGCGCTTGGCATCGCGCTCGCCGCCTCCACCGTGGGGACCGCCATCGGCTACATCCTGCTGCTCCTGCTGCTGGAGCCAATCAGCCAGGCCGTCCTGCTGCTGGGACCGCCGGAACTGTTCATGATCGCCCTGTGGGGGTTGACGCTGATCGCCGCCCTGTCCGAAGGTTCGTTCTGGCGTGGGGTCCTGGTCGGCTGCGTCGGGCTGCTCGCCGGCACCATCGGCATGAGCTCGCGCGGCACCATGCGCGGAACCTTCGACAGCGCGTACCTGCTCGATGGCATCCCGGTGGTCTCCGCCCTGATCGGCCTGTTCGCGGCCTCCGAACTGTTCGTCCTGATCCGCAGCAGCTACATCGTCGAGGACGAGGCGGCGCGCGAGGTCCGGTTCTCCAAGCTGTTCGCCGGATTCTTCCTGGGTCTCAGGAATTGGCCGATGATCCTGCGAGGCTCACTGATCGGCACCTCCATCGGCACCGTCCCAGGCGTCGGATCGACCGTCGCCAATCTCGTGTCCTACTCCATCGCGCGCAACCGCGACCCTGACAAGGAGAGTTACGGCAAGGGCAACCCCAAGGGCGTCGTCGCCGCCGAGTCCGCGAACAGCAGTTCCGAGGGCGGGTCGATGGCGACCCTTCTGGCCCTGGGTCTGCCCGGAGGGGCCGGCACTGCGATCATGCTCGGCGCCTTCGCCATGCACAACGTCACCGGCGGACCCCGCTTCATCTCCGACCACAAGGACATCGTCTACGCCATCATCGCCGGCAATCTCGTCCAGGCCGTGCTGCTGATCGGCATAGGCATGGTCTTCCTGAGACTGTCGCTCATGATCGTCAAGGTGCCCCTGCGCATCCTCATCCCGACCATACTGGCGCTGACCATCCTCGGATCCTACGCGCTGTCCGGCAACATGACGGGGCCCATCGCGGTGGTCGCCGGCGCCATCATCGGCTGGTTTCTCAAGCAGAACGGATTCCCGGTGGTGGCACTGGTGATCGGCCTCCTGCTGGGCGGCATGGCCGAGGGCGAGCTCCTGCGCAGCTATCAGCTCGGCGGTTCCAGCCTGGGTATCTTCCTTGAGCGTCCGATAGCACTCGGCATTCTCGCCGTGATGATGCTGTCCGCGCTCTGGCCGCACATCGCGAAGCGTCTGTTCGCACCCGGACGCCTTCCCGGAACGAAAGAGAGGCTCTCCGATGTCTAGGACACTGTTCGACAAGGTCTGGGACTCGCACGCGATCACCCGACGCCAGGACGGCATGACCCTGCTGTTCGTCGATCGCCATTACGTCCATGACGGAACCAGGCAGGCCTTCCAGCAGATCGAGAAGGAGCGATTGTCGGTCCGACGGCCGGACCTGACTTTCGGAACCCCTGATCACTACGTCGCGACAAAACCGGCCGCGAAACCGGACCCACTTTTCGAGGACATGGTCGCGGCATTGGAAACAAACACCAGGAAATGGGAGATCATGAACTTCGGGGTCGGATCGCCGAACCAGGGTATCGTCCATGTCGTCGCCCCTGAGCTGGGCCTTACGCTTCCCGGGGCGCTGATCGTCTGCGGCGACAGCCACACCGCCACCCACGGCGCGGTCGGCGCACTTGCTTTCGGCATCGGGGCTTCCGAGATCGCCCATGTGCTGGCAACCCAGACGCTCTGGCAGAAAAAGCCCAAGCGCATGCGCATTTCCGTTACCGGAACACTGCCGCCCGGCGTTGTCGCCAAGGATCTGGTCCTGGCAATCATCGGCCGCATCGGCGCCGCCGGCGGAACCGGTCATGCCATCGAGTATGGCGGCCCAGCCATCAGGGATCTGTCGATGGAGGCGCGCATGACCCTGTGCAACATGTCCATCGAGGCGGGTGCCAGGTGCGGAATGGTCGCTCCAGACGAGACCACGTTCGACTATGTCCGGGAACGCCCCTATGCACCCACGGGAGAGAATCTGGAGCTTGCCTTGGCCGCCTGGCGCGATCTCGTCAGCGATCCCGATGCCGTCTTCGACAGCGAGGTCGTCTTCGATGCCGGGGAGGTGGCCCCGACCGTCACCTGGGGCACCTCTCCGGAAACCGCCCTGCCGATCACGGAACATGTTCCCGATCCTGCGTTCATCGAGAATGCCGAGAAGCGCCGGGGAGTCGAGGAGGCTCTGCAGTACATGGCCCTGACGCCGGGCATGGCGCTGTCGGAGATCGTCATCGACCGGGTCTTCATCGGCTCCTGCACAAACGGCCGGATCGAGGACATCCGCGCCGCCGCCGAGGCGGCGCGGGGTCGCAGGGCGGTTGTGCCCGCGGCCGTCATACCGGGGTCGGCCCGGGTCAAGGCCGCGGCCGAAGCCGAGGGGCTTGATGTAATCCTCAGGGAGGCCGGCTTCGAGTGGCGCGAGCCCGGCTGTTCCATGTGCGTGGGCATGAACGGCGATATCGTCCAGCCCGGGGAGCGGTGCGCATCGACGTCAAACCGAAACTTCGCAGGGCGCCAGGGGCGCGGCAGCCGTACGCACCTGCTGAGTCCGGCGATGGCCGTAGCCGCCGCCGTGACCGGCCGGCTGACCGACATCCGGACACTGAAATCCTGAGAAGGGCACCCGATGCGACCGTTCACGATCCATACCGGCATAGCCGCGCCGCTTCTTCAGGCGAACCTCGATACGGATCAGATCATTCCCGCCAGGTTCCTGCACCGAGCCCGCGATGAAGGATACGGCGACCAGCTTTTCCATGACCTGCGCCGCCACGACGATGGCGAACCGAGGCTCGGCTTTATCCTCAACCAGCACCCCTTCGATCAGGCCACGATCCTGATCGCCGGCAGCAACTTCGGATGCGGCTCGTCACGGGAACATGCGGTCTGGGCGCTGGGCGACGCCGGCTTCCGGGTCGTGGTGGCGCCGAGCTTCGGCGACATCTTCTTCAACAACGCGCTGAACAACGGACTTCTGACCATCGTGGCTCCGCCGGAGATCCTGCGAACCCTGGCCGATGGTCTGGCCGCTGATCCGACGACGCCCCTGACGGTCAGCCTGAAGGAGCAGACCGTCGACGGGCCCGACGGTTTCCGTTTCGCCTTCGACATCGACCCCTACCGCAAACAGGCGCTGCTGATCGGGGCATCCGAGATACAGATGACCCTTCAGCACAGGGACGCGATCAGTTCCTTCGAGACCGCGCACGCCCGGCGTCATCCCTGGCTCGTTCCGAGCCTTCCGACTAATACCAGAAAAGGAGCAGAAGCCAATGGCTGATCCCCGTCTGAAACAGGCGATTTCCAACAAGGAATACATCGTGGCGCCGGGCGTGTATGACATGATCTCCGCGCGGATGGCCGACCGCATGGATTTCAAGGCGCTCTATGTCACCGGGTATGGCACGGTCGCGTCCTATCTCGGACTGCCGGATGCCGGCATCGCGACATACACCGACATGATCGTCCGTGTCGGGCGCATTGCCCAGATGTCGTCCAAACCCGTCATCGCCGATGCCGACACCGGTTATGGCGGCCTGCTCAATGTCCATCACACGGTGCGGGGCTATGAGGCGGCCGGGGTCAGCGCGATCCAGCTGGAAGATCAGGAATTCCCGAAGAAATGCGGCCACACGCCGAACCGGCGGGTGGTCCCGGTCGCTGATATGGTCAAGAAGATCAAGGTGGCGAACGATGCCCGGTCGAGCGGGGACTTCCTGATCATTGCGCGCACCGATGCCCGGACATCGCTCGGTCTCGACGAGGCGATCCGCCGCGCCGAGGCCTATGCCGAGGCCGGGGCTGACATTCTCTTCGTCGAGAGTCCGGAGACCGTCGATGAGATGGCCGAAATCGGCCGCCGGCTCGACAAGCCCCTGGTCGCAAACATGGCCAACGGGGGCAAGACCCCGATCTTGCCGGCGCGGGACCTGGAGGAGATGGGGTTCGCGATCTCCATCTTTCCCGGGGCGGGCTTCCTGGCCACGGCCGCGGCCCTCGACATCGCTTACTCCGATCTCCTCGAGAATGGCACGACGACCGATCGGACGAACCTCTACAGCTTCGCGGAGTTCACGAACATGATCGGTTTCCCGGAAGTCTGGGAATTCGACAAAAAATACGCGGAATGATTACCCGATGAAGAACAGCCGGAGCTAATGGCTCCGGCCGTTTTTTACATTTTGCCTTATCAATGACTCAGGTATCAGTGCGGTTCCGGTCGATCCTCTCTGCTCCCATCGTCCGATCGGCGGCCACGTCGGCTTCGGTATTCTCCACATCGACCTCGGTGCGGCGCACCATGTGACCCATTGACACCGTCGTGGCGGACAACGCCTGTGACGGCGAACCAACCTACCAGACGGCAGCCAGGCGCGATCCCACCGCTACGGTTGTCATTCCGCCGCGGAGCACGGGGCTGCCGGGAATAACCGGCAAACCGACGCAGCGCGACCAGCAGATTTGAAGCATTTCCGACAATTTCCGCTTGAACTGACAGCGGGAAACCGACTATGACAAGCGACCCAAGACGGAAACTGCCATGGTGCGCTACAAGCGCATCCTCGGCGACCACCTACATGCTCGAACGCTGCCTGGCCAGCAGGCCGAGGTTGCTATCGGTGTCGCTGCCCTCAACCATATGATGGATGCAGGACGCCCGGAGTCCGTCCACATCGCGTAATTCAGGAGAGCGGAACAGCCCACTGCGTCCATGCTGAGCTCGCTGCGCCAACAACGCCGCCCGTCGATTCTGCAACGTCAGGCCGCGATTCTGCAACAGCCTCGTGACACTGACGGAATCCTCATTCCGGTTTGAATGCAACATCCGGCAACTTCAGGACCCAATCGGCCGAGCCGCGTAGATGCTGTCGCATGGCGCTTTCGGCGGCATCAGGATTGGCCGCAAGGATGGCTTCGGCGATACGGACGTGGTCCTTGTGTGATCGCTCGGCATGTTCTGGCTGCATTGCTCGCCCTACTTGTATCATCATGACCGGAAGCTGCAGGGTATCAATGAGGTCCATCAACTGCCTGTTTGCGCCGATAGTCACGATGGTTTGATGATAAAGGCGGTTGTTCTCGATGAACACGTTCCAGGGCTGACTGTGCCCCGGAGGGCGGACTTGCTCCCACACCGATTCGAAGATTTGCCTATTTGAGGCCTCGTCAATGTGCTCTGCGGCAAGGCGGGCAGCAAGCCCCTCAAGACTCTCACGGATGCGGAAAAGGTCGCGAATCTGCTTGTGCGAGAAGCGACGGACGATGGCTCCTCGATTCGGTACAAGCTCAACGAGTCCGTCGGCTGCAAGGCGTCGGAACGCCTCTCGCACCGGGCCACGGCTGATACCAATCTCCTCGGTCAAGTCACGGGCGATAAGGCGTTGGCCGGGAGCGAAGTGGCCCTGCAAGATGCCCTGTCGTATGCGACGGGCGACGTAGTCAACTGTATCTCCGCGCCGCTGAACGGCCTGTGGGTCTTGGACCAAAATTTCGTCAATCGCCATTCGAACCTCCAAATCGGGTGATTTCTAGCACCTCGCCGGTATTGACGAAACCATAATCCTGTAATATTGTCCTACAATCCTGGCTGCAGAAGAGAATGATAATCTCAAAAAATTTCGATGGCCCAGCCAGGGTTGGAGGAACCCGAAGCCCGTCAGGGCTTCCCACAGTGGGCGTATGATGCTTTTCCTGTCCCGGAGCGCACAATGAAAAGGGCTCAGATGAGCCTGAAAGCCGCCGATGGGCACCGCCTCGGCGCCTATCGCGCCCGGCCGGCCTCGAGCCTGCTCGGCGGACTGGTCGTCCTTCAGGAGATTTTTGGCGTGAACCAGCACATCCGTGAGGTGTGTGATGGCTACGCCGCATGCGGCTATGATGTCATTGCTCCCGCCCTGTTTGATCGCGTTCAATCGGGCTTGGAGATCGACTACGGCTCGCGAAGCATCAGGACCGGGCGCGACCTGCGCGCGATCATCGGCTGGAATGCAGCCCTTCTCGATGTCCAGGCGGCGATCGACGCGATGGATTCATCCGGGCCCGTTGCTGTGATAGGTTATTGCTGGGGCGGGACGCTCGCTTTCCTCGCCGCTACTCGTCTACGTGGGCTCGCTTGCGCGGTCGGTTATTACGGCGGGCAGACTATACCCTTCGCGCAGGAGACTCCGCGCGTTCCTGTCCTCCTGCATTTTGGCGAGCACGATCCACGCATCTCGCCCGAGGACCGCGACACGATTGCTCGGCACAATCCGGAAATCGAGATGCGGCTCTACCCGGCCGATCACGGCTTCAACTGCAACCATCGCAAGGAATGGCATGAGCCGAGCGCCCGAAAGGCACTCGAGATCACGCATGCCTTCCTCGCTCGCCACCTGCACCAACCCGAGGCGCTCACCGCATGACCGCGCGATCGCCTCAGGCCACACTCCTTCGCATCCCGGCCTTTCCGCCGGGTCAATCCGCTAGCACAAGGAAGAACAGCATATGGATCTGGGCATAAAGGGCAGGGTGGCGATCGTCACCGGCGGCAGCCGCGGCATCGGCCGTGAGACCGCACGCGAGTTCCTCGAGGCCGGTGTCAAAGTCATGACCTGCTCGCGCAACGGGGATCAGCTGAAGGCAACCTGCGGTGAACTGGCAAAACAGACAGGTGGCGAGATCCGCGGGATCGTCGCTGACATGACGCAACCCGGTGATCAGCAGCGGCTCGTCGATGAAACGCTTGCCACATACGGCACGATCGACATCCTCGTCAACAATGCCGGCACCATGTATTCGGGCCGCTTCGAGGAACTGACCGAGGAAGGCTTGCAGACCCAGCTCGACACCAAACTCTTTGGGTGGATGCGGGCGATCCGCACCGTCTGGCCAATCATGCGTGACAAAAACTGGGGCCGCATCGTCAGTCTTATCGGCGGTGCCGGCAAGGAGCCCGACCCCTATATGTTCGGCTCCGGCATGACCAATTCTGCGCTCCTCAATATGACGAAGTCGCTTTCGACTGAATTCGCGCCGCACAACGTCCTGGTCAATGCCGTCTGCCCCGGGTGGGTAGCCACGGACCTGTGGAAGCGCAACGCTGGCGGTCTGCAGAAGGAGCTCGGCGTTGGTTCCGAGGACGAGGCGCGCCGCCTTGCCTCGAAGAAGAACGCGCTCGGTCGCTTCGGCAAGCCGGAGGAACTCGCCAACGCAATCGCCTTTCTGTGCTCCGAACGGGCAAGCTACATCACCGGGGTGTCTCTCAACCTTGATGGCGGCCGCCTCAAGGGCCTCTGGTAAGGCGGGCACGGATGGATCTCGGCCTCGAAGGCAAAGTTGCCATCATAACCGGTGCGTCGCGCGGCATCGGCCTTGCCACAGCTCGGCGGCTCCTGGACGAGGGGACAAAAGTCGCGATCTGCGCCCGCGACCGCGTGCGACTGGAGGCTGCCGGCTCCAGCCTCGGCGTCGGGGGAGGCGAGGTGCTCGCTTTCTGTGCGGACACATCCAGGGAGGAGGACCGTCGGTCCTTCGTCGCCAGCGTGATCGAGCGCTTCGGCGGTGTCGACATCCTGGTCAACAATGCCGGTACACACGTCCGCGCCTCGCTCGACAATATGCGTGAGGAGGACCTCCAGGGTCAACTCAACGACAAGGTGTTTGGTTTCCTCGGTATGATCCGTGCAGTCCTGCCGGATATGCGGACTCGAGGAGGGGGGCGGATCGTCAACATCATCGGACAGGCGGTCCGACATCCTCACCCGGACCGGATGCCGTCCGGGATCGCCAATGCCGCGGCGGGTGCCATGACAAAGTCCGCCGCCGACGCGCTCGCCCGCGAGAACATCCGGGTCAATGCAGTCTGCCCTCAATATGTCGAAACCGATTTGGTCACTTCGGTGATCGGCCGTGAGATGGAGAAGCGCGGGGTCGACCGGGAGACGGCGGCCTCGGGTTTCACACGGGCGAATGTTCTGGGCCGTCTCGGAAAGCCCGAGGAGATCGCTGACCTGGTCGCATTTCTCGTCTCCGACCGCGCAGACTTTGTGACCGGCAGTTCGGTTTCAATCGACGGCGGTTATCATCGCTACGTCTTCGGCTGATCAGGAAAGCTCATGGATCTCGGTCTCAAGGACAAAACAGCGATCGTCACTGGCGGCACCAGCGGGATCGGTCTCGCGATCTCCCGCCGCCTGCTGCTAGAGGGCGCCAAGGTCTTCATCTGCGGTCGTGATGAAGCGAAGCTTGGTCAGGCGCTCAATGAACTTTCTGGGAAAGGCGACGCACGCGGTGTGACGGCGCATGTCGACCGCCCCTGCGAAATGGCGGGCCTGGTTGAGGCCGCCTTGAATGCCTTCGGTCGCCTCGACATTGTCGTCAGTAACGCAGGCACTCACATCCGGGGGGCGCTCGACGAGGTGACGACCGATCAAGTCGAGACTCACTTCCGGACCAAGGTGCTCGGCCCCTGGGAGCTCGCTCGCCACGCCGCGCTACATATGCGGAAGCAGGGTGGCGGACGCTTCGTTATGGTTATCGGTCAGGCCGGTAAAGTCCCGGGTCGCGGCGTCCTGGCATCGACCGTGGTCAACGCCGCGCAGCATGCGTTCGTCAAGTCGCTTTCCGACGATCTCGGCCGCCACGGCATCCTGGTGAATGCCGTCTGCCCGAGCCGTATTTCCAGTCCTCTGACCAAAGATCTGGAGATCGATGACGAGGTCCATCTCGGGCGCAGTCTCGAACAGCAGCAGAGCGGTTGGGGCGCGGCAGTCCCGCTCGGTCGATGGGGTGATGCGGACGACATCGCCGACGCGGTCGCGTTCATGGCGTCGGAGCGGGCCGGCTACATCTGCGGCGCGAATATCGATGTCGACGGCGGACACCAACGGATGATCTTCTGAAGGAGGGCACAGGCACATGATCGACCTGCAGGCGATCGGCAAGACCTTCCGCAAGGGCCGAGAGGAGGTGCATGCCGTGGCGGGCGTCGACCTCGCCATCGAGCCGCACTCGGTCGTGGCGCTGATCGGACCTTCGGGCTGCGGAAAGTCCACGCTCCTCAACATGATCGCTGGCCTCTACCCGCCGAGCGAAGGAAGAGTTTTCTACGACGGCCAGGCTGTCACTGACGTGAATACCAATGTCGGCTACATGACGCAGAAGGATAATCTACTTCCCTGGCGCACGGTGCTCGACAACGTCGCTCTGCCCCTGGAGCTGGCTGGCTGGCCGGAGGCAAAGCGCTACAAAGCGGCGCGCGCGATGATCTCGCATGTCGGCCTGGACGGCTTCGAAGCGAAGTATCAGGGCGAGCTTTCCGGCGGTATGCGCAAGCGCGTCTGTCTCGCCCGCATGTTGCTGTACGAACCTCAGGCGCTCCTGCTTGACGAGCCCTTCGCCGCGCTTGACGCCCAGCTCCGCATCGCGATGCACGAATTGCTCCTCCGACTCTGGGCGGAGAATCGGCAGACCATTGTCCTCGTCACGCATGATCTGGTCGAGGCGATCACGTTGGCCGACCGCGTCATTGTTTTCACAAAGCGTCCGGCCCGGGTCGCCTTTGAGTTGGACATCAGCCTGCCGCGCCCGCGCGACGTGAAGGAGGTGCGCTTCACGGCCGAGTTCCACGACATCTACAATGCGATCTGGGACCGCCTGCGTCAGGAATATGACGAGGAGAAGCTATGAGCACGCCCGAAATTTCCGAGCGCATGGAGCGACCTAGTCCGCTCGAAGCGGCGCGGCCTCGGCGTTCCTTGAGCGAGATCGGCACCCCGGCCATGATGCTGATGCAGGTGGCGCTCGGTGTAGCTTTTCTCGTCGCCTGGCAGTTGATCGCCGGCCGCGTGATCGACGAATTCATGATTTCGAGCCCACTCGCCGTAGCCCAGCGCCTATGGGGCTGGTTCGCGGACGGGAGCATCTTCGTCCATATCTGGGCAACGCTCTATGCAACACTGATCGGCTTCTTCATCGGCGCCACGGCCGGGATTGTCGGTGGCATCTGGCTTGGTCTGTCGCCGTTCCTGAGCCGGCTCCTGAACCCTTTCATCTGGGCCTTCAATGCGCTGCCAAAAGTCGCGCTCGCGCCGCTGTTCATTCTGTGGTTCGGTTTAGGCATCAACTCCAAGGTCGCGCTAGCCGCTGTCCTTGTCGTCTTCCTGGTTTTTGTCAACACGTTCGCCGGTGTTCGCGAGGTTGACCAGGATCTCGTCGAGAGCCTGCGCCTAATGCGCGCCAAGCGCCGCCAGATCTTGACCAAAGTCGTACTGCCCTCGGCCACGTCCTGGATTTTTGTCGGGCTGAAGACCGCCGTGCCCTATGCGTTGATCGGCGCGATCATCGGCGAGTTGATCGCTGCCAATCGCGGCCTCGGCTATCTCGTCCAGCGCGCCGGCAGTGAGTTCGACACGGCGGGTGTGTTCGCAGCGCTGGTCGTGATCGCCCTACTTGCCGTTCTGTTCAACGAGGCCGTCGGGGCGGTCCAGACATGGTTGGAGGGCTGGAAGGTCGTCAGTCGTTGAGTTCATTCTGGCTTGGCGGCGAAGCAGGAAGGCATCCGCACAAGGATGTCGCACAAATAAGATAAAGAAGAGGGAGGGAAACGTCATGAGAATGCTCAAACTAGCCGCAACGACCCTGTTCGCCAGCCTGATGTTCACTGCTGCGGCAGGGGCACAGGAGGTGGTGACGATCACCAATATAGGCCGGGGTTACTTTTCCGGGCCTCTTTACGTCGCTATGCGCGAGGGCCTATTCGAGAAGCACGGCCTGAAGCCCGAGGTCACCTTTGTCAAGGGCGGCGCGCTCGCGTTCCAGTCGGTGTTCACCCGTCAGGTCGATTTCGGAATTCTCAGCTATGAACACGTTCTGACCGCCGCTGCCCAAGGGCGCGACCTTGTCTCGATCTTCAACATCACTCACCGTCCCCTCAACAACGTCATCGTCGATAACGAGATATACAAGGCGAACACGGGAAAAAGCCTTGAGGAGAAGGTGCTGGCGCTCAAGGGCAAGCGCGTCGGAACGCCATCCGCCGGCGGCTCCGGCGAGAAAATGCTTGGAGTTCTCGCCGGCCGCTACGGCCTTCAGCTACCGGGCGACGTCGAGCTCGTCTATCTCGGTACTGATGCCGCCACTTATGTCGGCGCTTTCAAAAATAACCTGATCGACGCGGCGCTACCGTTCGAGCCCGCCGGCGTGCTGCTTGAGCAGGAAGGTCTCGGCCATACCTTGATCAATCTGATGGACGGGGAGGTCGAAGACTTTCGGGACCTCAATTTCATGACGCTTGCAACTCATTCCGCAACCGTTGAGGAAAAGCCCGAGCTGGTGAGAAAAGTCGTGGCTGTCTTCGCCGAGGCGCAAGACATCCTGCTCGATCCCGAGCGCGGCCAAGCAATCATGGGGGCCGAGTTCTCACAGATGCCGCCAGAGGCAAACGAGAAGGCATACGAAGTTGTCCGCCAAATCTGGAGCCCGGACGGTCGCATGAGCATCGAAGGCGGCAAGAAAGTATTCAATTATCTCCAGCCCGAAGGTGGTCAGGAGATCAACTATGAGAAGACGTTCACCAACGACTTTTTGCCGGAGGAATGATCATGGACAGCGGCTACCCGGCCGTGCAGGGTCGGGAATACAGAGCCGAGAAGGGCGCAGTGTCCCTCTTTCTCTGGAGAAAGACGTGCTCCAGCGCTCATCCGGCAGACCCATCACCACCCGTGGTTCTCGTCCACGGCTCCTCAATGTCGTCGCTCCCGACCTTCGATCTCGAAGTGTCGGGTCATCCTGATTATTCTTTCATGGACTGGCTGGCGCGCCACGGTTGCGACGTTTGGACGCTTGATCATGAGGGTTATGGTCACTCGACCATCACTGAAAGCAATTCGGACGTCGGCTGCGGTGTCGAAGATCTGAAGGTCGCCTTCGACGTGGTCGCTCGGGAGACTGGAGCAGAGGTGGTCGATGTCTATGGCTTGTCTTCGGGTGCCCTGCGTGCGGCGGGCTTCGCCCAGGCGGCACCAGATCGCGTCAGACGACTCACCCTCGATGCATTTGTCTGGACGGGTCAGGGGTCGCCAACACTGACCAAACGACGTGATGGTGTTGAGTATTTCCGTACTCATAATCGTCGACCGATTGATCGGGACTTTATCACCTCAATCTTTACTAGAGACTTGCCAGGTACAAGCGATCCCGCTGTCATCGAGGCCTGCGCGCAGGCGCAGCTTGCATATGCCGACTCCGTCCCGACAGGGACGTATCTCGATATGACCACCAAGTTGCCGCTGGTTGATCCCGAGAGCGTTGCATGCCCAACACTCATCATACGGGGCGAGCACGACGGGATTGCCACGATCGAGGATCTGCTTGAATTTTTCAAACGTTTGCCTGCTGGCGACAAGCGCTTGGTCGTATTGCCGAACCTCGCCCATTGCACGCCACTTGGTCTTCATCGGCACCTCTTGTTCGAGACGGTCCTACAGTTCTTCCGCGCTGGCTAGATGTTTGGTCCCAGGGTCTGATGGTGCATTATTCTCGCAGGAATGGAAGGATGGCAGGGCTGTTTGGTGGTCGATCGTTCAGAGGAGACTGCCGCGAGATTGGGGGAGTTATGCTGGGCAGGCTATGACCGGCCGTACGTTTCAGCGGCTGGGGAATGAGGATGGGGTTGGTTTTGCGCCTGGTGGAAACCGGGGTCGAGGGCATGGTCCGGAGCGTCGATGTGCTGGAGATCGTCCGTCCCGGTGACCTGGGCGACCTTGGGGATCTTGGCTTGAGCCTGGTGGATGGCAAGCGGCTTATGGCCCAGGTCCAGCAGGCGGTCGTCGCGGCGCAGGGCCGGGACCATGCCGCCCGGCGGCCGACCTGCCGATTCTGCACGGTACCGTGTCAGGTCAAGGATTACCGCCCGCGCCGGATCGCCACCGTGTTCGGCCAGGTCACGCTCCGGCTGCCCCGTTTCCGCTGCGCCAAATGTGGCGGGGCGGAGGATGGTGTTGGTTGGCCGGCGCACTGCCGCTCGACGCCCGAACTCGACCGGCTGCGGGCGCAGCTATCGGCGCTCCTGCCGTACCGGGTCACCGCCGGCCTGCTCGAACATTTCCTGCCGGTCGATGCCGGGATCCATTCCGAGACCGTTCGCCGGTGCACCCTGCGGGTCGGCGAGGGGCTGCGCGAGGTGATCCCGGCCGAGCCGGAGGCCTCGGCAGCGGCGATCACCCTGACCTTGGATTCAACGTTCATCCGCAGCGGCGAGGACGACCAGCGGCACCTGGAAGTCCGCCTTGGCAACGTCGAGACGTCGGACGGAACCCGGCAGGTTTTCGCCGCGGTCGCAAAGACCGACACCGCGATCGCGGCGCTGATCCGGCGCAGCCTGGCCGAGGTCGGCCAGACTAAGAACACCGGGCTGACCGCCTTCACCGACGGCGGTTCCGGGCTGCGCTCGATCCTGGTCAACGCCGGGATCACCGCGCCGCCGTTGCTCGACTGGTTCCACGTCGCCATGCGGCTGCGCCATGCCGAAACGACGGCCGACAGCCTGACGGCCGACGCCCTGGAGCGGGAGCGCGCGAAGGCGGTGATCGTCGCGGAAGTCGACCGCCTGCGCTGGCGCATTTGGAACGGCCGGGCCAAGGATGCCAAGGTCACCCTCGAGCGCATCCGTAGCGTAAACCAGCGACGAAGGCATCTTTTCCGCCGGTCTGTCGAGGCCGAGTTTTCCTGGTGACAGGAACTCCATGGAGGCTGCAATGGCCGATGGCGGACACTTGGGGGATCGGGAGCACTTTTGGCGGGAGCACGTGGCGGGCTGGAAGAGCAGCGGCCTGTCGCTGCGGCTGTACAGCGAGCGGCATGGATTGAAGACCGGTACGCTGGGCTACTGGAACTCCCGGCTCAAAGCCCAGGCCGCTGACGCTCCGGCATGCTCGGCCGGACCGGAGACCGGGGCGACGTTTCTGGCGGTCCATGTTGCCGATCCGGCGGTGAGTGTCCCGGAGCTGAGGAACGAAGGGGTCGAGTTAGTTCTGCCGGGAGGATACGTCGTTCGGATCGGCCGCGGCTTCGACGCCATGACCTTGGACCGGCTGCTCGATGTCGTCGAGAGGCGGTCGTGATCGGGTTGCCGGACGGCGTACGTGTTTACCTGGCGGCGGGCCGGACCGACCTGCGCCGCGGCATTGACGGCTTGGCCGCGCAGATCCAGACGGTGCTGCGTCAGGATCCCTTCAGCGGCCATCTTTTCGTTTTTCGGGGCCGTTCGGCGCACACGATCAAGGTTCTGATGTACGACACGACAGGCTTTCTGCTGATGCAGAAGCGCCTGACTGAGGGAAAGTTCATCTGGCCGAGCCCGGCGGATGGCATCGTGACGATCAGCCGTGCCCAGATGTCGCTGCTCGTTGATGGTCTGGATTGGCGAGCCGCCAAAACAAAGCCCATCACCAAGCCCCTGTTTATCGTCTGAACAGAGGCCTGCGTTACTTCTATGTTACTGCTTCTGCCGCTGTTTACCACGAGGGCCGGCGCGGATACTTTCTTTATATGGATGATGCCCGGCACGACAGCTCTCCTGAGAACCCGAAGGATGATCCGCTCCAGCGGATCGCCGCGTTGGAACGTCGGGTCGCGGTGCTGATGCGCGAGAACGAGCGCCTGGAGACGTTCCTGGCGGTTCTGCGCCACAGGACCTTCGGCCGTTCCTCGGAGAAGATGAGCCCGGACCAGCTCAGCCTGCTCGATACGCCAGCACCTGCCCCGGCCGATCCCGGCGAAGCGGATCCCTCAGGCGAGGACACGACCGGACAGCGTCGGCGCGGTGGCGGGGGCCGGCGTCCTTTGCCCGACAATCTGCCGCGGGTGACCCGCGAGATCCTGCCCGTCAGCACGCAGTGCCCGTGCTGCAGCCGGGAGATGACCCGGATCGGCCAGGATGAGAGCAAACAGCTCCACCTCGTCCCAGCCCGTGCCGAGGTTCATGTCACCGTCCGGCCCAAG
Organism: Skermanella mucosa; assembly: GCF_016765655.2. Lineage (NCBI taxonomy): Bacteria > Pseudomonadati > Pseudomonadota > Alphaproteobacteria > Rhodospirillales > Azospirillaceae > Skermanella > Skermanella mucosa. The sequence goes on from NZ_CP086107.1 coordinate 648,729, forward strand.
TTCGCGTGCCGGGCCTGCGGCGAGCTGGCCCAGGCGCCGGCGCCCGACGACCGGCCGATCGAGCGCGGCCTGCCCACTGCCGGCACCATCGCCCAGGTCATCATCGCCAAATACCTGAACCACATGCCGCTGCACCGGCAGGCGGCGCACTACGCCCGGCTCGGCGTTCTGCTCGCCACCACCACACTGTACGGCTGGGTCGAGGCGGCCGCGCGCGATCTGGCGCCGGTTGCCGATCGCCTGCTCGCGCTGCTGCTCCGGCGGACCAAGATCCATGCCGACGACACTCCGGTCACCGTTCTCAATCCCGGTCGCTCCGGCACCCATGACGGCCGCCTCTGGGTTTATGCCGACGACACCCGGCCGCGCGGCGGAGCCGAGCCCTCCATCGCGGTGTTCCGCTTCTCCGCCGGACGGGCCGGCAAGCATCCGGCCCAGCACCTGGCGGGCTTCACCGGCACGCTGCAGGCCGATGCCTTCTCCGGCTTCGATCACCTGTATCGCGGCGGCGCCATGGTCGAGGCCGGCTGCCTCGGCCACGCCCGGCGCAAGCTGGTCGATCTGGTGCGCGCCAAAGGCTCGCCGGTTGCTGCCGAAGGCGTCCGGCAGATTGCCGCGCTGTACCGCATCGAGCGGCGGATCTACGGGCTGCCGCCCGCGGAACGCCTGGCGGTGCGCCAGAGCGAGGCGGTGCCGCTGCTCGATGTCCTGCGGGCCTGGCTGACCGAGCGGCTCAGCCAGGTGGCGCCGCGCAGCGAACTGGCCAAGGCGCTCGGCTACATGAACGCCCAGTGGAATGCCCTGGTCCGCTACGCCGCCGACGGCACGCTGGAAATAGATAATCTGACGGCCGAGCGGGCGCTGCGCGGGATAGCTCTGGGCCGGAAAAACTGGAACGTGATCGGCTCGGATGCCGCCGGCAAGGTCGCCGCCGTGATCTACAGCCTGGTGGAAACCTGCCGGTTGAACGGGATCAACCCGGAAGCCTACCTGACCGACGTCATCGGCCGGATCGGCCGCACCAAAATCCAGGCGCTCGACACCCTGCTGCCGTTCAACTGGCGACCGCCCGACGCCGGCAATCCCGCCGATCCGGGGCGTATGGCCATCGCTCCTCACACTACCGCCTGATCCGGTCGCGCCGAGGTCTCCGCCCATCGGCAAATCCTCCCGCTGCCCATCACCAGGAATCTACCCGCGTGACAGCGCTCGAGTAGGTGCCTTCGTCGCTGGTTTACTCCGTAGCGTCATGCCAGCTTTCCAAGGTGAGCCAGGCGGCCGGAACAAGGATCCGTCGTCACGTCGGCTGTGGACCGCGTTGCGCGAGATCGACCGGTACCTGTCCAATCAAAGCGCTTGGCTCACCGACTACGCCGAGCGTCATGGCGCCGGTCTGCGGGTCGGCACCGCCTTGACCGAAGCCTCGGCCAACTTCCTGGTCAACCGCCGCATGAACAAATCCCAGCAGATGCGCTGGTCCCGTCGCGGTGCCGACCTCCTGCTCCAGGTCCGCTGCGCCGTCCTCAATGGCAAGCTCGGCTCCGGCTTCGGACAGCTCTTCGATGCTCAAGCCAATCCAGCCTGCGAAACGGCCACGGCGGCCTGACCCCCAATCGCGCGGCAGTTCCCCTGACGGGTGAACCCCAGGCGCCGCAAGTATTCCGAGCCGCATCGCGGTGAAACCAGGCGGCCGAGCAGGCCGCAGATCCATTGCGCGACCAGACGGCCGGTCCACAGGCCGCCATCGGGCGGCGGATCGTCGAGCGCGTGGTCAAGACGCTCCAGGTGATCGGCGTCGAGCAGCGGTCTGGAGCCGGGGTTGAAGCGGCGCAGATCGCCCAGCCCGTCAACCCCGGCCTCGTTATACCGCCCGACAAGAACGCTGATCCAGCGTTGCGTATACCCCGTGGCATCGTCACGTTAATGGACTGAGGTGGCGTTTGATGTTCGGGTGGGGCACGGTGGCGGAATGAAACGCGTCCTTGATCCTCATCATCGTCACCGCTTCCCAGCCGAAATCATCAGTCACGCCGTTTGGCTGTACCACACGTTCTGTCTCAGCTTCCGGGACGTCGAGCTGATGCTGGCGGAACGGGGCGTAGTAGTCTCCTACGAAACGATCAGGCGCTGGTGTCGGAAGTTCGCCCAGACTTTCGCCAACCGACTGCGGCGGCGCCGACCAAGGCCGGGCGATCACTGGCATTTGGATGAGGTGTTCATCCGGATCAACGGCGTCCAGCACTACCTCTGGCGTGCGGTCGATCAGGACGGCGTGGTGCTCGACGTGCTGGTGCAGAGCCGGCGCAACACCAAGGCGGCCAAGCGCTTTTTCAAGAAGCTGCTGAAGGGCTTGCGCTATGTGCCGCGGGTGGTGGTCACCGATCAGCTGAAAAGCTACGCCGCGGCCAAGCGCCAGGTCATCCCACACGTTGAACACCGGCAAAGCCGCTACCTGAACAATCGCGCCGAGAACTCGCATCAGCCGACCCGCTAGCGCGAACGGCGGATGAAGCGGTTCAAGTCACCCCGGCAGGCCCAGCAATTCCTGTCCGCCCACGGTCCCATTCACCAGCACAGCCATCCCCGTCGGCATCTTATGAGTGCTGCCGAGTACCGCGCCTACCGTACCAACGCGTTCGAGGTCTGGAAGCAGGAAACGTGCGTCCGGATGACGGCATAAAGGCCGACTTACGGACCGCTGACGTCTTCGCACGGCCAATCCAAGTTAACGTGACAATGCCCGTGCCCGAGTTCGAGAACCGTCATGTCGCGACGGCCTACGTCGACCTATAGACGAACAGGGACGCCGACCCTGGACACCTGATCGCCGAGGCCGTCAAGGCAGTGCTGCGCGGTGCCGAGGGGCTGGCGATGAAGGCCGCGCGCGACCGGCCTTGCCGAGGAGGGCGTCGGATCGGCCATGTCGTTCGACCTCGACCGGATCGGCCAGCCCCGGCGCCCCGCCGGGAGCCGAAGGCCCGCGCGGTCGGCAGGTTGCTGGTAGCCGCCAGCCTGGCGGGAACCGAGGGATTCCACGCCGCCTCCGGGACGCCGAGGGTGTCGATTATGGGCGGGTGATGATCACCTCGTCCTGGTTGGCCAGTGCCTCAATGTCGGCGCGTCCGGGATGGGCGCCGAAGGGCCGCGTCGGCCCCGGCGTCAGGTCCGTCACCTGCACCCGGTCCCCGAAGAACAAGTAGGCGTCGGCGCTGTCGTCCTGCCGCGAGGTCCAGGCCAGCCCGTCGAAATCGGCGAACTGGTCATGGATGGTTTCGGCCCACAGAACGGTTCCGCCATAGGCACGCTTGCCCTGGCACTCGATCAACGCTTGCCTGGACAGGCCCCAGCGTCCGAGATGCTTGTGGTGCAGTGATGCCAGGCGCAGGTCGCGCTCCACCGTGAGCGTGCAGTGCGCGCACTCGTCGACCCGCCATCCCGCCACCTCGCGAAGTCTCGGAAGGGGCGGGAGGTCGCGGAACAGCGTCTCGTAGACCGAGACGGCGAAGGTCTCGCCCGCGTAGAGGGTGCCGACCCGGGCGCCTTGCGGCGCCCCGTGGGGACGCCGCAAGGGCGCGAACCGGGTCGGGTCCAGGTCGCCGTATCCGGGATTGAAGACGTTGCCGTCGCGGCCGCTGAGATGATTCCACACCCGGTGTATCACGGTTCCCGTGGGAAGGATCACCTCGACCGGCCTGGAAAGGCTGGACGGCGGAGGTGGGGGCGGCGTGAAGCTCAATCGCGGATCTCCGCCACGGCGTGCCGCGCCGCCTCCAGAACGCTGTCACGGTCGCTGTCGAGCAGGTCCTTCGGCGGACGCCCCTCGCACGACCAAGTGTCGGGAGCCGTAAACCACGCGAAGATCTCCCAGTCCGAGAGTTTCGGGCGCAGCAGTCCGATCACGTCCGCGACCACCGGGTGGGGCTTGTCCCCCTTGATCTGGAAGAGCGGATAGACATCGCGGCTCCCGTCGTTGACCGCGAAGACGCGCCCCTCCCTGCGCCACGACGAGGCGCGTTCCGCCAGGTTCTTGGCCCGGCTGCCCACCAGTCGGCCGAGCTCGGGACCGGTCGCGTGATCGTTGTCGCGGAGCATCGACGCCTTCCGATCGGCCCACCGCCGGGCGGCCTCGGCCGACGGGGCTGGCGGGGCGTCATCCTCCGGCGCCTGTGCCGGATCGCCGGGCGTGGCCGAGACCGCCTCCAACCGTGGCCGCTGAAGCGGCGGCTCAAGGATTCCACCGGCCAACCGTCGCATCACCGCGTCGAACCCTTCTAACTCCACCAGCGCCTCGACATGCCGGATGGCGGCGTCAAACAACCTTACCGTGCGCTTTGAGCCGGACAACAGGTACATCACCGCCGTCTTGCCGCGGGCAAGCCTTTTCCGCCTGCCTAGGATCAGCCGTCGGTTGCTGCCCTCCACGGTGACCGTAGCGTCGTCACCCGTGAGCGACACTCGCGTGATTGGATCGCTGCCCTCAAGCGCGGCCAGGACCTTGTATCGGTCCGGTCCCGCCACCTGGAAAAGCACCGTCTCCGCCTCGTTCCGCTTCGGCATGACCTTGCTCTCCATATCATCGCTATTCTGACGTAAATGATGCTCCTGATCCATCTGATTATCAATGCACGATTTCGAAAGGTCGGCTTACGGCATCCGCTTGGACGCCGCCAGCGCCGCGACCCGCGCCTTCACGTCCAAAGCTCGGGACTTCGTTCCGACAGATGCTTGGGGCTGCGTTGATGCACGGATGCCGTTGTTGCCCCTGCGGACGGGGTTCGATAGGAAGCCTGCCCCTTCCTGATCACCCCGTCTGATCATGCCGCACAAATACAATGCCGATCGCCGCGGCTTTGGTGCAGAAATCAAAGAGTGGGCGGATTTCGCCCTTTCCCGCGGCGATCAGGCGACCCGGCGGGACACCGGCATACCGAGGCAGGTCATGATGTTGATGACTTTGCAGGCGACCTTGGCCTCGGTCTTCTGTGTCGGCAGAGTCCGGGCGTGGAGGCTGCGATCGATCACCTTTTTGTACCGGAACATCGCCACCTCCGCCAACGAGCGTTTTCCGTAGTTGACCGCCCGCTGCCATCCCAGTCGGCCACGCTCCTCGATCATCCCGATGGATTGCGTCCGTCAAGCTGGTGTAAATTGGGAGGAGGCCATCAGCACCGTAGGTCAGGTCTTGGTCAGCGCGGCGAGGGCTGCTTCATCACTGGCGACCATGCCGGTCATGGTCTCAAGCGTCAGGTAACGATGTTGTAGTTGCCACTCGTCGTTTTGCTCGAGAAGTACAGCACCAACAAGCCTGCGAACACTGGCCTCGTTCGGGAAGATCCCGACGACATTGGTCCGGCGCTTTACTTCCTTGTTCAGGCGTTCGATCGGATTGGTCGAGTGCAATTTGCTACGATGGGGTTCAGGATAGTCCATGTAGGCGAGCACGTCGTGTTCGGCATCGTCAAGCAGGGCGGCGACCTTGGGAAAGCGTGGGCGGAGCTGATCGGCGACGTGGCGCCAGGCTTGTCCGGCAGTCTCGCGATCGGGCTGGACGAAGACCTGCCGGACAGCGGCCGAGACGACCGACTGCTGGCTTTTCGGCACATGGGCCAAGAGCGATCTCATGAAATGAACCCGGCACCTCTGCCAAGTGGCGCTCAGGACCTGGGTGATAGCCGCCTTGAGACCTTCGTGGGCGTCGGAGATCACCAGCTTCACGCCCTTCAGACCGCGACGGACCAGCCCCCGCAGAAACTCGATCCAGAAGGTGGCGGCTTCCGACTGGCCCAGGCCGAGCCCGAGGATCTCGCGGCGGCCGTCCTGGTTGACACCGGTGGCGATTATCGCCGCGATCGACACGATGCGGCCATTCTGGCGGACCTTGATGTAGGTCGCATCGAGCCAGAGGTAGGGCCACTCGCCGTCCAGCGGCCGCTCGAGGAAGGACAGCACGCGGGTGTCGATGTCCTGGCACAGGGCCGAGACCTGCGACTTGGAGATGCCGGTCATGCCCAGCGCCTGGACCAGGTCATCGACCTTGCGGGTGGACACGCCCTGGATCCACGCTTCCTGGATCACGGCCGTCAGCGCCTTCTCGGCGGTCTTGCGGGGCTCCAGGAAGGCCGGAAAGTAGGTGCCCTGGCGCAGCTTCGGGATCTTCAGGTCGAGCGTGCCGAGCCGGGTTTCCAGCTGACGATCCCGATGTCCGTTGCGGTATGTGGTGCGCTCGTCGGACCGCTCATGGCGCCCGGCGCCGATCAGGCCGTCGACCTCGAACTCCATCAGTCGCTGGAGCGTGTGAGCGGCGATGGCGCGCAGGAAGTCGCCATCGGTACTGGCCTGGATCTGGTCGAGCAGAAGTGTCATCGTATCCTTGGTCATCATGCCTCTCTCGGGGTCTGGTCTCGTGTCGCAACTCGACCTTACCTGAAGAGCGTGATGACCACCTCCACGTCGTTGCGGCCCCAGCGGCGGAGGGTTGAGGCGGCCCGGGCTCCGCTCTGCGAGCTCCACCCGGGCCGCCTCAACCCTTCAAGGGCCAATTTCCACCACTCCGTTGGACGTTACCTCCCGATGTGTCGGTCGCGCTGGGTCGGGGCGGTTTCAGCCGTGTCGGGCGTGTGCGCAGCGACGGAGCGGTAGATTGGCTCTCCATCATATGCGCCATCAGCGAATACTGCGGAAATCGGGCTGTCGATCTGGTCGAGCAGCGGGCCGACCAGGGACGCGTCGTCGTCGTTCGTGGTGGTCAGTTCGGAGGCGAGGATCTCACCGCTGTCCGGGTCGACCGCCAGATGGAGCTTGCGCCAGTTCCGGCGCGGCTTGCCGCCGTGCTTCTCGTGCAGCCACTCGGCGGCCCCGATCACCTTCAGCCCCGTGCTGTCGATTACGACATTGACCGGACCATCCGCCTTCCTGAGGGCCGACGCAACCCGCAGGTTGGCGCTGCGGCGCGAGAAGGTCGTATGATCCGGCACCGCGAGTTCCAGGCCGAGCAGGCCCATGATCGAGCCCAGCATACCTTCGGTCTGACGCCAGGGCCGACCGAACGCCAGTCGCAGCATCAGCCCGGTCTCGATCGCGACGTCCGAGTAGTCCCGCGGCCGGCCCCGCTGACCGGTCTGAGCTGGCGCCCACGCGGCGATTGCCTCGGGCGTCACCCAGACCGTCAGGCTGCCCCGCCGGCGCAACGCCGCGTCGTACTCGGACCAGTTGTCGATTTTGTACCGCGCCTTCGGGATCCTGTGACGACGCGGTTCATTCGCCTTGTACGGCATCAGGGTCCTCGGGGGCAGTGGGTGGCCTCTATACCTGCCAGCTGGTCGCCGCGACAGCCCTTACTACCATTTTTGCACCAAGGTCACCCTGGGCGGCTTCCCGTGGCTTAACGCCATCGGCCAGTTCCTGATCAAGGATGTGGCGCTCCTCGGTGTCAGCCTGCTCGTGCTGGGTGAAAGCCTTGCCCGCCTGATGCAGAGCCGCGCTCAGGCTTGAGCTGACCGTGTATCGAGCAGCGTAACCGGCGTCGGTTGGTTCGTAAGTCTTCCGGCGTCGGAGAGGTTCTCCCCCTTGTTGGAAAACGGTGGGTTTCGGACAGGCGGCGTCACCTTTGGATTGTACAATGATCGTATTGGCGCCTGCGATGCCGCGCCAAGCCCAGTCCGATGCCTGCGGCGGAAATCAGCGCCAGCGTTCCCGGTTCCGGAACTTCGGTCACGGTGACAGGCGTTAGCAGAAAGGCATGCAACTGGTCGTTCGGGTTGATGCCGATACCGGTGATCTGCCCGGCGTCATTGATCGCTTCTCCACTTATGATGGTCCATCCGGTCCCGGGAGTAATCAAGTCGTTCAGGTTGAACATGCCCGTACCGTCCCACAGGAACGCATATTCGGAACGGCTTGCGTCTTCGCTGGATCCTACTATTTGGCCGTTGTTGTTGATGCCGTTTCCAAAGCTGAAGCGTCCGCCGAGAGTGCCGAGATCCTGTATGCCGTTCACCGAGTCCCACAGGAATGCACGGAAGTCTGCGTTACTGATTTGATTGGTTCCCGTCACTTGGCCGCTGTCGTTGATGTCGTTGCCGGTGCTGAACTCGCCGCTACGGGTGCCGAGGTCCTGCATGCCGGTTGCCGGGTCCCACAGGAACGCATCGTAGCTGCCTGACGTGTCGTCGAATGTGCCGCTGCGACCTGTCACTTGGCCGCTGGCGTTGATGCCCTGGCCCAGGCTGACCCTGTCTCCGTCGAGGGTGCCGAGGTCCCGCATGCCGGTTGCCGGGTCCCACAAAATTGCATGGCTTGGGGTGTTTGGGTCGCCGATGTTGCTGCTTCCCGTCACTTGGCCTTTGTCGTTGATATCCGTGCCTTGACTGAAGCCGTCGCCCCCGCTGATGGTGCCGAGGTCCCGCATGCCGGTGGCGGGTTCCCATAGAAAGGCATGGACCCTGCCCGTGATCTCGGGGCCGGGTAATAAGCTGTTCCCCGTTATCTGGCCTCTGGCGTTGATACCGATGCCTTGGCTGAAGCGTCCGCCGAGCGTGCCGAGGTCCTGTATTCCGCTCACTGAGTCCCACAGGAACGCATGCTGACCGACATCATCCGGGATGAGACTGGCTCCGGCGACTTGGCCGACGTCGTTGACATCAAAGCCGAGGCTGAAGGTTCCGCCGAGGTCACCGAGGTCTGTGACGGTATAGGTTGGGACGGCAAGAGCCGTGCCGGGAGCCAAGCTGAAAGCTAGGGCGATGGTGGTCAGAAGGAGCAGGTGATGCGAGCGCATGGTTTGTCTCCGTGTCGCTGTCTGACCTGAGGTTTGAGCAAGTTCCGGGCTTTCATCCCAAGCCGAAGATGCTAGCCAGTAGATCCATCAGGTTTCCATAAACTGGGTAGTATCGTATGGATAGGGATTGTCGGCAAGAAAATGGACGGTGGTTCTAGAGGCGCTGACGGATGCGACTGTAGTGTACGGGGTTGGATGGTCTGGAAGTATCTCCCAAAAAGAAGACCCCGCAGCGGGGAACGCGCGGGGCCGAGTTTAGGGAGGAAACGCATGCAAATGCGTGCACGTAGTTGTGACTTAGAATCCTTTCAAATCTGTTAACCATAATACGGGTGCGTGAATTTTCTTGAGATATTCCGATCCGGGTAAAAACCGCCCTTTGGGCTAAGTCACAGAGCCTGTATGACCAGTGCAGCGGTTCGTCACATATTACCGGGTCAGCACGCAGCGGCAGGGACGATCGGGCCTCGGGCTCGAAGCCCAGCAGGCTGCGGTGACGGCGTTCCTCGCCGGCCGGGATGCCCAGGTGATCGGCGAGTACCGGGAGATCGAGAGCGGCCGGACGTCCGACCGCCAGCAGCTCGCCGCGGCGATGCTGATGTGTCGGATGACGGGCAGCGTGCTCCTGATCGCCAAGCTCGACCGCCTGGCCCGCGACGCGCACTTCCTCCTGGGGCTGGAGAAGTCGGGCATTGAGTTCCTCGCCGCTGACATGCCGTTCGCGAACCGGTTGACGATCGGCATCATGGCCCTGGTCGCGGAGGAGGAGGCCAAGGCTATCAGTGCCAGGACGAAGGCGGCGCTGGCGGCTAGAAAGGCGCGTGGTCTGCCGCTCGGGAACCGGGCCAGCCTTCGCCCCGCTGATCGGCAACGGGCAGCGACAGCAGCGGCGGCCTGGTCGAAGAAGGCGGCAGCGCACGCCGCCATGGTGCTCCCTGCAGTTCAGGAAATGCGCGCTGTCGGCATGTCGCTGCGCGCCACGGCCCGAGAACTAACCCAGCGGGGTTTCACGACAGTGACAGGCGGAGCTTGGACGGCAACACAGGTATCCGCAGTATTGCGACGCATCGGCTCTGACCAGATTTGAATTACAAGCTTGATTTCACTAAAGCCTCATCTGATCACACAAAAATTGCATCAATCATATAATGGTGGAAGTGGACTTGGATATGGTCCAGCAAAAAAATCGCATTGTAGCCATAGATGGATAGTACCAGCTTTACTGAAATCAGTATGTCGGATAAAAGTTGTGTATGATTGTCCTGCTCTTACTTCCATGCTAGATATATCATTTCCAGCGTTTCCAATTCTTGCGCCTGCGGGCGTGAAAGAAAGGAAGCCTATCTGAACACGGTTACACGGTGGTGTTTGTGTAATATTAACTTCAAGATCAATAACGTCCCACTGTCTACCTCCTATTATCATAGGCGCACCAGGGCTTGCACTGTTTAATGATGCGTATCCTCTGCCATCAAAGTTCAATTGAACTTTATTATTCGACTGAGAATAAGCCATTGTGGCACAGCCTCCAATCAGCAAAAAAATTACCAAAGCTATGATGTGTTTTGTTCTCCTGCTTGACATTGAACTCTCCATTGAGCCAACCAGATGAATGTTGCTGCCTTAAGTTGCTTTGGATCAATGAATATTATGGTGATGTACGGTTGATGGTGTATAGAGTTATGATCATTTCTAATTTTCCCCAAAGAGAGGGATCCATATGACAGATGGATGTGCAGGATGACCTTCGAAGAACTCCTCGTTGCGGCGAATGCCGGCGGCGCCCGCAATCCCGGTCAATGGACCCCGCAAGCCTGCAAGATCTGGCGGGAGGCAGAGCAGGAAGACGCTCGCCTGCTGGAAGCGGCCTGGGCATGGGAGCTGGCGAACGACCGCCGGGCGCAGACGAAGGACGAGCCTGCAGTGAGGGAGCGGCGCCGGCAGATGGACGAGGCGACCGCTGCGGCACGGGCGGCGAAGGAGGGGTGATCGCGACATGGCGATGCCGATAGAGTTGGGTAACTTAACTCTAGAACGGAGGCGATCTCGGTAACCGAGATAGGTGGGTGTAGATTACCTATGCCCTCAAGAGAGCCGACGATGATCACATTCGGTTACCGAAGCTGAAGAACGGAACGAACAGGCACAATTCTAGGTCTAGGTAACCTAGACCTAACAGCGAGGGGACAACATCCGAATACCTCGTCGCTCGCATCAAGCGGGACCGATGTGGGATAATCACACATCGGCATCTTGGGAAAATCCCAGGATGAGGCAGAGGGTGGGGTGAATCAACCCATCCATAATGTGCCTGTGGGTCATATTTTCGGTGCCGGCCGATCTGGCTTCGAATGCCCTCCACAAGGGCATCTGTCGCTGGGAAAATGTCGCTGAGAACGACATTAAGGGCTCTCGCCAGGGGGCATCCCCGGTCCGATTTCATCGAACCAGGGGAAAGCAGGATGTCTTCCGGATGTGGGATCAATCCTGTTCCGCCCACCTTCCTCCACTGCGTTCCGTGCATCCGGGTCCCCGCGAACGACCTTGACGTACAACCATGACGGGCTGTGTCGCCGTGCTCGATGGCCCGGCTCAACTGACCTACTCGGCGGCGACCAGCTGGCGGTGGCTAAGTACGGGTTGGGCACTACGCTAAACGAGATGGAGTCGGTATAAACAGGTGGCCAGCCCTCTGTCTGGCCAAACCCGGATGCAATCCGGAACTGCCGATCCAACTGAGTTAGGAACGACATGCAACACGTAAGAACCCTTGATCGCTACACGCCCTATGCCCTGGCGGCGCTACGGATCGTGACGGCCCTGATCTTCATGGAGCATGGCACGCAGAAACTGTTCGGGTTTCCGGCCCCGCCGGCGAATGGGCTGCCCGCCGTCATGTCGCTCCATTGGATCGGCGCCGTCATGGAATTCGGCGGCGGTCTGCTGATCCTGGCAGGGCTGTTCACGCGGCCCGTCGCGTTCCTGCTCGCCGGCGAGATGGCGGTGGCGTACTGGATGTTCCATGCTCCCCGAAGCTTTTTCCCGGTGCTGAACGGCGGCGATGCCGCCATCCTCTACTGCTTCGTGTTCCTGCTGCTCGTGTTCACGGGGCCTGGTGCTTTAAGTCTCGATAGCAGGCGAGACAAGGCCGTCTCCCGATCCGCTCTGGAGCACTGATTTCCAACACCGGAGGCAAAGCGATCTCCGTTGAGGTTGACCTAAGCCATTCCTCGCCGCAAGCGTGTTAGTGCGGAGTAACAAGTTAGATGGGAGATAATGATCCAGTGGAATGCAGGCATGTAGACCTGCATTTTCCATTGAACAAATTTGGCTCTGGGCTCATTGTTGCAGTGCGGTAGCGATACCGCGACGCCTCTTTGGGCGTTTCCTCCCTAGACTCAGGCCGCCTTTCTTTTTGCACATATTTTAGAACTCTGCACCTGCCTAAAAGGCCATATACGAAAGATTATAGGCTCAAACGTGAAATTTTAGGAAGTAAACTGTCTTTGCGCTTCTCGCCTGCCAGCTTCAGTTGAGCTGTGCCCCTGGGTGATGACGTCCAAGCGCATCGCGATCAAGCGAGCACGAGGCTGTTGAGGCCCGTCGAAGATCAAGTTGAGCTTTGGAGAGAAGATGCCTCTGGAGATCGAGAGGAAGTTCCTGGTCCGCGATGGGTGGCCGAGGAACACGGGCGGTGAACCGTACCGTCAAGGCTATCTGAAGCAGAGCGGTGACCCGCCGACCATCCGGGTCCGGCGAGCCGGTGACTTAGCCTTCCTGACGATCAAGAGCCAGCCGGCAGGCCTCGTGCGGGACGAGTACGAGTACCGGATCCCGGTCGACCACGCCGAGGAGATGCTCGCCTCGCTGTGCCATCATCCCCTGATCGAGAAGGTCCGCCCAAGGTGCCTCATGCCGGAGTGGTCTGGGAGATCGATGAGTTCCAAGGTGTTAACGCCGGGCTTGTTATGGCCGAGGTCGAGCTTCACGACCCCGACCAGCCGTTTGAGAAGCCTGAATGGATTGGTTTCGAGGTCATCGGAGATCCGCCGTACTCGAACTCAGCCCTGTCGCGGCATCCGTACACTACCTGGGTGGACGCCGATTAGACGCACTGAACGACGGGACGTGCTACCTTCGTCCCGTCGCCCAAGTGATTGAGGAATCAATAGAATACCAGCTTCGTAGGCAACTTAGGTAATTACTTCACCTTGCCGACCATAACAGGAGGGAACTGGCCGGCCTGGTTGTTCTAGCTGATCATGGTTAACGAAGGGTTACGGGTCGCTAGAGAACCAGGTATGGGAGACAGCGGCCTATGTTCTTCGTCAACCGCTCCTCCGCAATGAGAGTGGTCGATCATGCTGAAAGGCTGAGGACACCTCGGTAGATCCAGCAGCCCGCATAGAACCATTTATCCGCGATAAAGTGTTAATTTTATCTTTATTGCTGGGAGTTTTTCGGGCAGTGTTTCTCCAACGCAGCATCGAACGCGCCGTACCCTACCGCCTCGGAGCACGCCGCCGTTCGATCCTCAACACATCTGGAGAGTCGCCATGACCACGTCCCGCACCATCCTGATCGAACCCAACCGGCTGTTCCGCCAGGGCCTGAAGCATCTGCTGTGCGGCACCTGCTTCGAGGCGGGCGCTGAGTTCAGCACGGTCGAGCTGGCCTTGTCTGCCGGAGAGGCTGCCGAAGTGCCGGGGCTTGTGATCACGGGACAGCCGGTGGCGATTGAGGCCGACCTGCAGCAGCTCCGGGCTGCCTATCCCACTGCCCGGATCGTCGTGCTGGCCGACGACCTGTCGGTCGATGTGCTGCGCGCTGCCATGGGGGCCGGCGCCGACGGCTTCCTAAGCAAGAACGTCTCGCCCGAAGCCCTGATCCAGTCGCTCCAGCTGGTCATGCTGGGCGAGAAGGTGTTCCCGACCAATCTCGCCTCCATGCTGCTCGACATCAGCAGCGCACCGTCGCCCCTGAACTCGGTCCGCGGCCTGTCGCCTCGCGAGCAGGAGATCCTGCAGCTGCTGGTCACCGGGGCCAGCAACAAGCTGATCGCCAACAAGCTCGGCATCACCGAGGCGACCGTCAAGGTCCACCTGAAGACGCTGCTGCGCAAGATCGACGTCAACAACCGCACCCAGGCCGCGATCTGGGCCATGAACAACGGCTTCTCGGAAAGCTCGGGCGCACCGACCCGCAGCCTCCAACTGGTCTCCGCCTGACAGGCACGGACACCCAGCGGGACATCCCCGTGCCCGCGGCATTCGACCCGCTGCATGGCCTTCCGAGGGACCACGAGCCTGGCTTCACACAGTCTTAAGTGACCGTGAAGCATAATTCCTTAGGTTTCGCACATTTCTGATGGGCATGATGCATCCTGTGCCGATCCGCAGGCATGGGAAGTCTCTCATGGATCTGGGCAAGATCGTCTGGACGGTGTCGTTCGTGCTGGTGCTGTGCAGCATGCCGATGCTGATCCCCGACTTGATCGGGATCCAGCGGTCGGTCGAAGTCTCCAGTGGTGCGGGGGAACGGTACGATGGCGAACTCTCCGCCGATCTGCTGCGCTTCCAGGTGGCTGTCCGGGCGCTTGAGCTGAACAGTCGGCCGGAGGCGGTCGAGGAGGTGATGCTTCGGCTCGACAACGTGTTCAACCGGCTGAATGCGTTTCCGGAGCCGGGCAGCGCCGGCTGGCACACCTGGGCTGCCGGGCGCGAGGACGGCGTGGCGGAGGTCCGGCGGGTCCTGGACCGGATCGACGGTGACCTGCCCCTGCTCCGGTCCGATCCGACGGCTTTCCGGACGCTGGCGGACCGCGGAGCCCAAGAAGCCGTGACCGTCCACCGGCGCATGCAGCTTGCCATGGGAGACCAGCAGAATGTGCTGGTCGGGCGGATACAGCATCAGGTCAGCGTCTTCCAGATGAAGCTGCTGGGCTACGGCGCCGGCTTCGTCGTGGTGGTGGGGGCGCTGGCTTGGCTGATGCGCCGCCACATGCGGTCCGAAAAGAAGCTCCTGGCAACCAACCGGCAGCTCCGGGACCTGAGCGAGAGCCTCGTCGTCGCACGCGACATGGCCGTGCGATCCAACGAGGCCAAATCCAACTTCCTGGCCAATGTCAGCCACGAGCTGCGCACGCCGCTGAACGCCATCCTCGGCTTCTCGGAAGCACTGATGAGCGGCATCTTCGGCCGTCTGGCCGGCCGCCAGGCGGAGTATGTCGGCGACATCCACCTTTCCGGTCAGCGCCTGCTGGCGCTGATCAACGACATCCTCGACCTGGCCAAGCTCGACGCCGGCAAGCTGGAGCTCCGGGAGGAGGCGGTCGCCTTGGACAGGTTGGCAGCCGAGGCGATCCGGGGGCTGCGGGAGGCCTCCAGCGCCGCCGGCGTCACGGTCGATCTCACGTCTGTCGCCGGCGGCATGATGGTACTGGGCGACCCGCTGCGGCTTCGGCAGGTCCTGGACAACCTGCTTTCCAACGCGGTCAAGTTCACGCCCGAGGGTGGTCGGATCGAGGTCGCGGTGGAGCGGCTCGCCGACGGACACACGGTCGTCATCGTCACCGACACGGGCATCGGCATTCCGGCCAGGGATCTGGCGCGCGTCTTCCTACCGTTCGAGCAGTCCGACAGCCGGCGGGCGCGTCCGGCCCAGGGGACTGGGTTGGGACTGCCGCTGGTGCGCCAGCTGGTGGAGAGTCATGGCGGCACGGTCAGGATGTCGAGCGAGCCCGGTATCGGCACCGAGGTGACGGTCGAGCTGCCGCCCGAACGCGTGCTCCCGGCCGAGGGTAACCCACAGCCAGTCGTACAGGGGAATTCCGCCGCAAAGGGTCGTCCACGCAGCACGGCATGATACCGGTTCGGAGATGACGAAGGGCTATCGCTCCTCCCGGTCAACGGCGAGGAGTTCCGCGATCGCCTGTCGAAGCGCCTGATTGGGCACAGGCTTGTGCATGAGACGCACCGATGCTTTCCGGGCCTGCTGCAGGATGTCCGGAGCGGTGTCGCCGGTCAGCAGGATGGCCGGCGCGGGCCATCGCTTCCTGACGGTTTCGATAACCTGCAGCCCGTTGCCGTCCCCGAGCTGGTAGTCGGAGAGAACTAGGTCGAAGCGGGTTGACTGTTCATCGAGGCGTGTCTGCGCGGCGGCTACGCTGTTCCCTCTGTGCCAACGTCGGATGAGACAGTTGCCTGCTGAACTGATCAGTAGAGGGCGCTGTTGAGGACCTGATGAGCATGACTTCCCTACCCCAAACCGGAACCCCGCTTTCACCACCGGACCCGGAGGTGAGTGACCGGCCCCAGCGCCGGACGTTCAGCGTGGCCGACAAGCTGCGCATCCTGGACGAGATCGACCGCGCCCGTCCCGGTGATGTCGGCGCCATCCTGCGTCGTGAAGGTCTGTACTCGTCCAATGTCGGACGGTGGCGCCGACAGCGCGACGCCGGCACGCTGCACGGACCGGCGCCGGCCAGATCGGGGCCGAAGAGCGCGCCGGCCAATCCTCACAAGAACGACGTGGTGCGCCTGGAGCGGGAGAACGCTCGCCTGCGCGACCAGCTCACCCGCGCCGCCCTCTGTGCCAACGTCGGATGAGACAGTTGCCTGCTGAACTGATCAGTAGAGGGCGCTGTTGAGGACCTGATGAGCATGACTTCCCTACCCCAAACCGGAACCCCGCTTTCACCACCGGACCCGGAGGTGAGTGACCGGCCCCAGCGCCGGACGTTCAGCGTGGCCGACAAGCTGCGCATCCTGGACGAGATCGACCGCGCCCGTCCCGGTGATGTCGGCGCCATCCTGCGTCGTGAAGGTCTGTACTCGTCCAATGTCGGACGGTGGCGCCGACAGCGCGACGCCGGCACGCTGCACGGACCGGCGCCGGCCAGATCGGGGCCGAAGAGCGCGCCGGCCAATCCTCACAAGAACGACGTGGTGCGCCTGGAGCGGGAGAACGCTCGCCTGCGCGACCAGCTCACCCGCGCCGAGGCGATCATCGAGCTCCAAAAAAAAGTCGCTCAGCTGCTGGAGACCTCACTCGGCTCGACCGATCCGGGCGAGCGCAGGTGATGACCGCCATCGAGCAGGCGGTCCCGGCCGTGGACGTCGCCACCGCCTGCCGGGCGCTCGGCGTCCCCCGCGCCAGCTTCTACCGCCATCGCGACAGGCTGCGCCAGGTCGGGCCGCCCCTCCCGCCGGTGCGCCGGCCCTCTCCTCCGCGCGCGCTGAGCAGGACCGAGTGCCGTCAGGTTCTCGACCTGCTGCACAGCGAGCGCTTCGTCGATGCCGCCCCGGCCCAGGTCTACGCCACGCTGCTCGACGAGGGGCGATACCTGTGCTCGGTGCGCACCATGTACCGCCTGCTGGCCGCCAATGACGAGGTTCGGGAGCGCCGGCAGCAGCGCCGGCATCCGGTCTATACCAAGCCCGAACTGCTGGCCACCGGCCCCAACCAGGTGTGGAGCTGGGACATCACCAAGCTGAAGGGGCCGGTCAAGGGCACGTGGCTGTGCCTGTACGTCATTCTCGACATCTTCAGCCGCGCCGTGGTGGGGTGGACGGTAGCCTACCGGGAAAGCGCCGCGCTTGCCGAGCGGCTGATCCGGCAGACCGTGCGCAAACAGGGTGTCGCCCGTGACCGGCTGACGCTGCATGCCGACCGCGGCGGCGCCATGAAGGCCAGGGCGGTGGTCGAGTTGCTGGCCGACCTCGGCGTGACGCGCAGCCACAGCCGGCCGCAGCAGTCCAACGACAATCCGTTCTCCGAGGCGCAGTTCAAGACGCTGAAGTACCATCGCGACTTCCCCGAGCGCTTCGGCTCGATCCAGGACGCCCGGGTGTTCTGCCGCACCTTCTTCGCCTGGTACAACACCGTGCACCGGCACTCCGGGCTGGCGCTGATGACGCCGCACCAGGTCCACTATGGCGACACCGGCGCGATCCGGTCGGCACGGCAGGCAGTGCTCGATGACGTCCACCGCCGGCATCCCGAACGCTTCGTGAGCAAGCGGCCCGAAGCTCCCGCACCGCCCGCGGCGGTCTGGATCAACCCGCCGGCCGCGCCGAAGGAAGGCGGCGGCGCACATCCCTCATCCCGATGTTCGGCTGAACAGCGGCCATCCCGCCGTCCCGGCCTGCCGACCTCACCGCCGGCGCACGAGGGAACGGGCAAGGTCCTTCTCGAGGGACCCGCCCACGGGGCGGGACGGAAGGGCCTTGCGCGGCCCGAGAGCGCCGGCATCCTGGAAGCGGACGAACGGCCGTGGGAAAACCACCCCGCCGGCAGTCAGCCCCAACCCTGAGCTACGACAAAACGAGCAGCTGTCTCATACGCGTTGACATGTACCGGTTGGCCCGGACGATGGTGAGACCGGTCTCCTCCAACTCCATCGCCAGGGCCATGCCGATCAGGAGATCGTCCTCGACCATGAGGATCGTATGCCCCGATAGATCCTCCACGTCCGTGGCCGGCACCGGGACAGGCTCCAACCTCGTACGCCCTCCCTCTTCGGCTTTCGGCAGCCAGATGGAAAAGACCGAGCCACGCCCTGGCTTGGACTCAACTTCAAGCCGGCAGTCCAGCGCCCGGGTGGCCCGGCGCACCGTCGCCAGCCCGATACCGAAGCCCCGGCTCTGCCCGGCAGGATCACCGGCCTGGTAGAAATCGTCGAAGATCCGGTCCAGCAGGTCCTTCGGGATGCCCGTTCCCGTGTCCCGGATATCGATCCGTACCGTGTCATCGTCTTCCAGCGTCTCTACCGACACGCCGCCGCGCTGGGTGTATTTGAGCGCATTGCCAATCAGGTTGCGCAGGATTAACTCCAGCAGCAGCCGGTCCGTGGACACCACCGCCGAGGTGGGCGGCACCTGAAGCCATAAGCGGGCTGCCTGGGCCTGGGCTTCGAACTCCAAGCACAGACGATGGAGCAGGTCGTCCAGTGCGACCAGCTGCATGTCGGGCTGCACGATGCCGGCGTCCAGCCGGGCAATTTCCAGCAGGCCGTTGAGCAGGCCCAACAGGCCGTCGAGCGAGGTCCGGACCAGGTCGGCCAAGTTCCGGTGGTCAGGGGCGGCCAAGCGACGCTGCAGCAGGTCCATGTAGAGGTTCGCCGCGGTCACGGGCTGGCGCAGATCGTGGCTCGCTGCCGCCAGGAAACGCGACTTGGCCCGGTTAGCCTCTTCCGCCTCGTCGCGCGACGCCCGCAAGGCCATCTCGGCGGCATGACGGGCGGTGACGTCCTGGCCGATCTTCAGGAAGCCGCGCAAGCTCCCGTTGGTGTGGCGCAGGGCTACGTTCTGGCCCTCGATGAACACGCGCTGACCGTCCTTGCGCAGGTGCCAGCGCACGTTGGGTGCGGCACCTTCCCGGCGGGCGGTATCGAACTCCCATGCGGGCACCTTCTTCTCCCGGTCCTCGGGTGTGAACAGGATGGTACTCGACTGGCCCACTATCTCCTCGGCGCTCCAGCCGAACACGTTCGCGGCACCTGGGAACCAGTCGGTGATCGTGTCCTGCTCGTCGGTGATGAAGATCGCGTAGTCGCGCGCGTTCTCGACGACAAGGCGGAAGCGTTGTTCGGTCTCGCGCAGCGCCGCCTTGGCGAGCTTGCGCCGGGTGACGTCGAGCACGAACTCGACCACCTCATCCCCGATCCTGCGCGCCGCGAACAGGCCCCACCAGCGCGATCCGTCCTTGCGGAAATACTGCTTCTCGTACGGGGTGCTCTCGCCCAGCGTGGCCACCTCCTCGACCGCCTTGAGCGAGGCCTGGTGGAACTCCTCGGGGGTCAGTTCCTGCCATGTTAGTCCGAGCGCCTCCTCCCGGCTGAAGCCTGTCATGGTCAGGAAAGCGTCGTTCACCTCGGTGAGGCCGAACCCTTGCCCCCAGAACATGACGCCGACCGTCCTGATCGCAAAGGCATTCCTGAGACGTTCTTCGCTCGCGCGCACGGCTTCTTCTGCTTGCTTGCGTGGGGTCACATTGCTGGCAACCCCAAACCACTCAGTGACCTCTCCATCGGTGTCCAGGATTGGTGCCGCCCGTGAGTGCGCCCAGCCCAGGGTTCCGTCCACCTGCCGAACTCGATGCTCCAGGTCGAAGACACCCTTCGTCCGGATGGCCTCCTGGATCGTCCCCCAGACGTGCGGTTGGTCGTCTGGGTGGATGTATTCGGTCAACCACGTCGTGCTCACGCCCTCGGTGTCGGAGAGGAAATCGCGACC